>JAAYCO010000207.1 GCA_012729725.1 Planctomycetota bacterium
CGGCGGCGGTTGCCGTTGGATATCCGCCATTTGTCGCGATAGGCGCGCGGGCTAAGGCCGATGACGTCGCGGAAGGTGCGGTTGAAGTGCGACAGGTCGGCAAAGCCGCTTTGCATGGCGACGGAAAGCACCTTGTCCGGCGTCGAACGCAGCAGCAGCATGGCCCGCTCAACACGTCGCTGCTTGAGATACCCAAAAACGCTTCTGCCGGTGTAGGCTTTGAAGGACCGGCACAGATGTGCGGGGTTGCATCCGGCCCAGGCAGCAAGGCCGCCCAGGGTAAGCGGCTCGGAGAACTTCGAGTCGAGGTATCGCCGCACGCGTTCCATGCCGGCCGAAGCGAGACCAGGCGAGGATAGCCCTTCGTCGGCGTCTTGGGGATGAGCAAGCACGTACTGCCGGCAGCATTCCATGAGGAAGAGCGTCATATAGTTCTGGATTGCCTGGCAGTACCCCGGCGGCTGAGTCATCAACTCGCGCTCCAGACACCGCAGAAGCGTCACGGGCGTTTGCACATCCGCGAGCATGAAAGATACGACGCGGTTCTGTCGATTGCGGAACTCCGGATGCAGCGGGACGACTATCGGCAGAACCCAACTTAGGTCCGGGGTCAGCAGAGGCAACGGGAACACGCCGGGATCAAGGTATACGTTAACGATCTCCAGGCCGTCGCCTTTGCCGATCACCGCGTGCGCCTGGTCATAGTGAATCACCGACAACCAGCCCCTCTCGATGTCATACCAGTTGTCCTCGATCCTCTGGCGTCCCCGGCCGGAGACGATGATGTTCATCTCCACAAAATCGTGTTCGTGCATTCGGCCGGCTGTCCGGTAGCACGACCAATGCTCTACGCCGACGCCCAGTTTGCGCAGCGCCCCAAAGACCTTCCGGCCCTGACGGTCCTTGTGAATCACATGTGGTTTTCTGACGCCAGTAACTCGCATGTCAATAAGCCCCATCAAAAGCGCAAATATGCGCAAAGTTTCGCGGCACAGCCTGGACTATTATAACAGAAATGTCCCTGGCACGTATATCCAGAAAGAACAATATGAAAGACGGCATGACGCATTGGGAGCGGTTTCGGGCGGTTATGGCGGGCCGGCCGGCGGACCGCCTTCCACGGGTGGAATGGGCTCAGTGGTGGAATGAAACGATCGACCGTTGGCGCCAGGAGGGGCTGCCCGTGAAGGATAACGATCTCTGGGCGTTGTCGAAGTACTGGGGCCTGGACTACTACCACAAGCTTCGGCTGTGCCCTTTGCAAGGTGGGCCTCAGCCGGCTCATCATGGCGCGGGCGTGCTTGAGGATATCGACGGTTACACTGCCCATTTGCAGTATCTTTATGCTGATGCTGCCGAAGACGACCTGGCGGACTGGGCAACCTGGCAGCGGCGGCAGGACCAGAACGAGGCGCTGGTCTGGTGTGAAATCGACGGTTTCTTCTGGTTTCCGCGCACGTTGCTGGGCATCGAGAATCACCTGTATGCTTTCTATGATCAGCCCGACCTGATTCACCGCATCAACCGCGACGCAACCAATTACTACCTTCGCGCGCTGGAGCGGATGGCTGATGTGGCCAGGCCCGCCTATGTGCATGTTCTGGAGGACATGAGCTACAACAATGGTCCGATGCTCAGCCGGGAGTTGTTTGACCAGTTTCTGGCCCCCTACTACCGCCGGCTGATACCGGCCATCAAGGACATGCTTGGCAGCCTGGTGTTTGTCGACAGCGACGGCAGGGTTGAGGAAGTGGTTCCCTGGTTGCGGGACGTGGGCGTCGACGGCGTTCTGCCGCTCGAACGGCACGCGGGCGTTGACGGCATGAGCATGCGCCGGGCGCACCCGGAACTTGGCATGATCGGCCATTTCGACAAGATGACCATGCCGCTGGGCGAGAATGCGATGCGCGGCGAGTTCGAGCGGCTGCGACCACTCATCCGCTCGGGCAGGTTCATTCCGTCGGTCGATCATCAGACTCCTCCTGGGGTTTCTATGGCTGACTATCGCGTTTACCGCCGGCTGCTGGATGAATACACCGGCGCATCCTTTGCGTCGCCCGTCGGCGCGGTTTGACGTTGTTAGCGTGCAACAGGACGGAGCAAGGATGCAAAAGCCCGGCTGTGGGGACAGTCGGGCTTCTGCACTGCGTTGAAGTTTTGTCTGTTTGTCAGTAAGTGCCGATTTCGAGGCCGCGGTCCACGAAGTGCTTGTAGGTTTCGTACTTCACTTCGCTGGGGATGCTGTGATCGCTGTGAAGGCAGTAGCCTCCCCTGCCATGGCGGCTGGGAGTTTGGATTCCAGCTCGGCGTCGATGCCCTTGATGTCGTTGGCGACGAGCGGCCGGACGTCCATGCCGCCCATGAAGGCGATCTTGTCGCCGTAGGTCTTCTTCATATGGACAAGGTCCATGCCCGCCTTCACTTCCAGGGCCTGAAGGCAGTCCATGCCCGCCTCGATCAGGCCCGGGACGAGAGGTTCGATGAAGCCGCACGAATGCACGATCACCTTGAGGCCCTTCGAATGGCAGTAGTCGAATGTTCTCTTGTGGGCCGGCCAGACGATGTCCTTGTACATCGCCGGCGACATGAAGGGCTTGTTCTTGAACCCCATGTCTTCATAGAACCACGCGCCGTCCGGCAGGCCCTCGGCTGCGAAAAGCTCTTCCATCAGATTGATGGTCAATTCCGAGTACACGTCGCACATGTCCTTGACCCACTGGGGCTCAAGGGCCATGCCAACCAGCATGTTCTCGTGGCCGCACAGAGGATGCATGCATTCAAATACGTTTACCATGCCCAGAGTGAAGAACCTGTTGCTCCTGACGCAGTCCCGCCGATTCGCCCGGTAGTTTTCGACGTTAATCCTTCTGCCGTACTTGCTTGAATCACGCAGCAGTTCCCTTGCCCTGCCCCATGTTGACTCGTCTTTCACGCCGAAATCCACGTGTTCCGGCGTGCCCATCTTGCTTTTCCACCACCGCAGCAGCGCGCCGTTTCCGTTGCGCACCAGCTTGGTGTTTTCATCCTCCTGTACCACCTCATCCACGAAGTCCAGATCGGCAACAACGTTGAAGGGCATGCAGGATTGAAGATCGAGATTGAAGTGGTCGTTAGGCAGTTCATCGCTCTTGAGGTGTCCCTGCTCGATCCAAGCAACCTTGGTCTCGGTCCAAAACGCCTCGTACACGGCGATCCTGTCAACCGGCTTGCGGTCGAGGATCCTGGCCATTCGCTCTTTGCCAGTCAAAGCAGCCATCGTTCTCTCCATAAAAGTTGATCCCATGGCACGCTCACCCTGGCGTGTACATGGGATCAAGAAAAAGCAATAATTGATGCTAAGTCCGCGGTTTAGACCTTGCAAGCCTTTCTAAGTTTGGCGGCCATGTCGGTCTTTTCCCACGCGAACGTATCCAGCTCCCTGCCGAAATGCCCGTCGTGGGCGGTTTGCTGGTAGATCGGCCTGAGCAGCTTGAGATGGTCGATAATCTCCCGCGGCTTGAGCGGGAATACATCTCGGACGGCCTTCACCAGCGTTTCGGTTTCCACGTTTTCAGCCAGTCCGTCGCAGTTGATAAGCACGCTGACGGGCTCGGCGACGCCGATTGCGTAGGACAACTGCACTTCCACCACTGTGGCGAGTTTGGCGGCAACGATGTTCTTGGCTATGTAGCGGGCCATGTAAGTGGCTGAACGGTCAACCTTGGACGGATCCTTGCCGCTGAACGCCCCGCCGCCGTGCCTGCCTCGACCGCCGTAGGAATCGACGATGATCTTGCGTCCCGTCAGGCCGCTGTCGCCGTGCGGGCCGCCAATGAGGAACCTGCCGGTGGGATTGATGTAGAACTTGATCTTCTTTTCGTCCCACATGCCCGGGCACTCGTCCATCACTACCGGCTTGATGATCTTTCGGACAAGTTCCTGCTTGGCCGCATCCGACATGTTGTCGGTCTTGGGATCAACGGCCTTCTCGGTGTGCTGCGTCGAGAGCACGATCGTGTCGATCCGCTGCGGGTGGTTGTTGATGTATTCAACGGTGACCTGGCTCTTGCCGTCGGGCCTGAGCCACTTGACGAGCCCTTCCTCACGGGCTTTGCTCAGACGCGCGGTGAGCCGATGGGCGATTTGAATCGGCAGCGGCATCATCTCTTTGGTTTCGTTGCAGGCAAAGCCGAACATGATGCCCTGATCGCCCGCGCCCTGCTCTTTGTTGGCGGCGGCCGTCACTCCCTGCGAGATGTCCTGCGACTGGCCGTGCAGCGTCTTGAGCACCGCGCATGAACGGTAGTCAAAGCCGGTTGCCGGATCGTCATAACCGATCGACTTGATCACTTCTCTGGCGGTGTCTTCCGCCCGAAGCAGCGCCGCCTCGGCCTTCTGATTGTGGACCGTCACTTCGCCGGCAAGAACAACCAGGCCTGTCGTCACCAGCGTTTCGCAAGCGACGCGGGCATGCGGATCATGTTTGAGCAGACTATCCAGAATGCCGTCGGATATCTGGTCGGCTACTTTGTCAGGATGACCCTTCGTCACCGATTCGCTGGTGAAAAGATGTCTTTGCGGCCCGCACTGCTTCATTTCCAGTCCTTTCTCTCGTGCCTCACTGGCAAGTGGGGTAGTCTATCCGGCCTGTGCCTCCAAAGCAATACGCGCAAGCCCGCTGCCGGACGGGCATTAGCCGTCATGATTGAGATTCTATGCAAGAGTGACGGTTTTGACGCCATATTCTTCCAATTTCGATTCCAGCACGCGTCGGCCCCAACCATCGGGATCGGCCTTCCCAATCCTGCCGCCGTACCCGAAACGCGGCGAGTTTCTGACCAGATCGTCGGCCAGAAGCCAACGACCGTAATTGCCTTCGACAAAGGCCGGTTGCGGGATCATCCTCAGCAACTGCCGCTGGGCAAGCGACAGAATGCCCGTCTCGCCAACCATGCAGCCGAGGATAAACCTCATGCTTCGATCACCGCAGAACCGGGCCAGTTTTTGGGCCGCCACAAGCCCGCCGTTCTTGCTGATGCGTATGTTGAACACAATCCTGTCGGGCGCCGCCGCGAGTGCGGCTGCGTCATTGTCGCCAAGCAAAGACTCATCCGCGATAAGCGGCAGGACGCATTTCCGGGCAAGGTCGGCCAGTTCGCCGGCGGCGCAAAACACCGGCTGCTCTACCAGAGATACGCCCATGGCCGCGAGCTGGTCAACGCGTTGTGGCGTTGAATCGGCATCCCATCCGCCGTTTACATCAACTCGCAGGGTGCACGCCCCGCGCTTGATCGCCTTGGCCAGATGCTTGTTCGCCAGGCGAAGATTCTCGCGGTCAACATCTTCGCCAAGGCCCAGCTTCAGTTTGAAGTGCCTCAGACCGAACAGCCGCATTAATCTCAGCCGGCGCAACGTCTTCGCGGGGTTGGCCGAGCCAAGTACCCCCGTGCATCGCGCCGCGGGGGTTCTGTCGCTTCCGGCGTCGAGCAGACTTCTGCCGGCGGCGTCCAGAACAGCCAGTTCAACGGCGCACCTGGCGGCGTTCATGCATCTGCCGGTTTCGTCATGGAAAGGCAGCAAACCGAGAACATCCGGCGAGTCGATTCGCGCCGAGACCAGCGCCGGCCAGTAAACGCCGGAAATGTCTCGCTGCACCGTCTCAAGCGTCTCGCCGGTTACGTACTTGCGAGGCAGAGTCTCGCCGTAGCCAACTCTGCCGTCATCCAGTTGCAGCCGCACCACGAGAGCCTCGGCGACGTCCCGCGAGGCGGCTGCGTGCTCGAACGAGCGCATCGGTATTCGCGTGAGATAGACGTCCAACTGGACAGGCTTGGCATTCACTCTGGCGTTCTCCATGAACTGCCGCCGGGGCGATTATCCGCTTGACGATTTTGAAGCGGATCAATAACATACCGATTCGCCCGTGGTTGAGCGGGCGTATAACTGTTTAGACGCCCCCATCGTCTAGCGGCCTAGGATATCAGGTTCTCATCCTGGAGACCGGGGTTCGATTCCCCGTGGGGGTACTGAAGCGGGCCGGCGACTGACGCTGGCCCGCTTTTTTTACTCCCAAGCCTTCACAGGCCCATCATAAACTGGAACACTCTGTCGTCCGCACCCGGCAGGCCCTCGTGGCCGAAGTCGTGGTAAATCACCATGCTCTTCCTGGCGGTAATCCTGTTGTAGGCTGCAAACTGAGTGCTTGGCGGGCAGATCGCGTCCATCAGGCCGGTGAACATCAACACTTCCGCGCTGATCCTCGGGGCCAGGTACTGAATGTCGATGTACCCAAGTTTCCTGAAGGTTTCTTCTTCGTTGGCGTGCGTGGGATCGAAGTTTCTGAAATACTGCTTGAGTTCTTCGTAAGCAAGATCTGCGCGGTCCATTTCCCAGACGCGCCTGTAGTCGCTCAAAAACGGGTACATCGGGGCAGCCTTCTTGATTCTCGGCTCAAGAGCCGCGCATGCCAGGGTCAACCCGCCGCCCTGGCTGCCGCCAGTCGCGCCCACCCGGGCCGGATCAACGCCGTCCATCTGCATCACAAGCCGGGCCAGTTGGGCGGTATCCAGAAAGACATGCCGAAACAACATGTTCTTCGCCGGCCCGTTGAGCCCGCGAACGATGTGGCCTCGCAGCGTGGTTCCGACGACGCCTCCGACATCCTGGCTTCTGCCGCCCTGTCCTCGGCAGTCCATTGCAGCCACCGTGAATCCGGCCATACCCCAGACGGAAAGGCCCGTCCATGAGCAGGATTGCCCGCCATACCCATGAAACAACACCAGGCCAGGTCCAGGCTTATCGCGTCGCATGGGGCGGGCCAGTTTCGCATAGATCCTGGCGCCGCCAACTCCGGTGAACTGCATGTGGAAATACTCCACGCCAGGGGCAGTAAATTCGGCAGGTGTGAGTTCCACCCGCGGATCAACAGCGTCAAGTTCCTTGAGCGAATCGTCCCAGAATGAGTCGAAATCGTCGGGCCTGGGGTTTCGTCCCGTGTACTTGCGCAACTCCGCCAAAGGCATGTCTATAAGCGGCATACTATTCCTTCACATAGATTGCTATTGTGGCGCCAATCAGCCGACGAACTCGTTGCCGACCTTTCGGGCCCGCTGGGGCTTGTCCAGGTTGATGCCCAGGGCCAGGCCGATCTCGACCAGCACATTCCACCCAGCGCAAAGCTGCACGAACGCGCTCATCTCGCCGGCGTCGGGCGTCACGATCGTATCGAACATGGTCGGCCTATCGGCGATGGCGACGACCTTCAGGCCCACGCCGTCCACCAGCACCTTCTTGAACTTTTCCATCTCCTCGGGAATCGGATCGACAACGAAGACGATGTCGTTCTTGTCCATGACTTCCTCTATGCCGTGCACCGCATAGGTTCCTTCGAGGAAGTCGGACTTCTTGCGAGTGATCTCGTTGGTCTTGAGCGTCAGTTCCTCTGCAACGCCGTCGTTGAGCCCGGCGAAGTAAATCGTGCCGGCATTGGCTGCCGCCTTGATGATTGCCGGATCGATGGGCATCGAAAGCGCCTGCTGAAGCTTGGCGTCAAGCCCAGCCAGGTCTGCGCGGACGTTCCTGCCCGCCAGATGGCTGACGACCGACTGATAGAAAAGCGCCTGCTCAGCGACGCTCTTGGTCGCGGCGACGGCGTCTTCCCCGCCGCAGGTAAGCACGAAGGTTTCGTTGCATGTCTCGTGCAGCAGGGTGTTCTCGTTGGCCGTGAGGCCGAAACGCATCGAATGGCCCTGCGACTTGAGCTTCTTCATCAGCACGATCACTTCGCTTGTTCTGCCGGAATTGGACGACGCCATCACGGCCAGCCGCGACAGGTCGTACATCATTGCCTGCCTCGAGCCTTGGGTCTCGATCGGCTGCTTAAGCCCCCACTTGAGCGCCTTATGTATCGCGTTCTTGGCCGGGAAGATTCGGCTGGAGCCTTCGCCGGTGAGAAACAGCCCTGCCGCGCCTGAAATGCTCTTGGCGAGGGCGGCGGTTCTTGTCGGGTCGAATCTCTGCACCGTCTGCACCGTCTGGAGCATTTCCCTGCTTAAGGCGTATTGCGTGTATTTGCTGTCCTTGGTGTTCATTCTGAATTTCCTTTCGTTAGAGTTGCTGGCGAGCCCTGCATAGCGGCGCCGGCTGATATTTCAGTTGTGCGTACCGCGGCAGCTCGCCCAGAAGCGGACGCAGATAATCAATGAACGCTTGCGAGGGATAATTGCCCGCCTCGTTGATGTATTCGTCAGGCATGGGCTTGGCTCGCACGGCGACATCCTTCAGCGGCGCCGTTGCGAATTTGCAGCGATACGGATTGTTCGATTCGCGGACCATCGTAACCATCACGTTGGTCATTCCGTCGTCGGCAAGCTTCGCCGCCTGAAGCCCGCAGTTGTACGCTTCCTCAAGGTCCAGGGGCAAAGCTCTGTCTATCGCCGCCATTGGCAGCGACTCGGTTACCTGGAACTCGCCGCGCCAGCCGAATTCCTGACTGACCATGCGGTGAAGCTGGAAGGCGACGCTTGTGCCGCCCATCGCGCCGTATTCAGTGTTGGCGAACTTGTCTTTGGTTGTCGAGGCCGAAACCGGCATGCCGTCGGCATACTTGATGCCTTCGCCGCAGAAAATTGAAACATAACCATAGTTTTTATGCGCCGCCTGCACGTCGGCGAGAAACTTGTCGCGGTCGAACACCCGCTCGGGCATGTAAACCAAGTGCGGTGCATCGCACGCATCGCATTTGGCCGCTGCCGCCGCCGCGGTCAGCCAACCTGCATCTCTGCCTATGCTCTGGTATACAACGAACTGGTCAACCTTCTGCATGTCCCTCGCCAGCCTGCCCGCCTGCTGAGCACTAAGGGCGACGAACCTGGCAGCGCTTGGAAAACCCGGCGTGTGATCGGTGCCGTACAGATCGTTATCGACCGTCTTTGGCACGCCCACGCCGTGAAGTTCATAGCCTTGGCTGGCGGCATATTCGGTGACGCGGTGAATCGTGTCCATCGTGTCGTTGCCGCCGATCATGAACATGGTGCGCACGTTGTGCTGCTTGAGCCTGGCCAGAATGTTCGGCAGGTCGTGGTCTTTGACCTTGTGCCGCGATGATCCAAGAGCCGACGACGGCGTGCGCCGCAGGGCCTTGACCGTTTCGGCGGGCTCCGACGAGAGATCTATGATGTCGTCAGCCAGAAAACCCTCGATGCCCCAGTGCATGCCCAGCAGCCGATCGATGCTTTTCGCTTCAGCACAGCCGTCTATTACGCCTGCGAGGCTGGAGTTGATTACGCTTGTCGGGCCACCCGACTGACCTACAATGGCGCTTGCCTTCTTCATGAGCAGATTACTCCTTGATTGCAGCCTGCATTGACCTTCCTGAACTCTTCTTTTACCATCCCTTGATGCAAACCAGAATACTTTACGCGGGCGACACCACTTTGGCAACCGCCGCAAGCTATCTTGCCGGAGTGATGAAGCATCATGGCTTTGCCTTCGATTACGTCCCCTCCGACCAGCCCCTGCCAATGAACCTGCCCTCAGGCGGGCACGGCCTTTACATATTCAGCGACTACCCTGCCGCGAACATCGCGACGCCCTGTGCCGAGGCCATTGTCGATAACATTCGCCAGGGCGCCGGGCTGCTTATGCTGGGCGGTTGGGCCTCATACCACGGCCTCGACGGCAACTACAACGCATCGCCGCTGGCAAAGGCGCTTCCGGTGACGATCTCCGGGACCGACGACCGCATCAACTGCCCCCAGCCATGCCTTGTTGAGAAGCTTTGCGATCATCCCATCCTCGCGGACCTGCCGTTTAACAAACCGCCGGGCATCGGCGGATACAACAGCTTCGTCGCAAACGCCAACTCGCAAGCGCTGCTGGGCGCAAGGCATTTCGGCGTCAGCTTCGACGGCGGCGGTTTCAAGTTCTCCAAGGGCGGGCTTGCGCCGCTGCTAGTCGTCGGCGAATACGGCGGCGGACGAACTGCCGCCCTTGCCACCGACGCCGCACCGCACTGGGTCGGCGGCCTGGTGGATTGGGGCGAGGCTCGCGTCGAAGCGCGTGCCGACGGCGCCGACGCAATCGAGGTTGGCGACTTCTACGCCCGTTTCTTCGCCCAGCTTATTGGGTGGACGATGGGCCGAGACTGATCACAGCCCCATGTGCACCGTTCGCGGCGGCTCGTCAAAGCGGTTCTTGTACACGATCGGGTTGTAGAACGAGAATTCAACCGGACGCAGGTATTCCCACGGACCCGCCTTGGCCAGGGAATCAACCAGCGACTGAATCTGCTTCTGCGACTTGAACTCAAGCACGGCGTCGAGCTTTTTCTTCATCGCAGCCTCGGGAGCCTTGATCCTGAGCTTGGGCGGCGATGGGAAGTTGCAGTAAATGGCAAGCTCGTGAAGGTACGGCGTTCGCTTGATCGGCTCGCCAAGCTCCGGCCAGATGTCCCCTGCCGCGTGGAAGCAGCTAATGAGCAATTCCCTGTGAACAATCTGATGGTCGGGATGCAGGTCGGCATTTGTCGGCAGGAACACCTGGTTTGGCTTGACGCGTCGCAGCAGTTCAGTAAACGAGTTTTGCAGGCCGGTGAATCCCATAACCGCTCCCGCCTCGCCAGCCGTCGCCGGGCGCCTGCCCTGGAAGAGCGTAAGCTGGCAGTCGGGAAAACCCAGCCAGTGGATATTGGACTTGGGCACGCCAAGCTTGCGAAATGCGGCGAACGACTCTCTGCGCCTGATCTCGCTGATGTTATCTTTTTCCGCCGCCGAGCAATAGCCCATCGCCCCATCAGTCACGACTGCAACGTGAACGGGCACCTTTTCCTTCAGGGCGGAGAGAATCATCAGTCCGCCGCCGATCACAACGTCGTCGTCGTGCGGGCTGACGAACAGGAAGCATTCCTGCGCCTGCTGCCAATGCCGCGAAACAGATGCAAGCGTCGGACCGACGCGCCTTTCATTGTCGAGCAGCCTGACGAACTCAAACTGTTGCTTAGCCATGTTCTTCCTCCAAATGAGCCGATGAAGTGAGCACATTATGTCGCATGCACGGGCATTGTCAACCCGCCCGGATTTGGGTGTGCGCCAGGCGTGAGGGCCGCGACGGCATTTTCTCGCCGAAGACCTTCCAACATCCGCAGCCTGCCTTCGGCGCCATTCGTCGCCCGCGCTGTCGGGCCGAAGACGTGTGCCTCCCCTAAGATGATGATGTCCCGAACTTGGCAGCAAAGTGGGCGCTTTTTTCAGCAGCGCGCGTAATTTCGCTTCAGAAATTCAACCGGTTTGATTTCTAACCCATGGCCGGCAGGGCGCTTGGCAGCACCCCCAACTTTTTGCATTTTTTTGGTTTTTTCCGGTCATTTTGTCCGTTTTGAGCGGTAAACAGGTTGGCTATTTGCAAATGTCAAGCCACTTGTTTTCCCACTCAAAAACCCCCGAATCAACCTCATGCATGCTATCAAATCTTAATTTGTAGATCTTCTCATAATTCTCATCGCCACGTTAAAGCCCAGCATGGAAATGTGGGAACCTAACTGCTATCGCGCAGCGAATCCTCGCCGTTTGCTGTTTTCGTTTGCGTCGTGATCCTCGCAGAAAAGAACAAATACAACGGCGTGGTTTCGCTGCGCGAAGGTTGTCAGGTCCCCGCAGTGCCATGCGGGGCTTCAGCGATTATCCCGCCCTCAGCATTGTGTAACCTTCGTTAACATCTTCCAGAGATATTCTTTTTGGCGGCGGGTCGGTTGATATAATGGCCGCATTGTCCTGACCTCGGCCAGGGACACTTCTATCCTCAAAGAACGCTTGCAGGGAGAAACGAATGGGAAGTGTTCAAGTTGTCAGCATGGATGGGTTCGGCAGAGGGTTTATTCCACCGGAATATCTCCCCGCCGGAAAAGACGAGTATTACCTGCGAAACGAGCAACTGCCCTTCGATGCGAAGTGGCGTCGGCTGCATGCCCATGAGATCGAAACCCTCGTCAAGATGGGCAACACCTGCGACGACTGGAACCTCTTTCTCGTCGCCGACCCGTTCGATGCGGGCAGAATCAAGAACAGCCACTTCGTCGGCATGGTGCGAATAGCCCGCCTGGAAAACGTCGTCCTGGAACACCACGACCTTCAAACCCCCGCTGGCATCACCAACAGCCTTGTCATCTCGTGCGACGTCGGCGCAAACGCCGCCATCCACAACGTGCGGCACATGGCGCACTACATAATCGGCCAGAACGTCCTGCTGCTCAACATTGGCGAACTGCACGTGTCGAATCACGCCAAGTTCGGAAACGGCATTCTGAAGGACGGCGAGGACGAAAGCATCCGCATCTGGATGAACCCGATCAACGAGGCCGGCGGAAGGGGAATCATGCCGTTCGACGGCATGACCTGCGGCGACGCCTACTTGTGGGCCAGGTACCGCGACCGCGGCCGCCTGATGGACCGGTTCGCACAGATCACACAAAAGCAGTTCGATTCCCGCAGGGGGTATTACGGACTAATCGGCGACGGCTGCGTGCTGAAAAACTGCCAGATCATCAAGGACGTGCGAATCGGACCCGCCTGCTACATCAAGGGCGCCAACAAGCTCAAGAACCTGACGATAAACTCAAGCGCCCAGGAACCCAGCCAGATCGGCGAAGGCGTCGAGCTTGTCAACGGCATCATCGGCTTCGGCTGCCATATCTTCTACGGATGCAAGGCAGTGCGATTCGTAATGGGCAACAACTCGAACCTCAAGTATGGCGCCAGGCTGATCCACTCGTTCCTCGGCGACAACTCCACCGTGAGCTGCTGCGAGTTGCTGCACAACCTCATATTCCCCGCTCACGAGCAGCATCACAACAACTCGTTCCTGACGGCCAGCCTGGTGTTGGGCCAGAGCAACCTCGCCGCCGGGGCAACCATCGGGTCGAATCACAACAGCAGGGCCAACGACGGCGAGATCATCGCCGGCAGAGGCTTCTGGCCGGGCCTGTGCACCACCCTGAAGCATTACTGCCGCTTCGCCTCTTTCGTGCTGCTTGCCAAGGGCGACTATCCATCCGAGATGGACATCCCCCTGCCCTTTAGCCTGCTGAGCAACGACACCTCACGCGACAGGCTTGTCGTTCTGCCGGCGTTCTGGTGGATGTACAACATGTACGCCCTGGCGCGGAATACGTGGAAGTTCGCGATGCGCGACACCCGCATCACCAAGGTGCAGCAGTTCGAGTTTGATTCACTCGCGCCCGACACCGTCGAAGAAATCTTCAACGCCATGTCTCTTCTGGAAAAGTGGACCGCCAAGGCGAAGCTTACCAATGACGGCTGCGATCTCGAAGAGCAGACGGACGACCAGCTTCGCAAACTCGGACGGGAACTGCTCATGAGCCCCCCCGAGGCGACTGCTGAACTGACCGTGCTTGGCGAGGACATGGAAGATTCCAACCGTCCCGTCGTGATATTGAAGCATCGCGCCGCATACCACGCCTACCGCCAGATGCTTCACTACTACAGCGTTAAGAACCTGATGCAGTACATGCGGGATCATCCCGCCGCCACGCTTGACAATATGGTCGCCGACCTCGCCGGCCCGCGGCTGCGGCACTGGGTGAACGTGGGCGGCCAGCTTGTTTGCGAAAACGACGTTGAGAGTCTGCTGGACGACGTGGAAGCGAACAAGCTCGCAAGCTGGACCGACATTCACGCCAGGTATCAATCGCTCGATTCGGACTATCCTCGCCAGAAACAGGCGCACGCACTGGCGACGCTGCTTGATCTGCTTGGGCTTCGAGCGGCCCAGTTCGGGGCGACCGAATGGCGAAACGCGCTTGATGAATGCGTGAAGATTCAAGACTTCATCTGCGAGCAGGTTCACGCCACCCGGCAGAAGGATTATGCGGACAGATTCCGGCAGATGACGTTTCGCAACAAGGAAGAGATGGAGGCCGTCGTGGGCTCCATCGAAGCCAACTCGTTTGTGAAGCAGATTCGCTCGGAAACTCAGGAATTCGCCCGGCTGGTTGCCGAGATCAAGAAAGGCGCCAGGAGCGCCGCACGGCATCATCGTCACGATACCGGCGCAAGCGCGCCGCCTGCTTAGCTTCTACATGAGCAGTTTGTCGGCGTTGTGCTCCAGAAGGTCGTCAAGCAGCAGCTTTGCCGCCTCGTAGGCGCTGCTTGCTTCTCTGCCGGTGCGAATCATGTCGCCGCCGTCGGGCCGGGAGACCATCGCCAGCCCCCACCATTGCCCGGCGATTCTCTGAATCAGCACTCCGATGGAGCTTCGGCAACTCGCACCCAGTTGGGCAACGACCATGCGTTCCGCCTCAAGCGACTGGCGGCTTTCGGGATGATCCAGGACCGATGATGCGCGCGAGGCAATATCACTGGCCTGGGCGATTTGAACCGCCAGCGCGCCCTGCCCGGCTGCGGGTACGAAACTCTCCGGTTCCAGAATTCGAATGTGTTGGGCATTGGCCTTCAGCAGTCCGCTGCGCTCCAGGCCCGCTGCCGCCAGAATCACCGCGTGCATTTCGCCGTTCAATGCCTTCTGAAGCCTCGTTTCAACGTTGCCCCGAAGGGGCGCAATTTGCAGATCGCCCCGCATCATGAGGCATTGAGCCGACCGGCGAAAACTCGACGTGCCGACAGTGGCGCCTTGAGGCAGTTGAGAGAAATCCAGGCCACCCCTGCTGACAAGCGCATCACGGGGATCGCCCCGTCTGGGCACTGCCGCGATGGCGACCGTCTGATCCACAGGCAGGTCTTTGGCGCTGTGAACCGCCATGTCTATGCTGCCGTCCTGCAGGGCCGATTCAAGTTCCTGGGTGAAGAGCCCCTTGCCGCCGATTTCCGTAAGCGGCCCGGCAAGACGGTCGCCTTTTGTGACGAGGCCGACGATTTCGATCTTGATTTCAGGAAGGCTCGCGGCGATTTGATCGGCCACGATTCGTGCCTGCGCCATAGCCAGAACGCTTGTTCGAGTTCCGATGCGCAGCGTGGGTTCGTTCATTCTGGTTGAGTGTCCGGCTGCTTTGCCGCCATTCTTCGGCGGTACTTCTGCACCAGGTTGAAGCGAGCCTGGGCGACGGCAAGCCTTGATGTTTTTGCGTTAATCTCTTCGGCCGATCGCGCGGGAATGGCTTTGATTCGCTCTATCTCGTCCAGGGCCTCTTTGGGATCTATCTGGTCCATCGCTTCGAACTGATCGGCAAGGACGGTGGTTGCTTCCTCGTAAACCCGGGCAAAACCGCCGGCGACAAAAAACTCCTGCTGCTTTCCGTCTTTGTCCGAAACCACAAGCGGGCCGATGCCTATCTTGGCGATCAGCGGAGAGCGCCCCGCAAGAACGCCCACCTTTCCGTCAGCAGCGGTGAACACAACGCGCGTGGCTGCCGGAACAGAGAACTTCTGCTCCAGCGTCATAGCGTGAAAAACAAACGTTCGTCGAAATCTTGCCATGCCGCGTGCGTCCTTACGTCAGGAGTAACTTTCCCAGCAGACAACCTCGTTAAGATTCTTTCGGGTGCGAGCCGGCTGCGATGACGAGGGATAACCAATCGCCATCAGTTCGATGATGACCATCGACTCGGGCACGCCAAGAATTTTCCGGCATTGATCCTGCGGAAAATGCCCGATCCAGCACGTGCCCAAACCCTCGGCCGTCGCCGCCAGAGACATATGATCCACTGCAATCGCACAGTCAACGGGATCGGTCTGCACCCCGCAGTGCATTACATCCTTGGGCGCGGTTCCAACCACGGCAACGACGGCTGGGGCGCTTGCCAAGGAAGCCTGCTCTGATGCGGACGCCAGAAGGCGTCGCTTGTGGGCGTCTCGAACCACCACGAACTTGCGAGCCTGCCTGTTTCGTGCGGATGGGGCGTTCCTGCCCGCATCCAGCACCCGAAGAAGCTTGTCTTCTTCGATGGGTTTGTCCAGGTACGACCGCACGCTGTATCGTTTTTGGATTGCCTCGAACACGTCCATAACGGCTCCTTGGCGTCAGTAGTTCAGACTCGCGGGAGCGGCTGGGTTTTCTGGGCCGAGGCGGCCTCCTGAAGCTTCTTGGCCTGCTCGGCAGCCTCTTCGATGGCGCCGACATACATGAACGCCGCCTCTGGCAGATGGTCCCATTTTCCGTCGCAGATTTCCGCGAACGACCGTATGGTTTCGGCAAGCGGCGTGAAATTGCCGGTCTTGCCGGTGAACACTTCGGACACGAAGAACGGCTGAGACAGGAACCGCTCGATTCGCCTGGCGCGATTGACGGTTCGCCGGTCTTCTTCGCTCAATTCGTCAACGCCCAGTACCGCAATAATATCCTGAAGATCGCGGTAGCGTTGCAGAATCTGCTGCACCCGCCGGGCTGTGTCGTAGTGGGCCTGACCGACATACTGCGGATCGAGTATTCTGGAAGAACTGGCAAGAGGGTCGATTGCCGGGTATATGCCCTTTTCGACAATCGAACGTTCCAGCACGATGAAGGCATCCAGATGCGTCACCGCGGCAGATGGGGCCGGGTCGGTCATATCGTCGGCGGGCACATAGACCGCCTGAACCGACGTGATGGCGCCCTTTCTGGTGGACGTGATTCGCTCCTGCAACTCGCCCATTTCCGTCGCCAGCGTCGGCTGATAGCCCGCCGCCGACGGCATTCGACCAAGAAGCGCCGAGACCTCGCTGCCGGCCTGGCTGTACCGGAAGATGTTGTCGATGAAAAGCAGCGTGTCTGTTCCGGTCGTGTCGCGGAAATATTCCGCAAGCGTAAGCGCCGACAGCGCAACTCGAAGCCTTGCTCCGGGCGGCTCGTTCATCTGGCCGAACACAAGCACCGTCTTGTCCAGAATCTTCTGCCAGGAATCGCCAATGCTCAATTCCTGCATTTCCAGCCACATGTCGTTGCCTTCGCGGGTTCGTTCGCCCACTCCGGCGAAGACGCTGTAGCCGCCGTGCTTAGTTGCGATTCTGGCGATAAGCTCCTGAATGATGACGGTTTTCCCCAGGCCGGCGCCGCCGAACAGGCCGGTCTTTCCGCCGCGAACGAACGGGGCAAGCAGATCGATAACCTTTATGCCGGTTTCAAAAATCTCGGTTCGCGGGGTCAATGCCTCAAAGGCGGGCGGCGCTGCGTGGATCGACCGGTACTCCTTGGCCAGAATGTCGCCCTTTCCGTCAACAGGTTCGCCCAGCACGTTGAAGACCCGCCCAAGCACCGACAGCCCCACCGGCATCTGCACAGGCTTGCCCGTGTCGACTATCTCCATTCCGCGACGCAGACCGTCTGTGTTGCCAAGCGCAATGCATCTGATTCTGCCGCCGCCCAGATGCTGCTGAACCTCGCCCGTAAGATGAACGGGGGCTTCTTCTCCGGGTGCGTCCACACGAAGCGCGTTGTAGATTGCCGGAAGCTCTTCCTCGGCAAACTCGGCGTCGAAGGTCGAGCCGATAACCTGCACGATTTTACCTGTTTTGGCCATACTCATGTCACCTCAGAACCAAATCCATTTGCGCGTCAATCATTCAGACATCTCGCTTCCGCCCATGATTTCCGCCAATTCGGTCGTGATCTGCGCCTGGCGGGCGCGGTTGTACCTGATTGTCAGGTTGCGGATCATTTCCTCGGCGTTGTCGGTGGCCGCCCTCATGGCGGTCATGCGCGATATCTGCTCGCTGACGGCGGCGTCAAGAAAACACTGATAAAGCTTGAGCCTTACGCTTGCGGGCAGCAGGTCTTTGAGCACCTCGCCCGGAGAGGGTATAAACTCGTACGGCGTCGGGCGCCTGATTGCTATGCTCACGCGCTCAGGCGCTTCCATCTCGCTCATCGGAAGAATCTGGGCAATGGCGGGTTTTTGCCTTCCCGCCGAGACGAACTGCATGTAGGCGACCTCGAGCCCGCTGATCTTGCCCGAAAGAAACTCTTCCATCAGCGCGTCGGCGAGTTGGTTCACCTCAGCCGGGCGCGGCAGATAATCGAACTGGGGATACTCGACGTCAATCTCCACTCCCCTGGCCCGCAGATGTTGAAGCCCGCGCCGGCCCGTGCCTCGCACCAGCACTTTAAGATCGGCTGTCTTGAGCTGTTCAAGCCGCTCGACGGTCAACTTGGCGATTGAACCGTTGTAAGCGCCGCACAGTCCGCGGTGGCTGCCCAGCACAAGAAGAACTTCCGTACCCACTTCCTTGGCGGGGTGAAGCAGGGGATGACGCAGATCCTTCTCGCTGCTGCGGGCGACGGTGTCCGCAATGAGGTCATTCAGCGCGTTGTTGTACGGCCTGGCCCCGTTTGCGACATCGTGCGTTTTCTTGAACCGCGCAGTGGAAACCAGGGACATCGTCTTTGTGACGGTGGCTATATTCCGTATAGCTTTGACCTGAGCAAGAATCTTTCGTGCCTTGGCCATAGACCTAAGCCTTTGCCACCGACGAGGCCGACGGGCCTTGAGCCTCGCGCCTCGCCTTTCGCTGCTGGCGATAGAGACCTTCAAGGTACTCGCCGACAATATTCGAGAGCCGCTTCTTTCTGTCCGCCGGAAGCGAGCGATCCTTGCTGATTTCCGCAAGGATATCGCCATGGCTGGCCTTGATGTGCTCAAGCAAGCCCTGCTCGAAGAACGGAACCTCCTGAAGCTGCAATTCGTCGAGGAACCCTTCAACGCCGGCGAAAATCGCCACGACCTGCTGGGCCACTTCCTGCGGGTTGTACTGCCCCTGCGTGAGAAGACGAACCATTCGCTGCCCGCGATCGAGCTGCCGCTGCGAGGCCTGATCGAGTTCGACGCCCAATTGCGAGAACGATTCGAGCTCTCGAAACGCCGCCAGGTCCAGGCGAAGGCTTTTGGCGACTTCTTTCATCGCGGGATACGCCGCCTTGTATCCGACTCGGCTGACGGATATGCCCGCGTTGATGGCGGGACGAACGCCGGCGAAAAACAGCGACGGTTCAAGATATATCTGACCGTCAGTAATTGAAATCAGGTTTGTCGGAATGTACGCCGAAACTTCGCCTTCCTGCGTTTCGCAGATGGGCAGCGCGGTCATGGATCCGCCGGAGGATTCAAGCCTGCGAACGGTCAGTCTGGCGGCGTCCGGCATGGCCCCAAGCGCCTTTTCGGCTTCCTTTTTGCCTGACGGGCCGCGATAGAGCTTGCCGTCGACGCCCTGGGCGGTGTTGGCAGGCGCATCGGCGGGCACGATGACAAACTGTTCGGCTAGCTTGCACGCACGTTCCAGAAGGCGGCTGTGGATGTAGAACACATCGCCAGGATACGCTTCTCGACCCGGCGGGCGGCGCAGCAGCAGGGATATTTGCCTGTAGGCCGCGGCCTGCTTGGACAGGTCGTCATACACCACAAGCGTTGGCTTGCCCTGCTTGTACATGAAGAATTCGGCCATGGCGCAACCGCTGTAGGGCGCAACGTATTGAAGCGGCGCGGGGTCGCTACTGCTTGCCGAAACCACGATCGTGTGCGCCATTGCGCCGTGGGCGGCAAGAGTGTCCACAACGCCGGCGACCGTGGACTCTTTCTGCCCAATGGCGACATAGACGCACAAAACGCCTGTGTCTTTCTGGTTGATTATGGCGTCGATGGCGATGGCGGTCTTGCCGGTCTTGCGGTCGCCGATAATCAGCTCTCTTTGCCCCCTGCCGATGGGCGTCATGCTGTCCACGGCCTTTATGCCGGTCGTAAGCGGCTCTTCCACCGGCTGGCGCTCGGCGATTCCGGGGGCCTGAATCTCAACGCTTCTTGTCGCCGACGCGGCGATTGGACCTTTTCCATCCAGCGGCCTGCCAAGCGGATCAACAACACGACCGAGCAGTTCAGGCCCAACGGGAACTTCCAGCAGCCTTCCGGTGCTGCGAACCGCGTCGCCTTCCTTGATGCTCTGGTAATCGCCGTAGATAACAGCGCCGATCGAGCTTTCTTCGAGATTGAAAACCTGGCCCATGGCCCCGTTTTCAAAGCTCAGCATCTCGCCGGCCATGGCGTTCGAAAGGCCGTACACTTGGGCGATTCCGTCGCCAACCTCCAGAACCCGCCCCACGTGGGCGACGTCCAGTTCAACTTTGTAGTTCGCGATCTCTTCGCGGATAATGTTCGTGATTTCGTCAGTGTTGAACTTCATAGTTCATCCGATTAATTCGCCTTCAGCGATTGGCCGGGCATCCATTTGCCGTTCTAATCATGGTTGGCCCGGGTCGCGCCTTGCTTCTCCAGAAGACCTGTTTCGAGCCGGCGCAACTGCCCGGCGACGCTTGCGTCAAACAAACGGTCTCCAACTTTTATGGTCATGCCGCCAAGCAGCTTCCTGTCAACCTTCAGCTTCAGCACAGGCTCGTGCGTCACAAGCTTCCTCAGTGCATCTTTGATCTCATTCAGCAGGGCCGGGTCCAGAGCAAGCGCGCTGGTGACGGTGGCCTCGACTCTGCCGCGCCTCTTGTCCAGCCTCTGGCGATACGTGTAGACAATTGCCCGCAGCAGGTTCAGGCGTTTTTTCCTGGCCAGCAGCGACAGCAGGCCCGCGCACTCCCTGCTGAGCCTGTCGGTGAAGATTCGCTCGACCAGCAACTTTCGTTGAACCGGCGACAGAGGCGAAGCCGTAAGCATTTCCTCGAAGCCGTCGATTGAATCCATCGCATGCGTCAGCCAGTCCAACTCGGCCAGGATTTCCTGCGCCTTTTGATCGTCAGAAGCAAGATTCAACAGGGCCTGGGCATACTCCCCCGCCACGGGAAGCTTGCGGGGATCCATCACAGTTTGATGCTCGGCGCGAGGCGCAGCCATTTTCAGGCCTCCGGCCTTTCCCGCGCCATTTCTTCCAGCGCGCGTTGAACCATCCGCCGTTGTTCATCTTCACCAAGCGTCTGTTCGAGAATCTTCGCAGCCATTTCGGTGGCAAGCCTGGTTGTGGCGCCGTGCAGATCCTTCATCGCATCCTGCCGGGCGCGCTCGATGTCCTGCTTCATCGCGTCGGCGTTCTCTTTGGCTTCTTCTCTGCTCTTGGTGAGCAGAAGCTCGCGTGCAGTGACTGCCTCCTGGTGAGTCTTGGCCACCAGCTCCTTCGCGTCGGCCTCCGCCTGTTCCATGCGCCGGCGATACTGCTCAAGAAGC
The DNA here is from genome assembly GCA_012729725.1 of Planctomycetota bacterium. GTDB lineage: Bacteria > Planctomycetota > Phycisphaerae > SM23-33 > SM23-33 > JAAYCO01. The sequence goes on from JAAYCO010000207.1 coordinate 21,080, forward strand.
TCCTGGGCTTCCTGATTCTGGCGCTTGGCGTCATCGATCTGCCGAGCGATGGCTTCTTCCCTGCGTCGAAGCTGAGCAACCAGCGGTTTCCAGGCCCAATGCCCCAGAACAGCCAGCAGCACGAGAAAAATAACCATGGCCGCAAGGCCCTGGCCCATGTTGCCAAAGTCAAAGCCTTCCGACGCAAGCGACGGCGACGCCAGCAGTAGCACTGGGGCAGCTAGCAACAATGCCTTGCGGATACTGAATAATGGCTCGGCCATGGCGCGGCTCCGTGCGATGAACTAAACGAACAGAACGCCAAGCAGGCAGATGACCATGGCGAAGAGCATGCCGCCTTCGATCATGGCCGCCGTGACAATCATGGGGGCGAACATCGCGCCGCTGGCTTCGGGCTGGCGAGCAATGGCTTCGATGGTGTTGCCGCCCACCCTGGCGATGCCAAGCCCGCCGCCAACCGCAGCCAAGCCCGCACCCAGGCACGCGCCCACAATGCCCAAAGCCCGTGCTATGGGAAAAGCAGCGGCGCCGCTAGCTTCGTCGGCGGGGGCGTTATCCTGAGCCGAGGCGCTCGCCGCCAGAGCCAGAACAACCAGAGCCGCTGTTAGAACCGTACGTCCCATCTTCATTTCCTTCTCCTGAAAACGCATGTGCCCACTCCATGCGGGACACAAAAGTTCCATCGTACCACGAAAACCCAAAGTCCTCAATGGGCGTTTTGGGCATCATCGCCGTGCCCCTCGACGTACAAGCCCAGGAACATTGCGGTTAAAAACGTGAAGATATAAGCCTGAAGTCCCGCCACCAGCAGTTCAAGTATGCTGGCCGCCACGCTGCCCAGAATGCACAGCGGAGCGACATAGAAAACATGCGGCGTTGCTTCGCGCAGAAAACCCGACAAAGTCTGAAGAATGAACATCATCAGCACGCCCAACAGCACGTGCCCCGCCATCATGTTCGCAAACAGACGCACCATAAGCGCAAAGCACTTCGCAAACACGCCTATCAGTTCCAGTATCGCCAGCGGAAGGCTCATTATCCTGCCTATCGTGCCGGATATGGGCGGGCTGAGGCTGATCGCCCACAGGAAAGGAGAGGCCGCGTAACACATCAGGATCGGCCAGCCCCGCGTATGCCGGCAGCGCAGCGCCTGCTTCTTAAGACCCATAAGCAGAATGGTCACCAGTGTAGTCAGGCCCAACGCAACGCAAACCGACGCGATGGCCGTGGGGGCAGCCCCCGCCAGCGGAAGCCCTATCAACTGCGTCAGCGATTCCAACGGCACGATACTCAGCAGGTTGTTGCCCAGCAGAAACACGAACAGCGTCAGCAGATACGGCAGGAAGTCGTACGCCTTGTCGTGCAGCGCCTGGCGGGCGATCATGTCGCGGACGAATATGATGAGGACTTCCAGCAGATTGTCGGCCCCGGCAGGAGCGTCGGCATTGTGCTTCAACCGCCGCCGGGCCAAAGGAAGAATGACTCCAATCAGGACGATCGCGACGACGATCATGCCGGCGATGGCGCTGGACATGATGGTCACGTCCATGCCCCACAGATGAACCTTTGTCCACGCCCATGGCCATTCATGGTCAGAGACATGGTGTATCAGATCAACTTGCGCCAGCACCTTTATCACCCTTCACGTCTTTTTCGCCGGCCTGCATCCGATTCCGCCGGCCCAACCTGCTTAATGCCTCGAGGATCGCTCCTCGATGCAACGCCCTGGTCAGCCAGCCGACCTCGGTGAACAGCATGGCGATGTACAAAACGAACATCCATATCAACAACGGCGAGAGCGGCAGAGCCAACAGCCACCATCCGACGACTGTCAAAGCCATGCACACGCCGATGCGTATCATTGAAACCATCACGAACATCATTGCTGCGGCCGCGGCGCCGTCCTTCGCCGATCGGGCGATCAACAGCCCGCTCACGAGCATCGCCGTCATCACAACCGCCATCGCCCAGGCCATTGCATGGAGGCCGTCGATCTGCGACCAGTACACCGTGGGATACCAGCCCAGGCCGCCCACAACAAGGGCAACCGCGAGCACCCAGCCCAGAAGCGCCCAGATGCTGATGCGTATTGGCTGTGCTTCGGACATCCATTCTCCATAATGGCCTGAAGCGGCCCGGACGGCTATTTGCGTTTCACGTCCAGACTCCTGGCAATCTTCACAAGGCGGTGCACTCCCCCGGCAAACCCCAGAACCGTCCCCACGATCGTCCAAACCGGCAGGCTGTCAAAGCGCCGGTCCAGAAGCAAGCCCGCCATCACCATCAGCCCGAATATCGCCAGGAACTCGATTCCGGCAGTAGCGTACTGCATCAGGTTAGGCGGTCGATATTTCATGATTCCTCACCGCCGATGCGCGCTGTCAAACAGGCAAAAACCAGGCTGTAGCATATGGTCGCGGCGACTGCGTTGTCAAGGAACCCTTCGTGAATACGACACTGTCATGCTGGTGCACGGTCTGCTGCTTCACCTCCTCCCCCGCCCGCCGGGAGGATAAAGAAGAACCTTCGGCAAAAACGCTTGGCCAGGGGCCGGCAGGACAGTAGCATGCACATCGCGGAGATCAACACGATGCGGGTTCTCATACTGCAGTTCACCGACCCCACGCAGGATACCCCCACGCCATTGTTTTCGCACAATATCGGGGTCCTGTGCTCGTGCTTGAAGGAACGCAAGTTCACCGCGTCGGTGGTGGCGCTCAACGGATACCAGCCTGGCAAGCTGCGAGCGGCTATGATCGAGAATCGCCCGCAATATGTGCTTGTTGATATGCCCATCCTCAGCGCCACCGCCGCCAGGCGGACGATCGCGGATGTGGCATGGCAGTTCGCGCTTCCAGTGGCGGTAATGGGGCACTATCCAACATGCCAGCCGTCGCGAGCTATAAGCATTCCGGGCGTCAGCGCCCTGTTCCTGGGCGAATACGAACGACCCGCCGTTGACTTTTTGCAGGACGTCCGCAGCCAGTTCGACTCGTCGGGCCTCCAGGGCGTTTGGCTCAACACCGCCGAGGGCCTGGTGAAGGGCGCGCCACGCCCTGTCGAGACGAACCTGGACTCGTTGCCTTTTCCGGATCGTGATGTTTTTGATTACGGCAAGATCGTCGCCGCCACCGGCGAAGCCGCCTTCAAGGCCGCTCGCGGCTGCGCGAGATGGTGCGGCCAGTGCATCAACGATATCTATGTAGACTTGCACCAGGAAACCAACAACGTGCGCCGCAGGAGCGTCGGCAACCTGCTTGCGGAGATAAGCGATGTTATCGCCAGGTATGAAGGCGTCAAACGCATAAGGTTCTACGATCATGCATTTGCGTGCGACCTGGCGTGGCTCAGAGAATTCGCCGCCAGATATCGATCGTCCGTATCGCTGCCGTACTCCTGCTATGTGCCTCTTGAGGATGTTTGCGCCGAGACCGCCGAACTGCTCGCATCGAGCGGCTGCAATCGGGTTGATACGATGATCGGCTCAGGCAGCAGGTTCATACGAGATGAGGTTCAGACCATCCACGTGAGCAACGAGCAGATTATCGGCGGCTGCGCCCTGTTGCGCCAGTGCGGCATAGATATCTTCGCGGACGTTTATGTCGGCCTGCCTTACGAAACGCAGATTACCTTTGAAGACACGATCAACCTGGTGGCGAAGACCCAGGTTCGCAACATCAGGCCGGTGATTTATTACCCGTTGACCGGCACTCGTGCCGCCGACATGTGCAGAGAGAACGGCTGGGTCAGTGGCAGAGGCGAGGAATGCTATTGGCGCGGACGAAGCGTTCTGGACATGCCTTCTCTTCCGGCAAGAAGCATAAACGACCTGGCGCAGAAACTGCCGTCAATGCTCAAACGGCGAAGAGGTCTGAGGATCAGGCAGTGGCTTTCGTCGGTCTTTTCCGCCCCGAAGAACGGCTGATGCCGGCGCTCACTCGACTATCAGTTGGTGCTCCGACCGCCTGACGAACTGGTGCCTCTGCCACACCGAATCAGAACTGTTGAAGTCTTCCCGGTAATGAACGCCGCGTGTTTCGGTTCGGCGCAAGGCACTTTCCACGATGATATGGGCGGCGGTCAGCATGTTCTGAACTTCCCAACCGGCGGGATCCATGAACTCTTTATCAAGCACGTACTGCTGCCAGAAGCTGATGATATCGAGCGTTTCGGTCAGGCGCTGGCCGTTGCGGATAATACCCACGTTGCGCCACATCAGAGATCGCAGCGAGTTGCGGATGTCCGTCAGGTCCAGTTCCGTGCGAAGAGAAACGGGGTTCGACCAGTCGATCTGTTTGGCGGCGAACTTGTCGTTCACTTCAGCGAGGCGCTGGCCTGCTTCCCTGCCGGTAATTTCTCCAAAGACCAGTGCTTCAGTAAGACTGTTCGATGCAAGGCGGTTGGCGCCGTGCAGGCCGGTGCATGCCGCCTCGCCGCAGGCATAGAGGTTGTCAAGCGAGGTTCTGCCGGCAATGTCTGTCTTCGCCCCGCCGATCATGTAGTGCGCTGCTGGATGAACGGGGATCAGGTCTTTTGACGGATCCAGCCCAAAGCTGCGGCACTTGGCGTCAATCTGCGGGAACCGTTTGGAGAATGCCTGGGCGCCCATGTGGCGGACGTCCAGGAACACGTGCGTCGAGTTCGTTTTGGCCATTTGCTCGTGTATGGCCCTGCTGACGATATCTCGCGGCGCCAGCTCGCCCATTTTGTCGTACTCGAGCATGAACCTTTTGCCTGTTCTGTCCAGCAGAAGCGCGCCTTCGCCTCGCACGGCCTCACTGATGAGCGACCTGGTGGCGCCGGCGACGTACAGCGTGGTCGGATGAAACTGCATCATCTCGGCGTCAGCTATGGTCACCCCGGCCCGAAAGGCCATGGCCATCGCATCAGCGGTGGCGACAGTCGGATTGGTGGTTTCGCGCCACAACGACCCGGCAGCGCCGGCGGCAAGAATCGTCTGCCGCGATCTTATAACCTGCAGCCCATACCGTGGGTGAAAAGTCAGTGCGCCAACGCAGGCAGCGCCGGCGCCGCCCGTGGGCGGGTCGGTCAGAAGATCGATGACGAAGCAGTTGTCGAACGTCTTAATGTTCTGTGTCTGGCGGGCCTTGCGCAGCAGAGCCTCGGCCAGGGCCTTTCCGGTGGCGTCGCCGCAGGAGTGCACGATTCGGTTTGCGCTGTGTCCGCCCTCTCGGCCCAGGCTTAGCCTTGAGCCCTTCATATCGAAGTGCATTCCCCACTGCCTGAGCTGCTCGATCATCACCGGGGCGCGATGAACGACCAGGCGAATGACAGCCTCGTCGCCGAGGCCACACCCGGTGGCGATAGTGTCGGCTATGTGCTTGTCGAATGAATCCTTCGGATCCAGCACTGCAGCAAGTCCGCCCTGGGCGTAAGCCGTGTTGGATTCTTCAGGCGAGGTCTTGGCGGTAACGATGACCTGCCCGTACTGGGCTGCCTCAATCGCCGCTCGCAGGCCGGCAGCGCCCGATCCTATCACCAGAACATCGGTGAAAATATGCGGCAGCTTGCGACTCTCGAAGCTCAGGAGATAACGTCTCTGGAGATACATGCTGGTCATGACAGTTTTCAGACAATGCTCTTGCGAATGGCTTGGGCAAGAGCCTCCGCTTCACCCGGCGGGTACGAACCGGCCGGCCAGTTGAAGCGAAAATCGTCGTTCTCGTTTCTGGGGATAATGTGGAAATGGACATGCTGCACCAGTTGGTGCGCCACACGCCCGTTGTTCTGAAGCACGTTAACTCCCTGGCAAGCGGTGACTTTCTTGACCGCTCTCACGAGGGCGGGAAGATTCTTCAGCATTTCACCTGCCGCCTGGGCCGGCATTTCGTCAACAGTCACGAAATGCCCCTTGGGAATCAGCAGCGCATGTCCCTTGGCCAGAGGATTTATGTCGAGAAAGGCCAGCGAGAACTCATCTTCCATGACCTTCTGGGCAGGGATCGCGCCGGACAGTATCTTGCAGAAGATGCACGATTCGTCGCTTTTCATGCTTCCTTCTCCAAAAACATTGCGGCGGTCACTGGGGCCGCCGCAAAAGTCGACTAGTGCTGGAAAAGCCGATGGTTACTGCTGATCGGCGGGCTTTTCCTCGGCGTCCTGCGATGCAGGGGCAGTCTCAACAGCCTTGGCTGCTTCCTGTCGCTTGGCGGCTCGCCGCTGACGCCTTCCGGAACCGGACTGACCGGCGCCGCTGTCAGAGGCCTCGACCAGCTGAAGCAGAACCTGCTTGCCGGCGTCGCCAATACGGCGATCCGCAAGATGCACGATGCGGGTGTATCCGCCGGGTCTGCTGGCGTATCGCGGGGCGATCTCGTCAAAGAGCTTCTGGACAATCGTCTTGTCCTGAATATCACCCTCGTCGTTGGCCATTACGCCGTCGCCGAGCACCGAAATCACCTGACGGCGAGCCGCCAGCGTGCCGGTCTTTGCAACAGTGATCAGCCGCTCCGCGAATCGGCGCAACTCCTTGGCCTTGACCTCGGTAGTGCGAATCGCCTCGTGCTGAAACAGCGATTTAGTCATGTTTCGCCGCAGCGCCCTTCTGTGGGCGGTGTTGCGGCTCAATTGTTTGCCTGCTACTTTGTGACGCATGAGACAACCTTCTATAGGGTTCTGGGGCTGATAATTCCTGATACTTTACTGTGGTTCGCCCACGCCCGCCGGAACGGCCATGCCCAAGGTCAGGCCAAGGTCGGTCAGACGGCGCTTCACTTCACGCAGAGAAGTCTTGCCAAAGCTGCGAATCTTGAGCAGTTCCGCCTCGGTAAGCCGCACTAACTGGCCTACCGTCTCGATCTTAGCTGCCTCAAGACAGTTGTTGGCGCGAACCGAAAGCTCCAGTTCATGAACGCTCATCGAGAACTTCTTCTGAAGCTCGACGTCAACGCCCTGCTGCACTTCAACCGGACCAGTTTCGATGATCTGCTCGCCAAGCTCGAAGTACTGCACGAACGGGTTAAGGTGCTTGCGAAGGATCTTGGCTGCCTCGACCATCGCCATTTCCGGGGTGATCGTGCCGTTTGTCCAGATTTCCAGCACCAGGCGGTCGTAGTTCGTCTTCTGCCCGACGCGGGTGTCTTCCGTCCGATATCGAACGCGTGTGACGGGGCTGAAGGAGGCGTCAACATAGATCAGGCCGGCTTCCTGGTCGGCGTCGGGATCGATCATCTCTTCCGACGGCACGTACCCGCGACCGGTCTGGACGCGAAGCTCCATCGAGAACGGGATGTTCTCTGATAGCGTCGCCAGCACCAGATCACGGTTGATGATTTCGATGGCCGGGTCTGCCTCGATCATGTCGGCGGTAATGGGACCCTTGACCTCGCTTCGAACAGAGATCGTGCGGGTTCCTTCCGCGTGGCTCTTCACCACGAGGCTCTTGATGTTGAGCACTATGTCGGCGACATCTTCAATAACGCCGGGAATCGCCATGAACTCATGATCGGCGCCGTTGATCTTGATGCCCGTAACCGCTGCTCCTTCGAGGCTGCTCAGCAGTATCCGCCGCAGAGAGTTGCCGACGGTAATGCCAAAGCCTCTCTCGAACGGTTCAACTACGAACCGTCCGTAGGTAGGAGTGGAAACGGCCTGATCGCTCACGACGCGCGACGGTAACTCTAGGCCTCGCCACCTGATTCGCATTTATCTTGCCTCCCAATACTGGGTTTCTTATGGTTTTAATCTGCGTATTGCGCCATTTAGCGGCTGCAAAGCTCGACGATACGGTTTTCCTCGACCGGGATCATGACGTCTTCCCTGGTCGGCACAGCCACAATCTCGCCTTCAAGCTTCACCATGTCCAGCTTCATCCAGTTCTGGAGGTGCGGCTCGCCCAGTTCTTCGAGGTGGCCGCGGACAAGCTTACGAGACTTTTCCGAATCTCTGACCGTGATCTTGTCGCCCACACGCACCAGGTAGCCTGGAACGCTCGTCCTTCTACCGTTGACATGGAAATGTCCATGTGCGATGGCGACCCTGGCGCCGGCCCTGGAGGGGGCGAGGCCAAGTTTGTATATCACGTTGTCGAGACGGCGTTCAAGCATGCTCAGAAGAGTGGCGCCGGTGTTTCCCGTGCCCTTGACGGCTTCGCCGAAGTACTTCATGAACTGGCTTTCATAGACGCCGTAATATCGCTTGACCTTCTGCTTCTCGCGGAGGCGCAGCGAATATTCGCTTCCCCTGCCTCTGCGCCAGCTATGCTGGCCGGGCGGGAAGTTTCGCCACTGACGCTCGATCGGGCACTTTGCGGTTTCGCATCGCGCGCCCTTGAGCATCAGCTTGAGGCCTTCGCGGCGGCACTGCCTGCATTTCGGTCCTACATATCGTCCCATGTGCTAAACGCTCCTATATGAAGCCCGCCGGCCTGGATAACTTACCGGCGAACTGTCTGCCTTTACACTCTGCGCTTCTTGGGCGGCCTGCATCCGTTGTGGGGAATCGGAGTGACATCTTCAATGCTGGTCACTTTCAATCCCGCAGCCTGAAGCGCCGTTACCGCGCTCTCTCTACCGCTACCGGGCCCGTTTACCTCGACCTCAACTTCGACGAGGCCCATTTTGCGGGCCTTGCTGGCAGCGGACTCCGCGGCGCGCTGAGCAGCAAACGGCGTGCTCTTTCGCGATCCCTTGAAGCCGATCTTGCCTGCCGATTCGGTAACCAGCACGTCGCCGTTGACATCGGTGATCGTGATAAGCGTATTGTTGAACGTCGCCTTGACGTGGGCAATGCCCTTGGCGACATGCCTTCTGATCTTCTTGACTTTTCGTGCCTGGGCCATCGGTTAACGCATCTCCTTGACGGACTTCTTGCCCGCGACCGTCTTACGGGGCCCTTTGCGCGTTCGCGCGTTTGTCTTGGTGCGCTGTCCACGCACGGGCAACCCGCGACGGTGACGCGACCCTCGGTAGCAGTTGATGTCTTTCAGACGGGCGACGTTCTGCTGAATCTGCCTTCTTAACTGGCCTTCAATAACGTAATCGCCGTCAAGAATCGTCGCGACCTTAGAAAGCTGATCTTCCGTCAATTCCTTCGATCGAACCTGAGGTTTAAGGCCTGCCTTTTCACAAATCGCCTCGGCGATTTTCGGACCAACGCCGAAAATATACTGAAGCGCGACTATCGTCGGCTTATCGCCCGGTATGTCAACACCTGCCACACGCGGCATGCTCTTCTCCTTGCCGGGCCTTAACCCTGGCGCTGCTTATGCTTGGGATTGGTGCAGATGATCCGCACCACGCCTTTGCGGCGAATCACCTTGCAATTCTCGCACATTCTCTTGACTGAACTTCGAACTTTCACTTTCACACCTCGCCAAACGCCGTGCTCGTCGTCACTTGGTCAGCACATCAACTCCGTCGGTCGTTATGACCAGCGTGTGCTCAAAGTGCGCCGACGGCAGGCGGTCTTTGGTAACTACTGTCCAGCCGTCCGGGGCGTATTCCACCGCGGCTCGGCCCATGTTGACCATCGGCTCCACCGCCATGGCCATGCCAGGTTGAAGCACGATGTCGTGCGCCTCTAGTTCGCGCGACACGAAATTCGGCACCTTCGGGTCTTCCCACATCTCAGAACCGATGCCGTGTCCCACAAAGTCGCGCACAACGGAAAATCCTTCGCCTTCGACGTATTGCTGCATCGCGCGAGCGATGTGGCTCCACTTCGCCGACGGCTTGCACATGCCAACCGCCAGGGCGAGAACGTTCCTCGTAACCTCCACCAGGCGAATCGTTTTGTCGGCGGGCTTGCCCACGATAAACGTCTGGGCGGCGTCGCCACACCAACCGTTCAGACGCACGCCAAAGTCAATACTGACTATGTCGCCCTGCCTGATCGCCCGGTCCGAGGGGATGCCGTGAACCAGTTCCTCGTTTATCGAGGCGCAAATGCTGGCGGGAAAAGCACCCGCCTTGCCTCGCCCCGGCACGCCCTTGAACAGGCACTGCGCCCCGGCTGCAAGACACATTCTCTCGGCTTCGGCATCCAGTTGTTTAGTTGTCACACCCGGGGCAACCATCTCTCCCAGGCGGGTAAGGACCTGCCGAACAATCCGTCCGGCCTTTCGCATCTTCTCTATCTGTTCCGCATTCTTGAGCCTGATGGACACTCATCTTCCTTTCAGGCGCCGGCGAGCCGGCTGACCGCCTCGATCAGTGAGGCGGTGACTTCCTCGGGAGCCCTGTTGCCGTCAACCTCGACTACATGCTCACCGTTGCTCTGGCGGTAATAGCCGATCACCGGCTCGGTCTGGCGGTAATACGCCTCGAGCCGCTGCCGCACAACATCTTCCTTGTCGTCGGCCCGCTGATCCAGCGTTGCCTTGTCGTCGTCGCATACGTTGTTCTCGCGCGGCGGCATAAACTCTGTGTGATAAATCCGCCCGCACTTGGGGCAGCTTCGCCTGCCGGTGATGCGGCGGACAATCTGCTCGTCATCGGCGGTAATCACAACCACTGCGTCCAGCGGCGTTCGGCTTGCCGCCAACTGCTTGTCCAACGCCTGCGCCTGGGGCACCGTTCTCGGAAAGCCGTCCAGCAGCAATCCACCGCCGGCAGAGCATTCCCGAATGGCCTTGGCCATGACGTCAACCACAATCTCATCCGGCACGAGCTTGCCTGCCGACATATACTCGGCCAGCTTTGCTCCCAGCGCCGAACCACCGGCCTTCTCGGCGCGGAAGATGTCGCCGCTGGAAAGGTGAGCCATCCGGAACTTCTCGGCAAGGCGTTTAGCCTGCGTGCCCTTGCCCGCTCCAGGTGGTCCCATCAGTACTACTCTCACGCGTAAGCTCCCTTGATCCGGGCGCTTCCGCCAAGGAAACCGCCGTAGTTCCGCATCACAAGGTTCGACTCGATCCTCTGCACCAGGTCCAGCGCCACCGACACCACGATCAGCAGACCCGTGCCGCCGAGGTACGCCGAAATGCTCGGACTAATATTCATCGATCTGGCGACCACCATTGGCAGAACCGCTATGATGGCCAGGAACGCCGCGCCACAGTACGTGATGCGCTCCATGACGCGCTCCAGATAATCGGCGGTCCGCTTGCCGGGCCGAAGACCCGGAATGAAGCTGCCGTAATCGCGAAGCTGCTCGGCCATCTCTTTGGGCCTGAACTGAACCGTCGTCCAGAAGTACGCGAAGAAGAAGATCAACGCAACCTCTATAACCGTGTACCAGTAGCTGCCCCAAACGAAGGCCGACTCAAGTGCGACGGTTGTGTCGTTCATCCACCTGTTGCGAATCCAGCTGAACAGCAGGCCCGGGAAGATCATAAGGCTGGACGCGAAGATCAGGGGCATGACGCCGCCATGATTAACTCGCAACGGCATGTAGTGCCGCTGTCCGCCGAAGACGCGCCGGCCTCGCGTGTGCTTGGCCTGCTGAATCGGAATGCGTCTCTGAGCCTGCGTGATCAGGATCGCGCCTGCGACAACAAACACAAACGCGCCCATCAGGAACACAATCTGAAGCGGGCCGGTTCCGCCGCCGGTCAGCGACATGTCGGCGGTGGCAACCAGTTCCCTGACCGCCCACGGCAGGCGGGCGATAATGCCGGCCATGATAAGCAGGCTTATGCCGTTGCCAATGCCATACTCGTCGATCTGTTCGCCAAGCCACATGAGGAACATGGTGCCTGCCGTCAAGGCAACAACGCCCATGATCGATATCAGCATAGATCCGTGGTATAGCGGATATATCATGTTCTGGGAGTTCATGAACTTCATCCAGAACGCCCCTTGCACGATGCACAATCCAACCGTGGCGTACCGGGTGTACTCCTGGATCTTCTTGTACCCGGCGGGGCCTTCCTTCTGCAGCCGCTCCAACGCCGGCACTACCGTCCCCAGCAACTGGAAGATAATCGATGCCGAGATGTACGGCATGATGCCCAGCCCGAAGAGCGTCGATTGCGACAGGTTGCCGCCGGTGAACATGCTGGCCATCTGCATGGCCTGGCCAAGCGTGCCTTCGCTGTGCTGCATGTAGTCGCTTATGGCGTCCTGGTCGAGGCCTGCCAGCGGAACGTGAAAACCTATGCGGTAGATACCCAGAAGAATCAGCGTGAAGGCGATCTTTTTGAGAAGCTCCGGAATCGAGAAGATGTTCTCAAGAGATCTTCGAATATTGGAGGCGCTCCAAAGGGCATAGTAATAGATGCCCAGAACGAGTATGCCGCCGACAATACGCGTCGCCGGCGCAATCGGAACATCGCCGCCTGATTGCACTGCGGACAGTATGTCGGATGCGCCTTGCCCTATCATCCACAGCCCAAGGGCTACAGTGATGATGCCGGCTATTATTCTAAATACTCGAAAGGCCATGAACTAAATCCTCTGTGCAGCTGGATTCGCTACGCCTGCTGGGTTGTGCCGCCAGCCTTGGTTATCTTCTCTGAGGCGGTCGCAGAGAACTTCCCGGCGACCACATGCACTTTCTTCGTCAATTCACCGTTGCCCAGAATCTTGACCAGGCCGGCCTTGTCGCTGATAAGCCCGGCTTCGAACAGGGCGGCAGCGTCGATCTTGGCGTCAACTTCAAACTTCTCAAGATCGCAGACGTTGACCACCTGATAGGTCTTGCGGAACTGGGCGTTGGAGAAGCCACGTTTGGGAATTCGGCTGATGATGGGTGTCTGGCCGCCTTCGTATCCGATGCGGTGCTTTGCGCCGCTGCGGCTGTACATACCCTTCGTGCCTCTTCCGGCGGTCTTGCCCTGACCGGAACCAGTGCCTCTGCCCAGGCGCTTGCGGGCTTTGTACTTTCCCGCCTTGCTGAGAATTTCGTCGAGTTTCATTACAGGGTAACTCCCCGCAACTCGGCGACAGCTTCCGGCGCGCGGAGTTGCTTCAATGCGGCCATGCCGGCCTTAAGCAGGTTCTTGGGCGTGGTCGAGCCGTAGGCCTTCGATAGTACGTCGCGAATTCCGGCCAGTTCCAGCAAAGGCCTGATCATCTTGCCTGCGATAACGCCGGTGCCTTCAGAGGCGGGCAGCAGAAGGACGCGCGAAGCGCCGCACACACCGCGAGTGTTATGCGGAATGCTGCTGCCTTTGAGCATGATCGAGACCATGTTCTTCTTGGCGTCCGCCACTGCCTTTTCGACAGCCTGCGGAACCTCGTTCGCCTTTCCGTAGCCGATGCCGACACGCGACTGCCTGTCGCCAACCACCACAAGCGCGCCGAAGCTGAACCGCCGGCCGCCTTTGACAACCTTGGCGTACCGGTCGATCTTGATCACGCTGTCTTCCAGTCCGCCCTTGTCACGGGGGGACTCGCGATGTTCTTTCGTAAAAGCCAAGTTACGAGCTCCTGTTATTTAAAACTCGAGGCCGCCTTTTCGAGCCGCATCGGCCAGTTCCTTCACTCGTCCGTGGAAGGGGTAGCCGTTTCGGTCGAACACAGCCCTCTTGATTCCAGCCTCTATCGCCTTGCCGGCCAGCGCGGTTCCGACGGCCTGCGCCGCCTTGCAGTTTCCACCGCCGGACATGTTCAGCGAGCCGTCCTGACTTGATGCGGCCACAAGAGTGCGTCCCGCGGCATCGTCTATCAGTTGGGCGTATATGAACTTCCGGCTGCGAAACACGCTTAATCGCGGGCGCTGCTCGGTGCCGAAGACATGCTTCCGCACGCGGAGTTTTCGCCTCTGGCGCTGCAACTTCTTTTTCACTGTTACGTTCATGCTTATCCTGCCTTATTCCCTCGGTGCAACAACGATTAGGCGCCGCCTGCTCCGGCGAAGGCCTTACCGACCTTGCGACGGACGTATTCGCCGGCGAACCGAATGCCCTTGCCCTTATAAGGCTCGGGTTTCCTGGTGCGGCGGATGCTCGACGAAAACTCGCCCACTGCCTGCTTGTCGGGGCCCTTGATGGTGAAACGCGCTGGTTCGCTTTCACCGCGAGCCTGAGGCGTTGTCACTTCAACTGTGATGCCCTCCGGCACGTCGAATACAACCGGATGGCTGAAACCGCAGTTGATCGTGAACTTCTTGCCTTGCAGCTGCACGCCGAAGCCCACGCCGTAGAGTTCCAGCGATCGGCTATAGCCTTGCGAAACGCCCTCGATCATGTTGGCGATCAGGCTTCTGGTCAGGCCATGCAGGCTCTTGGCCATCCGTTCGTCGTCCTGACGATCGACGATGACGTTCTGCCCTTCGATCTTCACACTGACTTCGGGTCGGTGCGTCCAGCTGAGCTTGCCCAGCTTGCCTTCCACGGTGACTGTTCTATCCGCCACGTTGACTTTCACGCCGGCGGCTATCGGAATCGGTTTTTTACCTATACGCGACATTGGCTTTTCACTCTCGTTAGGAGACGGTGCAAAGAACTTCGCCGCCTATGTTCATTTCGCGGCACTTTCGGTCGCTCAGCACGCCCCGCGATGTAGACACGATTGACACGCCCAGGCCGTTGAGCGGTCTGGGAATATCCTCAACGCCGCTGTACACCCGTCTGCCGGGCGTGCTGACGCGCTTGAGTTCGTTGACCACGTCTTCACCCGCCGAGCCGTACTTGAGGTACACGCGAAGCAGGCCCTGCTTGGCGTCTTCGATACGCTTATAGTCCTGAATATAGCCCTCTTCCTTCAGCACGCTCAGAATGCCTTCGCAAACTTTGGATGCCGGGGTGGTGACTATTTCATGCCTGGCTCGCAGCGCGTTGCGGATGCGGGTCAGCATATCGGCTATAGGGTCTGACAAGCTCATCTATTGAATTCCTTTACCAACTTGCCTTGCGCAGCCCGGGGATAACGCCTTCAAGCGCCAGATTGCGCACGCAAATCCGGCACATCCTGAACTTGCGGTAAACGGCCCTTGGCCTGCCGCATATCTGGCATCGTCTGGTGACCCTCGTGCTGAACTTCGGGGTTCGCTTGGCCTTGGCGATTTGCGCCTTGGTTGCCATACTCTTGTATCCTTTCAGCCTCGCCGGAACGGCATGCCCATAAGGCTTAAAAGTTCTCTAGCTTCTTCGTCCGTCTTTGCGGTCGTTTGCACCGCGATATTCATGCCCTGCGTAAAGGTGATGCCGGCGGTGTCGATTTCAGGAAACACCGTCTGCTCGGTGAGGCCCATGTTGTAGTTGCCTCTGCCGTCGAAGCCCGACACGTTCAACCCGCGGAAGTCCTTCACCCTGGGAATCGCCAGCGTGATAAGCCTGTCGAGGAACTCGTACATCCTCTGGCCGCGAAGGGTGACCTTCAGGCCGACCTTCATGCCCTCGCGCAGCTTGAAGTTGCTGATCGACTTCTTGGCCAGCGTTACGATTGGCCTTTGACCGGCGATCATTGCAAGCTGTTTCTGGGCGACCTCCAGCTTGGCCTGGTCCTGATGGGCCTGGCCCATGCCCATGGAGATCACGATCTTGCTGAGCTTTGGCACCGCCATCGGATTGCCATATCCGAAACGCTGCTTCATGCCCGCGATGACTTCCGTTTTGTATTTGTCTTGAAGGCGCGCGACCATGTCTGACTAACCTACTTTACTTTCTTCAGGACGCCCAGAGACGATCCGCTCTTGCGGGCGATCCGTTCTTTGGAGCCATCTTCGTTAACACGGAAACCAACCCTCGTGGGCTGATTGGTCTTCGGATCCACCGGAAGCACGTTCGAAATGTGCACCGGCATCTCTTTTTGAATTCTGCCGCCTCGGGGATGCTGCCTTGACGGACGCAGATGCTTATAAACCCGGTTGACGCCCTGAACCAACACCTTCTGGTTCTCGACATCCACCTTCAGCACCTGGCCGACCTTGCCCTTGTCATCCCCGCACAGCAGGACAACGGTGTCGCCTTTTTTCACGTGGGTTGCCATGCTTACACCACCTCGCTGGCGAGCGAAACGATTTTCATGAAGTTCTTCTCACGCAATTCCCGGGCGACAGCGCCGAATATTCGGGTGCCCTTGGGATTGCCCTCTGCATCTATGATGACAACCGCGCTGCGGTCGAACCGGACATAGCTTCCGTCATTTCGCCTGACGGGATACGCTGTCCTGACGACCACGCATCTGACGATCTCACCAGGCTTGATGTCTCCACCGGCCATGGCCTTCTTGACCGAACAGATAATCACGTCGCCGATGGATGCGGTGCGGCGGTAGAAGCCTCCGCTCCTTGACGAACCGCCCAGCACTTTAATGCATCCGACTATGCGTGCGCCCGTGTTGTCGGCGACATCAAGTCTTGTTTCCTGCTGTATCACGAAACTATCCTCTGTTAGCCGTTTGCGTTCTGGACAGGCTCGTCCGCGCGCCTTACGACGCGTGACAGCCGCCAACTCTTGCTCTTGCTACTCCGCCGGCAAGGGACGATTTCAACGTTGTCACCTTCCTTGGCGGTGTTCTCGGGGTCATGCACGGCAAGCTTCGTGCGCTGACGGACATACTTGCCGTACGTCGGATGCTTGACGAGGAAGTTCACGCTGACCTGGATTGTCTTGTCAGCGCTCTTCGACGTAACCACGCCGGTCCGGCTGCCTGCTATACGATTCGCTTTGGTCTGAGTCTCTGCCATTCGTTTACTTCCCTGCCTTCGCGATCTGGCGTTCCTTGCGGATCGTCAGGATGCGGGCTATGTCCTTGCGAGTCTTGGTCAGCAGCGTTGGATCCTCAAGTTTCTCGGTGACCGACTGGGCACGCAGGTCGAAACCCGCTTTGTGAAGTCTCTGAAGCTCGACCTCAAGCTCCTCGTCGCTCAACTCACGCATATCCTTAATCTTCATGCTGTCCGCCTTAGAGCCCGTGCCGTCGGTGAACCATTCTCACCTTGAACGGCATCTTGCTTGCAACTCGTTTAAACGCGGCCTTCGCCGTCGTCTCGTCCACGCCACCGATTTCAAACAGGATGGTGCCTTCCTTGATTACGGCCACCCATTCCTCAACCTCGCCCTTTCCGGTGCCCATTCGGGTTTCCAGCGGCTTCTTGGTTGTCGGTTTGTCCGGGAACACTCGGATGTAGACTCTGCCTTCTCTGTGCAGATAATGCGTTGCGGCAACTCGACCGGCTTCAATATGCCGGGCGCTGAGCCACCCGCTATCAGCACTTTGAAGCCCGAATTCGCCGAACGACACCGTGTTTCCGCGAGTAGCCTGGCCGCGAATCCGACCACGCTGCTGCTTACGATGCAATACTCTTTTGGGCATTAAGGCCATTATGGCACCTGCTATTTTGCTCTAGATACTGACTACCTGCTTAACAAGTTCCTACTTCGTTTCCGGGGCCGGGGCTTGGGCCGGGGCGCTGGGTGCAGCCTCGCCACCGCCGACGCCGGTAACCCTGCGTTCCCTTCGCCTGCGGGCGCGGGTCATGGCGGCCGCCGCCGACTGATCGCTCTCAACCGGCGTCTCGCCGAACATCCCGCGGTACAGCCACACCTTGACGCCAATCGTCCCGTACGTCGTGAACGAGGCGCAGAATCCGTAATCCACGTCAGCTTCCAGCGTATGCAGCGGAATGCTGCCAAGAATCATCATCTCGGTGCGGCTCATTTCGGCGCCGCCGAGCCGGCCGGATATCTGAATCTTGACTCCCTTTGCGCCAGCCTGCATGGCGGTATCCGCACGCTGCTTCATCGTGCGCCGGAAGCTTGCCCGTCTCTTCAACTGCTCAGCGATACCCTCGGCCAGAAGCGCGGCGTCAAGATCCGGATTCTTGATCTCCAGAATGTTGATGCTCACGCGGCGGTTGGTCAGATCCTCAAGAGCAGCACGAAGCTTGTCAACCTCGGCGCCCTTGGGACCAATCACAAGTCCTGGACGCGCGGTCTTGATGAGCACCTTCACCTCTTCGCGGGTGCGCTCAATCTCGACGCCGCCAACAGCGGCATAGGGAGGCTGGCGGTTAAGGCGCTGGTTGATGAACTTGCGGATAGCCACGTCTTCAACCAGGAACTCGCCGTAGTTGCTCTTCGGGGCGAACCACCTGCTCTTCCAGCCTTTGGTGACGCCTGTTCTGAATCCGGTGGGTGAAACTTTTTGACCCATAATCTTCTCTTGCCTATGCGCTTCTAGTCGTGATCCACTACGACGACAATGTGGCTGGTTCGCTTCAGGATTGGATGGGCCCTTCCGCGATCCTTCTGCTGGATGCGCTTCATGACCGGTCCTTCATCCACGCGAGCCTCTTTCACCACCAGTTCCTCAACATCGGCCTCCGCCTCGTTAGCGCTGGCGATGGCGCTGGTCAGGACTTTCGAGACCATGCCGGCCGCACGGTGGGGCGAAAACTTCAACATGTCCAAAGCAGCTTGGACATCTTCGCCGCGAATCATGTCTGTGACCAGACGCACCTTTCGGGCGCTGATCCTTGCGTACCTATGTTTGGCTTGCCAGGGCATCGAACCGCTCCAGTAGTTATGCGCCCTTCTTGGCGCCGGTGTGTCCGCGGAACATGCGGGTCGGGCTGAACTCGCCGAGCTTGTGCCCAACCATGTCCTCGGTCACGAATACCTTGTGAAACATCTTTCCGTTATGAACCATGAACGTCTGCCCGATGAACTCCGGCACAATCGTGCACGATCTGGCCCACGTTTTGATCGGCTCGCGTGAGCCTGATTCGGTGGCCTTCTGCACCTTGCGGTAGAGCTTCTCGTCTACGAACGGGCCTTTTTTTGAACTTCTGGTCATGCCGATTCCTCAATTCCTACAGTACAAGCTGACCGGTGCGAACGTTTCTACGCCGCCTCAGAATGAGCTTGTTCGACGTCTTGCGACGTTTGCGTGTTTTTCCGCCCTTGGCCAGCTTGCCGGTCGGCGAAACGGGGTGCCTACCGCCTGCTCGCCTGCCTTCGCCGCCGCCCATCGGGTGGGCGATCGGGTTCATCGCCGAGCCTCGCACCCTCGGACGCCGTCCAAGGTGGCGAATGCGTCCGGCCTTGCCCCAGCGAACGCTGTTGTGCTCGATATTGCCCAACTGTCCGATGGTCGCCCGGCACTGTGCGCTGACCATGCGCATTTCACCGCTTGGCAGCACGACCTGGGCCCACTGCGAGTCGCGGGCAACCAACCTGGCGGCGCCACCCGCCGAGCGAACCAGCTTGCCGCCCTGCCCGGCGCGCATCTCGATGTTGTGGATCTCAAGGCCAACCGGAATCTTGTGCAACGGAAGGCAGTTGCCCAGCCTGGGCTCCGCCGTCGGGCCGGAAAAGACCTTTTGCCCAACTTTGAGACCCTTTGGGGACAGGATGTATCGCTTCTGGCCATCTTCGTATTCCACCAGGGCGATATTGCAGGAGCGGTTCGGATCGTATTCGATCGTCTTGATCTCCGCAGCCATGCTGTCCATGTTCCGCTTGAAATCGATCAGGCGGTACATCCGCTTATTTCCGCCGCCGCGATGCCTTGTGGTTATAACACCGGCATGATTCCGCCCGCCGCGCTTGCGTATTGGAACAAGCAGCGACTTCTCCGGCGTCGTGGCGGTGACTTCTTCCCGCACGTTGACCGAGCTGTTCCTTCGACCGGCGGACGTTGGTTTGTATATCTTTATAGCCATTGCTCTGCCTTACTAGAACATGTCAATGTGGTGGTCGGGATGCAGCTCCACCATGGCCTTCTTCCAATGCTTGGTGGTGCTGAACCTGTAACCGGCCCGCCTGGGTTTGCCTTTGCGGTTGGCCGTTCTGACCGCAACCACCTTGACGCTGTAAATCTTCTCGACAGCCTGCTTGATCTGCGCCTTGTTCGCATCGGCAGCCACTTCAAACGCATATGAATTGCGGGTCTGCGACTGGTGCGTGCCCTTTTCGGTGACGAGCGGGCGGATGATAGTGTTGAATGAATCGTTACGCACGTTGGGTCTCCCGGGCAAGAATCGCGTCCATCGCCTCTCGGGTCACAAGCATCTTCTGCCTGGTGGCAACCTCAAAGGCGTTAAGATCGCCGGCCACGCGGACGGTGATGTCCGGAATATTGCGGGCGCTGAGATACATGTTCTGATCGTGTTGCGCGAGCGTCAGAAGGCATGACCGGTTGATCTTGAGGTTTTCAAGCACCTTTGCGATCGGCGCCGTCTTGGGGCTTTCGGCCTTAAGGCCATCGACAACCAGAAGATCGTCGCCAAGCATCTTCGCCAGCAGCGCCGAGTTAAGAGCGGCGCGCCTCATACTGCGTGGCATGTCCTTGCGATGGTCTCTGGGCCGCTTGCCGAAGGCATGGCCGCCGCCACGCATAACGTTCGTGCGGACGTTGCCTCTTCGGGCGTTGCCGGTGCCCTTCTGGCGGTAGAGCTTCTTGGTTGAGCCCTGTACTTCCGCGCGGGTCTTGCTCTTGGCGGTACCCTGGCGCTGGTTGGCGTGGTAGGCAACAACCGCCTGCTTCAGCAGGCTTATGTTGACCTCGCCCCCAAACGCGGCTTCATCAACCTTCAGGGTTTCGATCTTTTCGCCGCTCGTATTGTAAACTGAGACTTCCAACATTTCTGGATTCCGCTTTATTCTTTACTTGGCCTTGGGCACGCGGGCGGTCTTGCTCTTTTTAACGAAGAGATAGCCGCCGTTGGCTCCTGGCACGGTTCCCTGGATGAGCAGTAGATTGTTTTCCTTATCCACTGAAATGAGCTTGAGGTTGCGATTGGTGCAGCGTTCGTTCCCCATTCTTCCGCCCATTCTCTTGCCCCGTTTGATGTCGCCGCCCCAGCCGCGGGTCGTGCCGTGACTACCGATGGAACCAGGCGAACGATGCTTTCGCTCGGTGCCGTGGGTCGCGGGCTGACCGCCGAAATGGTGTCTCTTCATGACGCCGGCGGTGCCCTTGCCCTTGCTGGTGGACGTCACATCGACGAAGACGACGCCTTCAAATGTCTCCACAGTCAAGGCTTGACCGGGCTGGACATCGGAGGCTTCCTCGGCAAGGCGAACCTCGCGGATGAACTTCTGCGGGGCAGCGCCTGCCTTGGCGGCGTGTGCGATCTGCGGCTTGGTCGCCCTGTGGGGCTTGACCGCCTGGAATCCGATCTGAACCGCGTTGTATCCGTCGCTGGCGACCGTCTTGATCTGCAATACGCTGCACGGCCCCGCCTGCACGACCGTTACCGGGTGCAGGACGCCGTCCTCGCTGTAGACCTGGGTCATTCCGATTTTTTTGCCTAACAGGGCGGGAAGCATCATTTCACCTATGCCTTGATCTTGATAAACACGCCTGCTGGTACGACAAGCCTGTTGAGCGCTTCAGCCGTACGCACCGTCGGCTCATAGATATCGATGATCCGCTTGTGCGTACGCATCTCGAACTGCTCGCGGCTCTTCTTATCAACATGCGGGCTACGAAGAACGGTGTAGCGCTCAACTCGTGTCGGAAGCGGAATAGGACCACGAACGCGGGCGCCCGTTCGTTCCGCATGGTCGACGATTTCCTTCGCCGACGAATCCAGCGCCCTGTGGTCGTATGCTTCCATCCTGATGCGTATTTTGTCTTGAACCATGGAGTCCGCTCCAAGTCAGCGGCCTAAGCCGCGGGAATAAATGCAAAGTCTAGTAAGTCTACGGATTACGCATGTCCTGTCAATTGGCTTGTGCGTATTTTTGTCGTTTTTTTGCGTTTTATCTGCACCTTACACGTATTTCAGTATTCCCTGAGCCACTGACGACGGCGCGGCGGCATAGGAATGCGGTTCCATGCTGTATGCCGCCCGCCCCTGGCTGAGGGAACGAAGCTGTGTACTATAACCGAACATCTCAGAAAGCGGAACCAGCGCTTCGAGCACCCTAAGCCGCCCTCTCTGCTCCATCTTGTTAATCATCGCCCTTCTGCTGTTAAGGTCGCCGGTAATCGCCCCAAGATACTGGTCGGGCGACGTTACCTGAACCCGCATCAGCGGCTCAAGAAAAACCGGAGACGCCTTGGTCACCGCCTCGCCAAACGCCATGGCGCCGGCTCGCTCGAAGGCGGCGTCGCTGCTGTCCACCGGGTGCTCTTTGCCATCCAGAAGCACTACCTTGATCTTCTGCATCGGGTAGCCCGCCAGCGGCCCGCTGGTGGCGGCGTCTTTTACACCCTGCTCAACCGCCTTTACGTACGCCGCCGACAAAACCCCGCCCGTGGTGGCATCCTCGAACTCAACGGCAACCTGGCCTTCCGCCGGCTCGAAGGGCTCAACGCGAAGCTGCACTACGGCGAACTGGCCCTTCCCGCCGGTCTGGCGGATGAACCTGCCCTCCGCCTCAGCAGCGGCCGTGATCGTTTCCTTGTACGCCACGCTGGGCCTGCCGACATGAACCTCCAGACCCATGTCGCGCACAATCTTGTTCTTTACGATCTCCAGGTGCAATTCGCCCATTCCACTTATGGTGGTCTGGCCGGTTTCGCCGTCATAGCGATACTGGAAGCTGGGATCCTCGCGCCGCAACGTGTTCAGAGCATCAACAAGCTTCTGCTTGTCGGCGTTGGTCTTGGGCTCGATGGACATCGTGATGACGGGCTCGGCCGCGCTGAGACGTTCAAGAACAATGGGTTTGCGCGAATCGCACAGCGTGTCGCCGGTCAGGCTGTCTCGCAGCCCGATCAGAGCCACAATGTCTCCCGGGCCCGCCTCGTCGCGCTTGATTCGCTGATTGGCGTGCATTTCCAGAATGCGAGAGACGTTTTCCTTCTTGTCCTGCGTGCTGTTGAGAACCCGCGAGTTTGGCTTGAGCAGGCCGCTGTACACCCGAGTGAAAAAAAGGTCGCCGTGCTGGTCCGAGACTATTTTGAACACCAGGGCGCTCAACGGCTCGTTTTCATCCGGTTTCCGGTATATGACTTTGTCGCCCGTGAGGCTTTCGTGGCCGGGCACCGGCGGCACTTCCAGGGGGCTGGGCAGGTAGTCCACAACTGCGTCAAGCAGCGCCTGTACGCCGTTGTGCTTGAGCGCCGAACCGCAAAGCAGCGGATGAATGCGGTTGGCTATCGTGCCCGCCCGGATGGCTCGTATGATGTCCGCCTGCGTTATCTCACGCTCATGGATGTATTTGTCCATGAGGTCGTCGTCAAATTCCGCGGCCACCTCAATCATCTTGCGACGGGCTTCCTCGGCGGCCTGGGCGTACTGGGCGGGAATATCCTCAATCCTGAGCACAGACCCGACATTGGCGGTGTCGTAGAAGTAGGCCTTCTGCCTGACCAGGTCGATCTGGCCCGCAAAATCGTCGCCGCTGCCCATCGGCAACTGAACCACGATCGGCTCGGCCATCAGGCGGTTGCGGATTTCCTCGACTACTGCATCAAAATCGGCCCCGAGCCGGTCCATCTTGTTTACAAAGCAAAGGCGCGGCACGCCGTATCGCTGGGCCTGATGCCAAACGGTTTCGCTTTGGGCTTCGACGCCCCCAACCGAGCAGAATACCGCAACGGCGCCGTCCAGCACCCGCAGGGACCGCTCGACCTCGATGGTGAAATCGACGTGGCCTGGGGTATCGATCAGGTTGATGACGTGCTCCCGCCACTTCAAGGTGGTTGCGGCAGAGGTGATGGTTATCCCCCGCTGCTGCTCTTCGGGCAGGTAGTCCATCACGGCGGTGCCCTCATGCACTTCGCCAATCTTGTACGTGCGGCCCGCGAAGAACAGAATTCGTTCGCTGACCGTCGTCTTGCCGGCGTCAATATGGGCTATGATGCCTATGTTGCGAAGTTGTTTGAGGTTCTTTGCCATATCACATAACGCAGTATAAGTGCGCAAACCATCCATAACCTGCCGAGGCAAGGTTCATGCGCTGGGGAAAGCATTCACCATCCGCCCGTGGCGGATTTGCCGATCTTTAGCCTCCGGCAAGGAGGACAGGGCAGACCGGCCCGGTTGTCTTATCTCAAGCGGTCCGAAGACCTTTTCTGAGCCCCGGCCGTCCTGCGACCGGGGTCGTCCATCCGGAGGCGCCGGCCTACGCTGCCGGTCTTGACAACCTCTATGGACGATTCAATCAACACCGCTTTTCGAGCTCCTGGAGGGAGCCCTAATGCTAATGTCAATTACTCTATGACAAACTGAACATCATACGCACGCGGCCAGTTAAAAGCACAGGCCCGCGCAAAATCTACCACGCAAAGTGAGCGAAAGCCTTATTTGCCTCAGCCATGCGATGCACGTTCTCACGCGTTGACATGGCGGCGCCTTCGCCCTTGTAGGCTGCGAGCAATTCGTTGGCAAGACGCACATGGGCCGGCTGGCCTTTTCCCGCGCGCACGGCGTCGCGGATCCAGCGAATCGCCAGCGAAAGCTGCCTTCTGCTGTTGACCTGCATTGGAACCTGGTAGTTGGCGCCGCCGACTCGCTTTGAGCGGACTTCGATCATAGGCTTGACGTTGTCCACCGCCTTTTCGAAGACCTCCAGCGGGGGCACGTCCTTGATCTTGTCGGCGATAATGTCCATCGCCCCGTACACAACGCCCTGCGAGGCGAACTTCCTGCCGCCGGTCATGAAGCAATTGATGACCTTGCTGACCAGCTTGCTTCCATATACCGGATCTGGCGCCAGCGTCTGGCTCGATGCAGTAAACTTCTTGAATGCCATGTTCTCTTTCCGTTCGGGAAGGCGCCCGGCCCGCCCGCAATGTTGCGTTATTTGGGTCGTTTCGCGCCGTATTTGCTGCGGCTCTGCTTGCGCTTCTCGACGCCGAGGCTATCAAGCGTTCCGCGGACTATGTGATATCGCACACCAGGAAGATCCCTGACCCTTCCGCCGCGAACCAGCACGATGCTGTGTTCTTGAAGGTTGTGATCCACGCCCGGAATGTAGGCGGTAACTTCCTTGCCGTTGCTCAGGCGAACACGGGCGATCTTACGCAGAGCCGAGTTGGGCTTTTTGGGCGTAACGGTCTTCACCAGCAGGCAAACGCCGCGTTTCTGCGGCATGCCGTCAAGGGCGAGGTTCTTTTTCTTGGCCACCTGCTTCACTCGCGGCTGGCGGACCATCTGATTGATTGTCGGCATCGCTTCCTCTTGTAGTTTCCACCGGCATTGCCGGGGTTTCCATGCACATTCGGGCCGAAGCCCGCGTTCCACTTTATCAGCTTTGTCCCGTCAGGGCCTGCTGAACCGCCTGGGTTATCTCCGCCTCGGTAAGCTCTTCGGGCAGTTTGGGCATCAGTTCAGGCAGCTCGACGTTTTTCTTGATTCTCAATTCCTGATACGGGCGGAAGCTTGTTCCGGCAGGTATCAGGTGACCGAGAATCACGTTTTCCTTCAGGCCTCTGAGTTCGTCTATCTTTCCGGCAAGCGCCGCCTCGGTGAACACCTTGGTGCTCTCCTGGAAGCTTGCCGCGGACAGGAAGCTTTCGGACTGCAAAGACGCCTTCGTCACGCCCAACAGCAGCGTTTTTGCGCTTGCGGGGCGAGGCCGCTTCGTCTTGGCGGGCTCTTTGCCGGCTGATTCGGCTTCCATGTTCGCCTGCTCGACGCGGTCCTGCGCCACTATCTGGCCCGCGGCGAACTCGGTGTCGCCAGGCTCCACAATCTTGAGCGATCTGGCGAGCCTCTCATTTTCCTCACGGAAACGGAATTTGTCAACTACGTCTCCGGGCAAAAGTGCGCTGTCGCCGACCGATTCGATCTTCACCTTGCGAAGCATCTGGTTGACGATGATCTCTATATGCTTGTCGTTGATGTGCACGCCCTGGCTTCGATAGACAGTCTGCACCTCGGTCAACAGGTACTGCTGCAGCGCCTCCTCGCCGCGAATGGCGAGGATGTCGTGCGGCACCAGCGGGCCTTCCGTCAGCGGATCGCCGGCGTCGACATAATCACCTGTGTGCACCAGCAGATGTCTGTCGTGCGGCACGTGGTGTTCGCGTTCCATGCCCGACTCGCTTCGGACGATAATGGTCATCTTGCCGCGGCGCTTGTCGGTTCTCAACTCGACCCTGCCGGAGATTTCCGCCATGGCGGCGGGATCCTTGGGCTTGCGAGCCTCGAAGATTTCGGTCACTCGCGGCAGACCGCCGGTGATGTCCTGCGTGCCGCTGACCTCTCGGGGCTGGCGAGCCAGCAACTCACCCGGCTGAACCATCTGGCCCTCTTCGACCTGTATGCGGGCCTTGGCGGGCAGATAGTGGAAGTCCAGAATCTTGCCTGACTTGTCCTCGATGACGATTCGCGGGTGCTTCTCGCCCTTGTGTTCGATGACGACCAGGCGCTTTGACGTCTGTCCTCGCGCGCCGGCTCGTTCGGCTTCGATGCGGACGGTTTCGCCTTCTTCGATATCCTGGAATCGCACGCTACCGGCCGCCTCGGCGAGAATCGGCACACGGTGCGGATCCCACATGACAAGACGCTGGCCCGGCTTGACCTTCACGCCTTCCTGCACCAGAACTATCGAGCCGTAGGGAACCTTGTAGCGGTCCAGTTCGCGGCCCTTGTCGTCCAGGATCAGGATTTCGCCGTTTCGCTTCAGTGCGACGGCGTGCTTCTCTTTACCGATCTGCACTTCGACGGCGTTCATATCAAAGAACTTGGTTGTGCCCGCGACGGTGGCGGCAAGTTCAGATTCCACAACCGCCCTGGTGGCGACGCCGCCAGTGTGGAAGGTTCTCATGGTCAGCTGCGTGCCCGGCTCGCCAATCGACTGGGCGCCGATGATGCCGACGGCCATGCCTTCCTCGACAAGCTTTCCGGTTGACATGTCCAGACCGTAGCACTTGGCGCAGATGCCCAGCGGGCTTTCGCACGTCAGCGGGCTGCGGACGCGGATGCTTTCAAGACCGAGCTCTTCGATCTTCCTGGCTGCTGCTTCGGTGATGATCTGGTTCTCGCGGACGATGGCCTCGTCGGTGATCGGGTTGACGATGTTCTCTCTGGCCACCCTGCCGGTGATAACGTCGCGCAGGGGCACGTCAACCTGTTCGCCCTTATAGATGGCGCTCTTGGCGACGCCTCGCTGCGTGCCGCAGTCGATCTCGTTGATGATGACGTTCTGGGCGACGTCGGCGAGTTTACGCGTCAGGTAGCCCGAATCCGCCGTCTTGAGCGCGGTATCGGCCAGGCCTTTTCGGGCGCCGTGCGTGGAGCTGAAGTACTCCAGCACGGTCAGGCCTTCGCGGAAGTTCGCCTTGATCGGCGTCTCGATGATTTCGCCGCTGGGCTTGGACATCAAACCTCGCATGCCGGCGAGCTGGCGAATCTGGTCGATATTGCCTCGCGCGCCCGAGTCGCTCATCAACCACACTGGGTTGAGGTAGCCCGGATCATCGGCTCGCTTGTCGTTTTCGAGGGCGTTGAGCAAGCTCTTGGTGATCTGCTCGCGAGCGTGAATCCAGACGTCAATGATCTGGTTGTAGCGTTCGCCGCTGGTGATAGCGTCGTTTTCGTAATCCTTGATGATCTGGTCGACGCGTTTCTGCGAATCGGCCAGGATCTTTTCCTTTGTGCCCGGCACGGCCAGGTCGGTAATGCCGAAGCTCATGCCGGCAAGCGTGGACTGTCGGAAGCCCATTGCCTTGATGCTGTCAAGCAGATCGAGGGTTGCCGCCTTGCCCAGGGCCGCGTAGCAGTCGCTGATGACTCTGCCGGCGCCCTTCTGACTCAGCGGCAGGTTGTAGAACGCCATGCCTTCGGGAAGGATGTCGTTGAATATGCAGCGTCCGGCAGTAGTTACCAGCCTGCCGTCTTCACATGTGTACTTGCC
The DNA here is from genome assembly GCA_012729725.1 of Planctomycetota bacterium. Lineage (GTDB taxonomy): Bacteria > Planctomycetota > Phycisphaerae > SM23-33 > SM23-33 > JAAYCO01. The sequence goes on from JAAYCO010000207.1 coordinate 48,687, forward strand.
ATCAGACTCGACGACCGCAAGGCCTTTAGGCACTCTGAGCAGCACCTTGGCGTGCATGCCGATGCGGCCCATGGCGTGGGCCATGATCGCCTGATGCGGGTCGGCGAATGCGGGATACGACTTGCCGTCCTTGTGCTGGACGGTCGGCACATCTTCGCGCACGAATTCCGAACCGTGGTTGCTGGTGAGGTAGTAAATGCCCAGCACGATGTCCTGCGACGGCGACATGATCGGCAGGCCGCTCTGAGGCGAGAACACGTTGTTCGTCGCCAGCATCAGGACGTGGGCCTCTGCCTGCGCCTCGACCGACAGCGGCAGGTGAACGGCCATGGCGTCGCCGTCGAAGTCGGCGTTGAAGCCCTTGCACACCAGCGGGTGAATACGAATTGCGTTGCCTTCCGTCAGCACCGGCTCGAATGCCTGAATGCCCATCCTGTGCAGCGTTGGTGCACGGTTGAGCAGCACGGGGTGCTGATAGATGACTTCTTCAAGAACGTCCCAGATTTCGCGATCTCGACGTTCGAGCATCTTCTTGGCCGACTTGATGGTGTCGGCCATACCACGTTCCTTGAGTTTGCGAATGATGAACGGCTGGTAGAGTTCCAGCGCGATCTTCTTGGGAAGCCCGCACTGGTGCAGGCGAAGCTCCGGGCCGACGACGATAACCGAGCGGGCGGAGTAATCGACTCGTTTGCCAAGCAGGTTTTCGCGGAAGCGACCCTGCTTGCCCTTGATCATGTCGGTCAGCGACTTGAGGGGCCTTCCGGCGGTTCCCTGCACGGGCCTGCGGCATCTGCCGTTATCGAACAGCGCATCCACCGCCTGCTGGAGCATTCGCTTTTCGTTGCGGATGATGACCTCTGGAGCATTGAGATCCATCAGTTTCTTAAGGCGGTTGTTGCGGTTGATGATTCGCCGGTACAGGTCGTTGAGGTCGCTGGTGGCGAAGTTGCCGCTCTCAAGCAGAACCAGCGGGCGCAGGTCGGGCGGAATGACCGGGATGACTTCCATAACCATCCACTCGGCCTTGTTGCCGCCGTCCTCGGCCGCGACTGAACCATGCCGGCCGCTGGTGCGAATGCTTTCCACCAGCTTGAGCCGCTTGGACAAATCCTTGACCCGCTGCTTCGACGTGGTCTTCTTGAGATCCTCGCGAAGCTCGGCTGTCACAGTATTGAGGTCGAGCTTCTGAAGCATGGTGCGCACGGCCTCGGCGCCCATCTGGGCCTTGAAGTCGTCGCGATACTTGTCATATGCCGATCGGTATTCGTCCTCGCTGAGCACCTGCTGGTACTTAAGCGGGGTCTGGCCTTGATCGGTAACCACGTAGTTCTGGAAGAGGATGATCTTTTCCAGATCGGCGGTCTTCATGTCCAGCAGGGTTCCGAGTCGGCTGGGGAGGGCCTTGAAGAACCATATGTGGACCACGGGCGCTGCAAGGTTAATGTGGCCCATGCGTTTGCGGCGCACGCGGCTGTGGGTGACCTTGACGCCGCAGCGGTCGCAGATGATTCCCCTATGCTTCGTGCCCTTGTACTTTCCGCAGGCGCATTCCCAGTCTCTCTCGGGGCCGAATATCCTCTCGCAGAACAGGCCGTCCTTTTCGGGGCGGTATGTGCGATAGTTGATCGTTTCGGGTTTCTTGACTTCACCGAACGACCAGCTTCGGATGTCGTTTGGCGAGGCCAGAGAGATTCTCACCGAACCGTAATCATTAATCCTGTCGTATACGCTTTCAGCCATTTTTGTGATCGCTCCGCTAGATTTTCGGGCGTCTGTTTTGTTCAGTTCTTAGAGCAGCTTTTTCTTTTCCAACTGGATATTCAGGCCAAGACCCTTGAGTTCGTTGCACAGCACGTCGAAGCTCACCGGGGTGCCCGCTTCGAGCGTGTTCGTGCCCTTGACCATCGACTCGTAAATCTTGGTTCTACCCTCAACGTCGTCGCTCTTGACGGTGAGCAGTTCCTGAAGCGTGTAGCTTGCGCCGTACGCTTCAAGGCCCCAGACTTCCATTTCGCCGAATCGCTGACCGCCGGTGCGAGCCTTTCCGCCCAGGGGCTGCTGGGTAATCAGCGAATACGGGCCAGTGGCTCGGGCGTGGATCTTCTCGTCCACAAGGTGGTGCAGCTTGTTGATGTAGATATATCCGACCGTAGTCTTCTGCTCGAACGGTTCGCCGGTTCTTCCGTCGAAGAGCCGTATCTTGCCGTCTTCGGGCATCTCGGCCAGTATTTCGCGCGTTGCGCCGGCCTGCTGGATAACCGACAGGTCCTGCCCGCGACGGCGGACGTGCTCGTTGGCCTCGCGGATGCTCTGAACGATTTCTTCTTCCGTCGCTCCGTTGAACACCGGCGTAACCGCCTGGAATCCAAGCACCGCGGCCGCCCAACCAAGGTGAGTTTCGAGAATCTGGCCGACGTTCATACGGCTTGGCACGCCAAGCGGGTTGAGCACGATGTCAACCGAAGTGCCATCCGGCATAAACGGCATGTCTTCGACGGGCATGATCTTGGCGATAACGCCCTTGTTTCCGTGCCGGCCGGCCATCTTGTCGCCAACGCCGAGTTTGCGCTTGGTGGCGACGCGAACCTTGACCATCTCAAGCACGCCGCTGGGCAGCTCGTCGCCGCGTTTCATGTGGTCAAGCTTGCGCTTGGTTTCCTTCTGGATCTCCGCGATGCGGGGCCAGTACTTGCCGTAGATCGCCTCGGCCTGCTGCTTGGCGGCAGGCTTGGCGCCCTTGATCCACGCCAGCGTGAAGTTCTCGATCTGCTCGATCAGCACCGCCTCGTTGTCGCTCTGACCGACCTTCTGACGGGTCGTCGGGTCGATCAGCGGATTGCCGAGAACCGAGTTGATCTCCTCGGCCATCAGGCGGAATACCTTGACCTGACGCGAATTCATCTTCTCGCGGTATTCCTTCATCTGCCGGTTGAGGTCCTTCTTCTGGTCCTCGTTCATGTGCATGCGCCGGCTGAAACGAAGGGTATCGACAACCACACCTTCCTCGCCGGCAGGCAGTTCGAGGCTGTCGTTCTTGACGTCCTCGCCGGCCCTGCCGAAGATGGCATGAAGCAGCTTTTCTTCAGGGCTCAGTTCGCTCTTGCTCTTGGGCGCGACCTTGCCGACAAGAATGTCGCCGGGGCTCACGCGAGTGCCCACGCGAACAACGCCGTTCTCATCGAGGTTGCGAAGCGCACGCTCCGAAACGTTGGGAATATCGCGAGTGAATTCCTCGCGCCCAAGCTTCGTTTCGCGAATCTCGACCTCGTATTCCTCAAGGTGAACCGAGGTGAACGTGTCGTCGATAACCATGCGCTCGCTGATGAGGATGGCGTCCTCGAAGTTAAACCCGTCGAACGGCATGAACGCCACAAGCACGTTCTTGCCGAGCGCCAGCTCGCCCTGATAGCTGGCCGAGCTGTCGGCGATAACCTGGCCCTTCTTGACCTTCTGCCCTTCCTTGACGATGGGCTTCTGGTTGAGGCAGGCTCGCTCGTTGAGCTTGCTGAACTTGCGAAGTTCGTATTCGTCGCTGTTGTCGATGATGATGCGTTCGGCGTCAACGTACGTCACCACGCCGGCCTTGCGGCTCTTGATAAGCATGCCGCTGTTCTCGGCGACAACTCTCTCCATTCCGGTCGCCACAATAGGCGCTTCGGACTTGATGAGCGGCACGGCCTGGCGCTGCATGTTCGAACCCATGAGGGCGCGGTTGGCGTCGTCATGTTCGAGGAAGGGAATCAACGCCGCCGACACGCCGACAACCTGCTTGGGCGAAATATCTATGTAGTCGACTTCAACGCCCTTGACCACCGTGACCTCGCCGCGGGCGCGGGCCAGCACGTGTTCTTCGGGCAGGCGCTCGAGGCCCCGGGAGGTTTTTTCCAGTGAATCAGACGGCGCCAGAACCAGTTCCATTTCTTCATCGGCGCGCAGGTGGCGAACCTCGTCCACCACCTTGCCCTTGACAACCTTGCGGTAAGGCGTGGTCAGGAAGCCGTACTCATCGACGCCGCTGTAAATCGACAGCGAGCTGATGAGGCCGATGTTGTTGCCTTCGGGCGTCTCGATCGGGCAGATTCTGCCGTAGTGGCTGATGTGGACGTCGCGAACCTCGAAACCGGCTCGTTTTCTGTTCAGGCCGCCGGCGCCAAGGGCAGAGAGTCTTCGCTCGTGCGTGAGCTGGCTCAGCGGGTTCTGGTGATCCACAACCTGCGAAAGTTCGCTTCTGCCGAAGAAGAAGTCGATGCTGGACGAAATGCTCTTGCTGTTGATCAGCTCAGAGATTTTCGTCAGCTCGCCGGGATCCTTAAGACTCATTCGCTCCTGGGCGGTGCGGCGGAGCTTAAGGAAGCCCTTTCTGAGTTCCTCGGCGGCCAGTTCGTCGATAGTTCTCAAACGCCTGTTGCCCAGGTGGTCGATGTCGTCAACGATGCCTTCGCCGGACCGCAGCTTCATGATGTAGCGAAGCGTGTTGGCGAAGTCTTCAGGACGAATGGTCATGACCGATTCGTCAACATCCTGGTGGAACTTGCGGTTGAGACGGAAGCGACCGACCTTGCCCAGTCGATAGCGGTTTTCGTCGAAGAACTTTTCCTGGAACAGCGTCTTGGCCTTTTCGATCTGCGGCGGGTTGCCCGGACGCAGACGCATGTACAGCCTGAGCAGCGCGTTTTCGTAGCTGTGAGCGGCGTCTTCAGCCAACGTGTTGAGAATCAACGGGTCATCGACCTTGTCGACCACCTCAAGATTCTTGACGTCGCTGGCGGCTATGCGCGTAAGGGCTTCGCCGATCTGCCCGCCGGCGGGGATAAGCTCTTCACCGGTCGCCTTATCGATGAACGCCTCAACGACGTACATCTGCGGCCGAAGCTGGCTGACCGGCACGTTCTTGGTGCTGTAGAATTCGCGGATCAGGGCGGCGTCTGTGCCAAGCTTCTCATCCATCGCCCGAAGAAACGTCGTGGCGGGAATCTTGCTGGACTGATCGATACGAATGGTGATCGAATCTTTCTTGGTGACAGTCAGTTCGATCCAGCTTCCTCGCTCGGGGATAATCCTGGCGCCGTGCAGCGGGCGGTCGCTTTCCTGCATTTCGACGGTGAAGTCAACGCCTGGCGAGCGGTGCAGCTGCGATACGATAACCCTCTCGGTGCCGTTGACGATAAACTCGCCGCCGCCGATCATGATGGGTATTTCGCCCAGGTAGATGCTTTCTTCGACCACGTCTTTGCGATCGGTCCTGCTCAGGCGGCAGCGAACCCTCAGGGGCAGGCCGTAGCTGAGTTTCAGGTCACGGCATTCCTGCTGGGTGTACCTTGCCTCGCCGAGTTCATAATATAGATATTCGAGCTTGGTCTGCTCGTCATAGCTCACTATTGGGAATACTTCCCGAAGGAGTCCCTCAAGCCCCTCGTTCTTTCTCTTGGCGGGGTCTACACCCTCCTGAAGGAACCGGGCATAGCTTGATAGCTGGATGTCGATAAGATTGGGAATGCTGGCGCCGTCGGCAACCTTTGCAAAATCCCTGACCTTTTGGGGTCGAAGCATGATTCGGTCCTCAGTCTGATAAAAGCTTACCAGGTCGTTCAACCGCCGGCGGTCGTCACATGCGCCCGGCGCGAATCAGTTTGCGTAAAGCCAGCCTGCCCAGGCGGGGATCTCCCGCCCGGGCCAGGCCGCAAGTAACTATGTTCAGTACGTAACGCGCTTACTTGAGTTCAACGGTCGCGCCGGCTTCTTCCAGTTGCTTCTTGGCTGCTTCGGCGTCATCCTTCGAAACACCGGTCTTGACCGGCTTGGGAGCGCCTTCGACCAGGTCCTTGGCTTCCTTGAGCCCGAGGTTCGTCAACGCGCGGACAACCTTGATCACGTTGATCTTCTTGTCGCCGGCGTCCTTGAGGACGACGTCGAACTGGGTCTTTTCCTCTTCGGGGGCGGCGGCAGCGGCGCCACCGGGCGCAGCCATCATGACTGCCCCGCCGGCGGCGGGCTCGATGCCGTAGGTAACCTTGAGGTAATCAGCAAGGTCAACAGCCTGCTTGAGGGTCAGCTTCACGATCTGGTCGCCCAGCGACTTGATGTCGTCACTGAAAGTCTTTTCTTCACTCATCTTGGTCAATCTCCACTATAGGCATTCAACCGGCCTGATAGGCGGCGCCACGTCGGCGCCATTTAACCCGTGAGGGCCAATCCGCAGCCAGTTTCTGAAACTGTGTTAATCCGCCGCCGGCGCTGTTTCCGCTGCGGTGGCCTCGGCGGGCGCTGCTTGCGAAGCCTTTTCTTCGATTGTCTTGAGGATCGAAGACAGGGCCGATCCGGGACCAACCAGGCACCCGGCGAGCTTGCTGCCGGCAGACAGGATGCATCCAACCGCCCTGCCAATGGCTTCTTCCCGAGTCGGGTACTTGCTGAGTTCCTCTATCCGGTCCTCGCCGAAGACCTCGCCGTCCATGAACGCTGCCTTGACCGTCAGCTTGGGGGCGTCCTTGGCAACGTCCAGAAGCGTTCGCACAACTTCAACCACGCTGTCGGCGCCGTATGCAACGGCGCAGGGGCCTTCAAGCAGCGCGGCGGCGCCTTCAAGACCGACCGCCTTGAACGCACCGCGAGCAATCGAATTCTTCACGACAGTCATGCGGATGTTCTTTTCCGCAAGCTGGCTGCGAACCGTGTGAGTGGAAACGGCGTCCAGGCCGGAAAATCCCACGACGGCAAGCGACGTCACGCCGTCAAAGCGGGTTACGAGTTCTTTACGTATAAGCTCTTTAATTGGCTTGCTCATGGGTCACCTTATGCAACGTCAATCTGAACCGCGGGGCACATCGTCGGGGCGATTGCCACCTTCTTGATGTACACGCCTTTTGCCGAGGAGGGCTTGACCCTGCGGACGTGTGCGACAAACGCCTCAATGTTCTCCACCAGCTTGCTTTCGTCAAAGCTCAGCTTGCCGACGGGAATGTGCAGGTTTCCACCGTCGTCATTGCGGTATTCAAGCTTTCCGGCGGAGTATTCCTTCACGGCGACGGCAATGTCGTCTGTGACGGTGCCGCTCTTGGGAGAGGGCATTTTGCCTTGCGGGCCAAGAACCTTGCCCAGGCGCGACACGTTTCTCATCATCGCGGGGGTTGCGACCGCGACGTCAAAATCAAGCCAGCCGCCCTGAACCTTCTTGATAAGCTCGTCGCTGCCGGCCTCGGTGGCGCCTGCCGCCAGGGCCTTTTCCACATCCGCCCCGTCGCAGAAGGCGATGACCTTCTTGGATGCGCCGATGCCATGAGGAAGCGATAGCGAGCCTCGAATTGCCTGCTCGGCCTGCTTTGTGTCTATGCCGAGATGCATAACCAGATTGACCGTCGGGTCGAACTTCGTCGGCTTGAACGTCTTGATAATCTTGACTGCTTCGGGAATTCCGACCTTTCCGGCCGGTACGTTTTTCACGCATTCCCTGTAGCGTTTTGACCTGGTCTCCGCCATTTTACACCTTTGCGTCCGTAGACTCCCACTATTGCCCGTGGTCAGGCCCGCCCCGCCCGGGGCGGCGAGTATGCTTTACTTCTGAACGGTAATGCCCATGCTTCTGGCAGTGCCTTCGACTATGCGGCAGGCGGCATCCAGATTACGGGCGTTGAGATCTTTGATCTTGCGCTGCGCTATGGCCTTGACCTGGTCGCCGGTGACGGTTCCAACTTTTTCCTTGTTGGGAACGCCGCTGCCCTTTGCCACCTGGGCTGCTTCCTTCAGCAAGGCCGCCGCCGGCGGGCTTTTTGTGATGAAGGTGAACGTGCGGTCGCCGTACACGGTAATTTCGACCGGAACGGGCATGCCGTTGAGGTCGCGCGTGCGCTCGTTGAACTGGGCTACAAACTGCCCGATGTTAACGTTGTGCTGGCCCAGGGCCGGTCCAATGGGCGGAGCTGGAGTTGCCTGCCCGCCGGCTGCCTGAAGCTTGATTTTTGCCTTGATTTCCTTTGCCATTGCTCTGCCTCTACTTAATTTGCCGGCTGCCCGGCTGCCTGGTCAAAACTGCGACCATGCGTTTGGGAGGGTCTGCGGCGCGCCTACGCCTTCTCGACCTGCCAATACTCCAATTCGACCGGCGTGGCCCTGCCGAATATCGTCACAATAACGCGGATCAGGCCCTTGTCGGGAAGCACTTCATCGACGGCGCCCTCGAAGTTTTCGAATGCGCCTTCCTTGATCTTCACCGAGTCGCCCTTGGCGAATTCAACGGCCATCGGGGCGCCTTCGCCCGCCTTCTCGACCTGCTGAAGCATCTTGTCTACGTCCACCTGGCGCATCGCGGTCGGTTTGCCGGTTGCGCCAATGAAATCGCCAACGCCGGTGGTTTCACGGATGAGGAACCAGGGCTTCTCGCCAATGCTGCCGTCTTCTTCCAGTTCCATTTCGATGAACACGTAGCCGGGGTACATCTTGCGCTCGACGAACTTCTTGTCGCCTCCCCTGCCTCGGGGGCTGGGGCGACGCTCGGTCGGAACAAGAATCCGCCCGATCTTGTCCTGAAGGCCCTCGATCTTGACCTTTCGCTCCAGGGCCTCGCGAACCTGCTCTTCCTTGTTGGAGGCGACGCGCAGAACGTACCACTTTTTGGACGCAGCGGTTGTTTCTTTTGATTCGGCCATCAGCCTGTCACTCCCATCCAACTGAACAGGAGGATGAACAACAGATCCACGCCGGCCAAAAGGGCCGCCATGATGAACGTAGTCACGATGACTACCTTGGTGGAGCCGATAACTTCCTTCCGGCTCGACCACGAGACCTTCTTCATCTCGCTTTCGGTCGCGATCAGGAAGTCGGCTGCACTGGGCTTGTTGAGTATCCAGAACGTAAGCCAGGCGACAGCCGCCACCATGGCGGTTGGTATGCCAAACTGCAGGTATGGCGAGTACTGCAGCTTCCTGCTAAGGAAAAAGGCGCCTATCACCACGATCACCATGATGCCGATGAACGTGCACACTCGCGTGTACTTGCCCTGGCCTTTTTTATAAACTTCAAACATGCGTTTCCTGCCGTCTGTGTTGCATCTAGCCTGTTCACTGACCGGCCCGATCAAGCCTTCCCCAGCCGGTTCATCTTCCGCCCGGAGACGGACCACGGCAGGGAGGACTTGAACCCCCAACCTGCGGTTTTGGAGACCGCTGCTCTGCCAATTGAGCTACTGCCGTAAAACACCGGCCGGTCCGACTGGGGGATCGGACCGGCTCGGTTGGCCGATTATCATTTCCTCTTAAGCTTGTGCTCCGTATGTGTTCTCGTACGTGGGCAGAACTTCTTGAGGACCAGCTTTGGGGTGCCGCCGGCCACTCGGACCTCTATACGATAGTTGAGGTCTCCGCAGTCGGTGCACTGAAGCCAGACATATTCACGGGCCTTCGCCTTGGCCATTGGACTACTCCAGGATCTTGGTCACCACGCCGGAGCCGACCGTTCTGCCGCCTTCGCGGATGGCGAAACGAAGCTGCTCTTCCATGGCGATTTTCGTGTTGAGCAAATCAACTTCTATAGCAACGTTGTCGCCGGGCATGCACATCTCGGCGCCGCTCAGAAGCTTGATGGTTCCGGTCACATCGGTGGTTCTGAAGTAGAACTGCGGACGATAGCCGGTGAAGAACGGGCTGTGCCTGCCGCCTTCTTCCTTCGTCAGCACGTACACTTCGCCCTGGAACTTCGAGTGCGGCTTGATGCTTCCGGGCTTTGCCAGAACCTGACCGCGCTCCAGGTCGCTCTTCTCAACGCCGCGAAGGAGGCAACCGACGTTGTCGCCGGCCTGGCCCTGATCGAGCGTCTTGTTGAACATTTCAACGCCGGTGACGACGGTGTTGCGGGTTTCGCCCAGGCCGACGATTTCGACAGTCTCGCCAACCTTGACCGTGCCGCGCTCGATCCTGCCGGTGCCGACCGTGCCGCGTCCCTTGATCGAGAACACGTCTTCGATCGGCATGAGGAACGGCTTGTCAACTTCACGGGCGGGTTCGGGAATGTACTTGTCGAGGGCTTCAACCAGCTCAAGAATCGGCTTGATCGACTCGGGGTCGTTCGGATTGCCGATGGCCTTGGTGGCCGAACCCTTGATGACGGGCACGTTGTCGCCGTCGAAATCATATTTGCTCAGCAGCTCGCGCACTTCCATCTCGACCAGCTCGAGCAGTTCGGGATCGTCAACAAGGTCGACCTTGTTGAGGAACACGACCAGCTGCGGAACGTTGACCTGGCGCGCCAGCAGAACGTGCTCGCGGGTCTGGGGCATCGGGCCGTCCGCCGCCGATACGACCAGAATCGCGCCGTCCATCTGGGCAGCGCCGGTGATCATGTTCTTGACATAATCGGCGTGTCCGGGGCAGTCAACGTGAGCATAGTGGCGGGTTGCCGACTGATACTCGACGTGCGCGGTGGCGATCGTCAGAATCTTCGTGGGATCGCGGCGACCCTGCGACTCGCTCGCCTTGGCGATGTCATCGTAGCTCTTGAATTTCGCCAGGCCCTGGACTTCCAAAACCTTGGTAATAGCCGCCGTAAGCGTGGTCTTGCCATGGTCAACGTGCCCAATGGTTCCAACGTTCACATGCGGCTTCGTTCTCGTAAATACTTCCTTGGCCATTGATCATGCTCCTATAAGGTTTCGCTGAAGTATTTTGAAAGCCCACGCACGGCCATACGCGGGCAACATTCTGTCGGCCTGTCATCCGACCGTCCGATTCATAGCTGCTGATGGGAATCGGACCCATGACCTCGTCCTTACCAAGGACGCGCTCTACCAGCTGAGCTACAGCAGCACTTCGGCGCAACAGCAAACCCACTTGCAAGCGGCGGTCATCAGCAAACCGTTGCTGTTTGTGGGTATAATGCAGCCATGCCCAAAGAGATAGATCGCCAAGTATACAGACGCGCCAAAGGCTGTCAAACTAAAAATTCAGCGCCCGCGGCAAGTTTTTGCCCGGCCTAAATGGCGTCCACCAGCCGTTTTGCGATGATCGACGCCTCTAGCCCGGCACGCACAACCGTTATCTACGCCGCCCCTGCTCCCCCGGTTTGATAACACTGGGGGCGGCGCGAAATCTTATGCAGGCAAATTGCCCCGCCACACCTTTGGCCTGCCACGCTGGTTTGAGGCTGATCAAATCTACTGGGCACGGGCCGATTCCAACGCGTGAAGAAGGGCGTTCCTGACGTGCCTGGGGCGAAGGCTTCCAAGCCGGCTGGGGCGAAGATGACCAAATGTCGGAATCACCGTGTTTATCCAGAAGTAGCTCCGGCGATATCTGCCAAGGCTTATGCCCTTTTGCAGGGCCTTGTTCGCCCGCTCGATGCACCGCCTGCCGAAGCCGCTGTTGTCCGGGCGCACCGCCAAGCCCGGATCGAACGTCGCCACCTGCTTGATGCACGCAAGCGAATCGGCATTAAGATCCGCCAGCAGAAGGCAGCCGGTTCTTTCGCGGCGGTTCCAGCACAACTCGTCGCCGCAAACATATGGCACGTCGCAGGCAACGAAGTTGCCCAGCGAATACGCGATGGCCGCCCCGGCGTGCATTTCGGCGCCCGCGATGACGTGCGGATGATGGCCAATTACCATCGTCGCCCCCGCCTCGGCAAGCAGGCGCCCCTGCTGAACCTGCATGGGCGAGGGTATCGTCATCCGCTCGCGCCCCCAGTGAAGACAGACTATCACGTGGTCAACATGCGCGCGGATCCGCCTGACCTGGTCTTCCATCCGGTCTATGTTAAAAGGATTAATCCCCGGGCTGTTTTCGCCCGCCCACACCGCGGCCCCGCTTGATTCATCCGCTGCCGCCAGAAGCGCTATGTGCATGCCCTTGCGAACCACGATGGCCGGGGCAGCGGCCTCGGCAAGGTTCTCGCCGGCGCCGAAACCCGCTATGCCATACTGCCTGAGTGTTCGCTTGACCTGAAGAAAACCGCTCTCAAGACAATCGAACATATGGTTGTTCGCCAGGCTCAACGCGTCGAAGCCGCCGCGGGCCACCACCTGCATAAGCCCCGGCGAGGCGATCACGCGAGGCTCGGTTGATATCATCTCGCCGCCGCCGTCGAGCGTGCATTCAAGGTTGCCGATCACAAGATCGCAGGTTGAAAACACGTTTCGAAGCGAGGCGAAGACGGAATCGGAATCCCTGCCTTCCTCCAGCGAGCCTGAAAGCAGCAGGTCGCCAACGGCTGCGATCTTCATCGAGCCTGGATAACGCCCACGCAAACCTTCATCTTCTGGACCCCTGTGGAAAGCCTGCATGCCATCTCCCGCCGCGAGGAGCATGTCCCGCTGAGCAATAATAGGCCCCCATCAACGCAAATCGCGCAAGGATAATCCAAACTCCGATATTGCCTACCTATAATACCCCGAGACCGAAGGTCCTGGAGGGAACTCGAAGTCTCAAAACGGAGAGTTGGATGAATCCTTCAAGCGGCCCACGCGCGTCGGCGCCAAGCGCCGAGCGATGCACTGTTTCCGTCGGCTCCCAGGAACCGCAATGGGGCGATTTTCTACCCTCCTGCCCACGGTCAAGCATCTTTCACGATCCGAAATGGGGCGAGCTTCTGGGCGGCCCACGCGGCAATCGAGCATGGTATCTCACCGCCAGGCGGGAAGGCAAAATCTGCGGAATCCTTACGCTTGTCGAGCAGAACAGCCTCATCTTCGGCAGGCGGATGACAAGCCTTCCATACATGGACGCATCAGGCATTCTGGCCATCGATCAGCCTGCCGCCGACGACCTGCTGGCAAGCGCCAAGGCCCTGCTGGCACAGCGGAGGCTCAAATGGCTGGAACTGCGGCATCGGCACAACCACTTCGCGTCGCTCCCCGCCCGAAACGACAAGGTGACGCTTCGCCTGCCTCTCGATGAACCAGACGCCATGTGGAAACAGATCAGCCCGAAGGTGCGAAACCGCATCCGCAAGGCCCAGAAGGCTCGCCTGCAGGTGCTTACGGGCGGCTGCGAGCTGCTGGGGGGCTTCCACTGCGTCTACGCTCGCACAATGCGAGATCTGGGCAGCCCGCCGCACGGCAGGGGTTTCTTTCGCTCGCTGCTGGAGACTTTCGGCGAGGCCGTTAACGTTCACGTGGTGCGCGACGGAATTCCTCTGGCTGTGGCGATAGCCATGCGGGACGGCCAGGCCGTTTGCGTTCCATGGGCGGCCAGCGATCATCGGGCCAACGAGTCGTGCGCCAACATGCTGCTTTACTGGCATCTTCTTGAGCACGCCGCGGGCGTCGGGGCGAAGGTCTTTGATTTCGGCAGAAGCACTGCCGGCAGCGGAACATACATATTTAAGAAACAATGGGGGGCGCAGGAACACGCGCTGCACTGGCACTATCTGCTCAACGACGGCGATTCGCCGCCCGGGCCGGCGGGAGAA
>JAAYCO010000208.1 GCA_012729725.1 Planctomycetota bacterium
TGAGCGACTGGCGGTCGAGGTAGAGTTCGAAGATCTCCCGCACGCGGGCGGCCTCCTCCTCGTTGACCAGCAAGCGCCCGCCCCGAGTATCCACGTCGTAGCCCAATAGCGGCATGCCGCCGGTCCATTTCCCCTTGCGGCGGGCGGCGGCGATCTTGTCGCGGGTGCGTTCGGAGATGATCTCCCGCTCGAACTGGGCGAAGCTCAGCAGGATGTTCAGCGTCAACCGGCCCATGCTGGTGGTCGTGTTGAACTGCTGTGTGACGCTGACCACCGAGACGCCGTTGGCCTCGAACGTCTCCATGATCTTGGCGAAGTCCATCAGGCTGCGGGACAGGCGGTCAATCTTGTAGACCACGATGCAGTCGAGCTTCCCCTCGGCCACGTCCGCCATCAGCCGCTGGAACGCGGGACGTTCGACGTTGCCGCCGGAGAAGCCCGCGTCGTCGTAACGGTCGTCGAGGCAGACCCAACCCTCGTGCTGCTGGCTCTTGATGTACGCCTCGCCCGCTTCGCGTTGGGCGTCGAGCGAGTTGAAGTCGAGGTCCAGGTTCTCGTCGGTGCTCTTGCGGGTGTATACGACGCACCGGATCGTCTTCGGTTTGCCGTTATCCTTGCTCATTCGGCCTCCTCGGCGGGCTGCTCGCGGTTGAAGAACTTGAAGCCGTTCCAGTGTCCGCCGGTGATCACGTGGGCGACAGCGGAAAGGCTCTGGTATCGCTTGCCGTCGTAGGCGAACCCGTCTTCGAGCACGTCCACGACGTACTGGTGGCCCTTGTAGACGCGGGTGATCTGCTCGCCGGGCATGGGCAGGCGGGCGTCGTGCGTGCGGCGGATGTATCGCCGGGCAGGCTGCTGCACGTCGGCGGGCCGGTCCAGCGGGTCCATCGTCAGGTCCTTGGGCGGGATGATCCGCAGGTCCTGGTCGCGGGCCAGTTGCCGTGCCCGGCGCTCGGCCCGTTCACTCAACCCGCCCTCGGCCAACGCCTGAATGCGCCACGCGCACCGGCGGATCAGCCATTGCTTGTTGCCGCTGCGGGACGGCTCGCCGTACAGCTCGGCGTATCGCTCGCGGAGCTGCTTGGGCGTCATGCCCTTCAGCGCCGCCAGGGCGTTCGCGGTCTTCGTCTTGGTCTTCATGATGCGTCCTTTCAAAGCGCTCTCCCGGCGTTAACCGGTGGACACACTGAGCGGCATCTCGGCGGACACATCAAGTCGAGTTTGGCCGGATTCTGAAAGTTCCTCCGCCCGACGATTCGGGGCCAGGGGGAGGAATCTCGAAAACGTGAGACTTTGAGACTTCCGGCCGTAAGCCCTTGTCCCGACTGACCGCATCGCCGCCCGCATCAGTCTCACGGTCGCGGGGCGATGAGACTGCGACGGCTTCGGGCATCTTGGCCAGGTGGCCGGCGAGTAGGTTGATGATCTGGCGGCGGCGTTGCCGCTCGGTCAGCGTGGGCGCGGACTTCCGTGTCCTCATGAACGAGTACCTCCGACGTGCGGGTGCGATGGTTCTTGCACCATCTACATCTGCAGCCGGTTCGATACTGTTGCGCGGGTGATCGGGTGGAACGGGTGTTCACCAGCATCACCTGATGGAGTCGAGACTTGCGGTTGGTCGCGTTAACGGGTTCAATATCCTAAGGAGATCGAGTCCTTGGGTGGACCATGCAAGATTGAACGGCGGTGCCTCGGCGGCCAACCTGCGGGGGCGCGACTACCGGGAGGTCGTGATGATCGAGTTCAGTTGTTCACAATGCGGGAAACAGCTAAAGGTTCAAGATGAGGCTGCCGGCAAGCGCGGCAAATGCCCGCAGTGCGGAACGGCATTGACTGTTCCCGAAGCTGACTTCGTCACTTTGCAGGCGGCAGACCAGTCTGCCCCTCCTCCACCCCCATCCCAGACCCGTGCGAATCCTCAACCCGGCCAAGCCGCGGGCTCACGTCCGCCGGTCGCCGCCAGAAAGCACCGGCGATGGGTGATCGTTCTGCTTGTCGCTGCCCTGATCGCTATCCCGTTCGCCCCGAAGTTCCCCCTGTGGCTGGGCATTGTGTTGCTTGGCCTGTGTGTCCTGGCTTTTGTCCCGAAGGTAAGCGCAGCATCTCGCTGGCTTCTGAGGCTTCCACAGGATCGGAAATGGGCCAGTGCTCTTCGCGTGACGATGTATGCGTTGATCGGCCTGGTGCTCATCCTCGGCGGCGTCGGCGGCGCTCAGTTCAAAGCGGAACAGGATCGCATCGCTGCTGAGCAAGCGGCCAAAGAAGCTGAGCAGCGCAGATTGACTACCGAGGCGAACGACACGGTGGCGGCGCTCGCACGTGAAGCAGAGGGGCATTGGAAGAGCGGTCAAGCGGCACTTGCAGAGGACAAGCTTCATCAGGCCGAGCAAACCCAACATGCGACGAACTTGGCCCCAGTGAAGCA
This sequence comes from Planctomycetota bacterium, assembly GCA_012729725.1. Taxonomy (GTDB): domain Bacteria; phylum Planctomycetota; class Phycisphaerae; order SM23-33; family SM23-33; genus JAAYCO01. Next base: position 2,426 of record JAAYCO010000208.1, read on the forward strand.
ACTGCGATCTCGAATGGCCAACGCGCAAGTAGATGCCTTGACGCAAGAGGCTGTGGAAGCGGTGAAGAACGCGGACCTAAACCTCGCCCAGCAGAAGGTTCAGGAAGCGTTGGCGATACCGAACGCGACTGCCTTGGACGGACCTCGACAACTGCAAGGCCAGATCGCCAACGCGACTGATTCGGAGCATATCAAGAAGGCCCTGATGGACTTGAGCGACGAAGCGTTCAAGGCATTCCAGGAGAGCCGGGCTCTGCCTACGGCCTTGACGTCAGGCTACGACGCGCTCGACGGGCAGGCCCTCAAACTTGCACAGTCAAGCGCTGACGAAGTGGCTGCGGCACGAGAACAGCGACGGCAGGAGCGGATCGCTCAGGAACGTGCTGCAGCCGAAGCGGCAAAGAAGGCCGAGGAGGAACGGAAGGCACGTGAGCTCGCCGCCGCAGAAGCAAAACGGAAAGCAGAAGAAGAGCGGCGGCAACAAGAGGAGGCGCGACAGGAAGCTGCCCAGAAACAAGTGAAGGACCGCCTCGATGCCTACATGGCCCTGCTAAACGCTGCAGAGGTCAGGCTTATCGACAACGTTTCGGTGCGACGGATCGGCGACGATACGTGGGAGGTCACATTGATCGTCGATAACCTGTGGCATGTTCGCCACTACCAGGTCCGCCTACAGGACGCGCAGACCCTGTGGGAGGCATGGGCGCGCATCGCTTCTCCTAGCAAACCAGACAATGCTCGCATTAAGATCGTGGATCAACGCGGAAATGAGGTAGGAGGTTCTCGTGTCTGGGGTGGTTCGTTGATCTGGGTTAAGGAAGACTGAGGGATTCATCGAGTTCGCTAAGGCATTGGTTGCCCGGATTGACCAGATCGTTGAGCCGTTGAAGTAGGCGGGGATTCTGCGGCGATGGACGCGCGAGTATCGTGCTGCCCACTGTTCGATACCACACGTTTAACAACCGCCCACCCCGCGTCGGACGACGTTGTTAACCCGTACCGCCTCTCGGCGGTGAGAGTCTGAGAGTTCGGGCCAAAGCAGGGCCTGGGCGGGGTGCGGTGCTTAACAGGGCGAGAGGTTCGGCGGTCGGGGCGTGACTTCCGGGCTTCGCAAAAGCTTTTGTGACAGCGGGATATGTGTGCGGCTCTGGCGGCGTGATCAGCGCGAAATAAAAGCCGGCATCGTGCTCGATACCGGCTTGAAGCTCCCCGACTAGGACTTGAACCTAGAACCTAGCGGTTAACAGCCGCTCGCTCTACCGATTGAGCTATCGGGGAATATTCGCCTTGCGGGCGAAGGTTTTTAGTTTAGCGGGGCACGCGCACAAGTCAATAGCTCTTACGAGGCTGGGGGGCAAAAAGTTGGGGCGATGCGGCAATGGCGGGACAACACGGTCGGGCATTGTGGCGGCGGGGGGCGTATGGTAAAAGGAAGCGTCGCGCAACTCACGGAAGGGCCAAGAGGCCGAGATGGCAATTACAGTTCAATGCACAGGGTGCAAACGAAGCATATCGCTCGACGACGGCTTTGCGGGCGGGGCGTGGAGATGCCCGTACTGCAAGGAAATCAACATGGTTTCGTCGCGTGGCGCCAACGGCGGAGGCAGGCCGCTGAGCCCAATTCCAACGCCGGCTGCCCCGACGCTCCGGCCGGAATCGCCGGGCGAGGCTGAGCCGGAACAACCGACGCAACGGCAGGACGAAATCACCGGCGAGCAGCAGCATGACGTTGCCGCCCCGGCAACGCCAGAGGCCCACAGCACGAGCACGCGCCGCCGGTTGTCGCCGGCGCTGCTGGTGGGGCTGATCCTGCTTGTGGTTCTCATCGCGGCTGCTGCTATTATCATGTTTACGAACTGAGTGCTTCGCGGCTGAATATCACGGCATCCGCATCGGGAACACGAGTAATCAACTACCGCCGGAAGGCGAAGGGAAGAACAAGGAGAAGAGATGATCATCATCGGCGAACAGATCAACGCAACTCGCAAGAGCATAGCGGCTGCACTCGAAGCGCGTGACGAGGCGGTAATCGTCAAGGCCGCCCAGTCGCAGGCGGCGGCGGGGGCGCACTACCTCGACGTCAACGGCGGCGACCCGCGCGAAGGTCAGGAAGCACGCAACATGGAATGGCTGATCGACCTGGTGCAGGCGAACACCGATCTTCCCGTGGCGGTTGACTCCGCCAACCCGCAGGCGGTGGAGCTGGGCCTGTCCAAGGCGAAGAAGAAGCCAATCCTCAACAGCGTTTCGCTAGAGAAGGACCGCCTCGACGGCCTCCTGCCGGTGGTGAGCAAGTTCGACTGCATGGTCGTCGCGCTGCTGATGAGCGACGGCGGCACGCCGTGCGGCATAGACGACCGCATGGCCAACTCCGAGCAACTGATCAAACACCTGACGGCGGCGGGCAAGAAGATCGACGAGATCATCGTCGACCCGTGCTTCCTGCCGGTATCCGCCGATGCCGCAAGCGGCAGGGCGGTCATTGACGCCATCGCCGCCATTCGCGCACGCTGGCCGGAGATTCACATCGGCGGCGGCTGCTCCAACATCAGCTTCGGCCTGCCCAAGCGCAGGTACGTCAACTTCGCCCTTCTTTCGCAGGCTATCTATCACGGCATGGACACCGGCCTGATAGACCCATGCGTGCCGGACATCATGGCGACGATCCTCGCAGCAGAGGCAGTCGCCGGCAGGGACGAGTTCTGCATGAATTACGTCATGGGCATGCGGTAACGCAAAGGCCCCGCCAGTCAGGGCATGTGTATTTAGCAGAACATATGGGCCTTTAGGGGTACTGTGCGGTTGCATGCCCTGATGCTATCTTTTGCGCAGGCGTGGAGACGGATAATCGCCATGAAGGATCTATCAAGCGAAGTTCCGCGAGACCAGGAATGGATAACGGTCGAGGGTTTTGAGCGGCAGGTGCGCCGCAGCGAAACCCGCATGCTGCCGTGCAGGGGAATCACGTGCGGCCCGCAGTATCACTGGTTCGGCTATTACGACAAGTTCCAGACCGACCCGACTGACAGGTTTGTTCTCTCCATGCGAGCCGATTTCGAAGGTCGAACGCCCCAGCCGGAAGACTACATCGAAGTTGGCATGATCGACACGCACCAGAAGAACGCATGGATTCCGCTGGGAAGATCAAAAGCGTGGAACTGGCAGCAGGGTTGCATGCTGCAATGGCTGCCGCAGTCGCCCTCGAAGGTGCTGTGGAACGACCGTGTGAGCAACCGGTTCGTATGCCGCATACGGGACGTCTTCACCGGCGATGAAAGCGTCATTGATTGCCCCATATATCACGTGCATCCAGACGGCAAAGCGGCGGTGTGTCTGGATTATTCGCGCATACAGTCGGTGCGGCTGGGATACGGCTACGCCGGGCTGCCTGACCCCCAGCAGGAAATCCTGCGCCCAGACAAGTCATGCATGGAAATCCTCGACCTGACCACAGGCAGGCGGCAGGGCCTCTTTTCGGTCGCGGACATCGCCAACGGCTATCCGTATCAGGATGCGGTCGAAGACGACGACAAGCATTACTTCATTCACGCCCAATGGTCGCCGGACGGCAGCAGGTTCCTGTTTTTGCACTGCTGGAGTTCGATAAGCGGGCGCTTCCCGGACTTCAACACTCGAATGTTCACCGCCTCCGCCGACGGCGGCGACATCCGGCTTGTCACCGACAAACCGCTCATATCGCATTTCGTGTGGCACAGCCCGCGGACAATCTGCATCTGGCGCGAGGACGGGTTCAAGATGTTTGCGGACGACGGCAGTGGAGTGGAAACCACGGTATACCACGCGCCGAACGGTCACCAGAGTTTCCTGCCCGGCGGCGAGTGGATGATAGCCGACTCATACGCCGATCCGACGGGATTTCAAAACCTGTATCTCTACAACCTCAGGACCGCGCAGGTCATGCCTATAGGGCGTTACTTCCTTCCGGCTGATTGCAGGGGCGAATTCCGCTGCGATTTGCATCCGCGTCTGACGCGCAGCGGACGGACGCTCCTCCTGGACACTGTTCATGGCGGGCTCGGCCGGCAGATGGTGATGGTGGATCTGCCCGTATGACTCGGCGCGCTGGGCGCGGTGCGCGAGCCAAATTGCTCAGTTCGCGGCCACGTCTCGCAGCGCGTAAAATGCATGCGGCGTCAGTATGATTTCGCCCATACGGCCCGCTTTGTGCTTGGTCTACCGGTGAAGATGCAGGTTCCCGGCTCTTCGTCGCCGTCGATGGGGATGCAGCGGACAGTGACGTTGAGGTCGTTGCGGATTTGCTCTTCGACGGCAGGGTCGGGGCAGTAGTGGCACATGGCGAAGCCGCCGTGAATCTCGGGCTTCTGGGCGTTCTGCGGCGTGAAGAAGCTGTAGAACTCCTGCTTGTTGTCGATGTTGACGGTATTGGCCCGGCGGAATTCGACGGCTCGCGACAGCAGCGACTGCTGAATTTCGTCAAGAATCTGCGGGATGCCTGCAAGGAACGCCTCTCGCGGCATGGAGGTTCTGTCCTTGGGCGCCTTGTCGCGTCTTCCCATGAAGACCGAGTCTGACGCGATGTCTCGCGGACCGACTTCAAGGCGAACGGGCACGCCCTTCTTGATCCAGCCCCACGTTTTCTCGCCGCCGCGAAGCTCCCTGGCGTCGACGTCGACTCGAATGGGCGCGCCGTCGTACTGGGTTTTCTTGAGGTCGCCCGCGAGCTTGCGGCAGTAGTCCAGCACGGATTGTTTGGTTGCATCGTCGTGGATGACAGGCATGATGACGACGTGCAGCGGCGAGAGTTTTGGCGGCAGAACAAGCCCGTCGTCGTCGCTGTGGGCCATAATCAGGCCGCCGATGAGTCGGGTGGACACGCCCCAGCTTGTCGTCCACGCGTAGACTTCCTGGTTGTTTGCGTCCAGGAATTTGATCTGCGAGCTTTTTGCGAAGTTCTGGCCGAGGAAGTGCGACGTGCCAGCCTGAAGCGCCTTGCGGTCCTGCATCATCGCCTCGATGGCGAAGGTTGAAACGGCGCCGGGGAATCTTTCGCCCTCGGTCTTTTCGCCGCGGATAACGGGCATGGCCATGTAGTTCTCGGCGAATTTGGCGTACACGTCCAGCATGCGGCGGGTTTCTTCCATCGCCTCAGCTTGGTCGGCGTGAACGGTGTGCCCTTCCTGCCAGAGGAATTCGGTTGTGCGAAGGAACATTCGCGTGCGCATTTCCCATCGGACGACGTTGGCCCACTGGTTCATAAGCAGCGGCAGATCGCGGTACGACTGCACCCACTTGGCGAACATGGCGCCGATGATCGTTTCGGATGTGGGCCTGACAACCAGCGGTTCCTCCAGCGGGCCGTCGGGTATCAGCTTGCCGTCGGGGCCCATCTTGAGCCGGTGGTGCGTGACGACGGCGCACTCCTTGGCGAAGCCTTCAACATGCTCGGCCTCTTTCTGAAGAAAGCTCAGCGGTATGAACAACGGGAAGTACGCGTTGACGTGCCCGGTTTCCTTGAACATGCCGTCAAGGATTCGCTGTATGTTCTCCCATATCGCGTAGCCCCATGGTTTTATAACCATGCATCCACGGACGGGGGAGGTCTCGGCCAGGTCGCCCGCCTTTATCACCTGCTGATACCACTCGGCGTAATCCTCGGACCGGGTGGGAGAAATCGCGTTCTTTTCCTGCTTTGCCATGTTGAACCTTATCCTTACCAAAGACGCGGAAGCATACACCGATCGGGGCCGATTTTCCAGTGGTATGAACGCATCTGTCGGCAGGCTCGGACTTCTGGATGAGTGTTGAGATTTTGCGGTGCGCGTAGAACACCCCTGCCGGGTGCGGAAATGGTCACCTCGCCTGCCGACCTGGTCTGCTGGAGTCGGTTGTTCCGCTGGTGCTCTTGTCGGAACTTTTCTCAGGCCCGCTGGCATTTGAGCATTGCACCAGGACACGGTTGCAGCGCAGCTTGGACTGCATCGCGATGGTCGCGCAGTATGTCTTGCCGTCGTGCGTGGTGAGAGTAAGCGTGGTCGGTTTGCCGCGTGGCGCTTCGAGCGACCATTTGCCCAGAAGCATGGCTGCGCTTGTGCACTCGAGGAGCATGTCGGCGGGCAGCCATTCGTTGATATCGTCCAAAGGCTTGATCCTGCCCTCCCGGGCGGCTGCGAAAAAGTCTGAGGCCGTCTGGAACTTGAGTCTTTGCAGCTTGGCCCGTCGGAGGTAACTGCCCAGGGTCTGCACGGTCGCCTGAACATGAAGATCCCTGGAGCAGTCCTCGCTCTGTGCCAGCCACCATTCGGCGTAACGTTTTTCAAAGCCTTCGATGTCATGGCCGATGCGGTTGGACCATGCGGTTTTCCAGTTAACCCTGTGGGCCAGGTCGCATATGAAATTGCCAAAGGCCTTCTGATACTGGCCGTCGTCCGCATGGACCAGGAACTGCACCATCGACCACGCCTGGATGTAATTTCGCCAGGCGCTGTCGCCGCCAATAGCTGCGTTCCACTGCTCGCGCGACATCGAGAGCATCTGCTCGAAGGACAGCAGTGATTTGTCCTGGATCAGGCGCTGGATCGTCTTTAGCCGATCAGGTGGGACCACTCCGGTGACCAGTCCGTCGCCCGTCCAGATGCCGATGCCGAAATACTCCGCCATGCCTTCGTTGACCCAGATTGGAAGGTGTTCGGTTATGACCATGTGGGCGAATTGGTGGAAGCCCTCATGTTGGAGCACGTGCCAAAGGAATTTCTCGCGTCCCGGCTGGGCAATGGCCATGAGCCTTCCGCTTCGTCCGCGATGGGAATAGCAACCGGCGCTGCCTTCGGGCCCGCCAGCCTCATGATAGTCGGCAGCATTCGTGTACACATACAGCGGGAATCGTGTGCGTATTACGCCGGCAAAGCTCTTGGTGCGTTCATAATACACCTCCGCGACCGCAGTGACCCGCACGGCAAGTTCGCGCACCACATCCATGTCGGCGTCGGTTGAAATGATGTAGTACGGAGTGGGATACTGCACCTGTTGTCGCTGCTGGGCGGCGGCGGGCACGACGAAAGCGCACAGGGCGATGAGTATTCGCGGCATTGAATCGGCCATGCCATGATTATTCCTTCCAAGGAGGTGATGGTCAACGAACTTATCGCTAGCAAATACTGCCTCGATTACATGTGTAGTCCCAGGCGCGATGTTCCTTTGCAGATGTGAAGACGCGATTTGTTCAGGCCTTAGCCTTCCATTGGCTCGATGTGCACCATAACCTCTATCACGTCGGGCGACTCCAGCTGCACGGCGTTACGCACCTCGGATGCGATATCGTGGCCCTGGGCCACCGTCAGCGATGGATCGACCAGCACGTTGACGTCCATGGCGATCTTGCCTCCGATTCGCCGCGCCCGAAATGCGTAGATGTCCTTCACGCCGCCGGTGCGCCTGATGGCGCGTTCAAGTTGCTCAAGCACCTGGGCCTCGGGTGCGCGATCGATCAATTCGCCGGCGTTGTCGCGGATGATGTTGACGGCCATGGGCAGCAACATCGCGCCGACAACTGTCGCAGCCAGCGGGTCCATAAACTGCCAATCCCTGCCGCCGAGCATCACAGCGGCCAGCCCGACGGCAGCGGCGATCGAGGCCATCGCGTCGGAGCGATCGTGCCACGCATTGGCGATGAGCGATGCGTCCTTCGCACGCATGCCGACGCGCCGCGTTAGGCGAAAGAGAATCTCCTTCAGCGGGACGGTCGCCAGCGCCAACCAGAAGGGAAGATTTGCCTGGATGTCCAGCGTCCTGTTGTGAGTGAGATCGTGGAACGACCGAATCGCCTGAATCATAATCACTGCCGTCGCCGCCAGAAGGCTTGCGCCGACGAACATTCCAACAAGCGTGGCGATGCGGCGATGGCCGTAGTGGTGGCACGTGTCGGCGGGCTTCTTGCTGACCCTCAGGCCCGCCAGCACGGCAACATCGGTAATCAGATCCGACGCGCCGTGCAGGCCGTCGGCGATGATCACCTGGCTGTTGAACAGGAAGCCCGCGATAAGCTTCGTTGTCACCAGGCAGATGTTCAGGGACATGCTGGCGCAAGTGACTCCTGTTGGCGTCATTAGCAGATTGTGGTTCAAGAGAACACCTCGAGAGGGAATTGTACAGGTGTGGCGGCCGGGTTGCCAGACAGAGCCGGGCGGACTCTCAGCGCTTGATGCCGAAGGGGCCGAGCATGCCGGTGTAGGCGCTTGTGCCTTCGGTTTTGTTTCGTATGTTGGCGGTCATGCGGAAGTTCAGGGCGTCCAGGAACGCATCGATATCCGTTCTTTCGCCCTCGACGACGATCTCGACGCTGCCGTCGGGCATGTTGCGGACGTAGCCCTCCAGGTCGTACGGTTCCGCCTCGCGTATCGCGGTGTAGCGGAATCCCACGCCCTGCACGTCGCCGAAATAACGTACGCTCCTGTGCTCCTTCATACGCCGGATTCTAGCCCGGCGAGGTGCAAGGACGCCAGCAGAGATTCCGGGCGGGCGGGCGAAAAATCAGCACTTGCCGATAGTCGATCCGAGCCTGGGGATATCCGCCGGTTGCTGGGCGCCGCCCTTCTTCATGCCGTCGCACGGGGTGGGCAGCTTGATGCTGGCCGGGTCCACGGCGCAATAGAATGCGCCATACGCGCACCAGCATTTGCCAACGGCGGGTTCTTCAATTGAGGGCGACTCCTGTGGTTCAGTGGGTTTAGTCATTGTTGCACTCATTCTATGCCGCCTCTTTCCGGCGGAATCCGCCGCCGGAATAAATCTCCGCGGCGCGGATTATTGCCGGTAAAAAATACGTAAGGTCGTCTGGGCTGCGAGACGTAATAATGTTGCCGTCCTCGACGCACGCCTCGTCAACCCAGATGGCGCCTGCGTTGATCATGTCGTAGCGGACCGACTTGAAGCTTGTCGCTCGTCGTCCCCTCAGCGCGTCGGTGCAGCAGAGCATCCACGGCCCGTGGCAGATTGCGGCGATGGGCTTGTTCAATTCGGCAGCGTCGCGGACAAATTCCACCATGTCATCGTCTCGTCGCATATAGTCCGGGCTGAATCCGCCCGGGATGATAATCATGTCGAAATCGGCGGCGTTGACGTCGGCGGCCCCGCGATCGGACTTGGCTGGATACTGGTGCAGAGAGAGGTATTCCTCGCCGCCCCTGGACGCGACGACGGTCAGTTCTGCGCCTTCTTCCTTAAGCCTGTAGTATGGATACCAGAACTCCTGGTCCTCGTATTTCTGAGCCAGAAGAATAGCCGCACGAACACCCTGCAATGGCATAGGGAGCGCCCTTATCACCCGTAGGTTGATCCATAGTGATTATAGGCGTCAAGAGAGGGCGTTAATCAACGCCTTCACAAATGCGGGCAAATCGTCGGGTTTTCTGGCGGTGATGAGCTTGCCGTCGACGACGCACTCGGCGTCTTCCCAGATTGCGCCGGCGTTGATCATGTCATGTCGAATGGCGATGAAGCTGGTGGCCCGCTTGTTGCGGAGGGCATCGGTGCAGCAGAGCATCCATCCGCCGTGGCAGATTGCGGCCAGGACTATGTCGGCCTGCACGCACTGGCGGATGAAGCCGATCATCGATTCGTCGCGTCGCATGAAATCGGGGCACCAGCCGCCGGGTACGACCACCGCGTCATAGTCGCCGCCGCTAACGTCGGCAGCGGCGACGGTGCTGACGCAGGGGTATCCCAGCTTTGACAGATACGTGGCTCCCGCTTTCGGCGCGACGAAATCAACCGTCGCGCCCTCTTCTTTCAGACGATAGTAGGGGTGCCAGACCTCGATCTCCTGATACTGCTGATCGAGCATTATGGCGATCTTTTTGCCCAAAAGCTTCATAGTGCGTCCGCTGGTCAATCTTGCCGGAAGTATACGCGGGGGTATCGCGCCGCCCAAGATCCGGTGCTATTTCGCCGCTATTCTGGCCAAAGCCTCGTTTGGCGACGGCATGCCCATCTGGATGGCCGGGGCGGATTCGCGGGCGGTCCGCCTGAATGCGACGTAGGCGGGCTTGTGACCGGTCTTGATGCGGTATATCCAATCGATCGTCAGCTTGGGGGTGTTTTCCCATTTGCGCTGCACAGCCATCAGCCCGACCTTCGCGCCGTTGGCGCCGTCGATTGGCGGAACCACAGCCGCCCAGTATTCGTTGATCGCGGGCTGAAGCTTGCCGCCTCGCTGGATCGGGGGGTGTTCCTTGTTGGTGAGATATCCAAGCGGATACTGGCTGCACGGGTTGCCGCTCTCGTCGGTGGTGACCAGCCGGAAGTGGGTCGCCGGCAGCCGCCACCAGCCGTCCTCGTCTCGGGCCGATTCCGCCACCTGCACGCGGACGACGACCATCTTGCCCAGGTCGTATCCGCCGCGGGGATCGGCAGGCACATCCTGCATCCATGTCTGCTGGGTTTCGGGCTCGAAAATGCCCGCGACGGTCAAGGCGTCCGGCGGCGCGTCAAGCCTGCCGATGGTTTCGAGGTACTCTTCGTTGTCCACAGTGCGTTCCTGCTCGATCCTGTTGCGCGAGCATTGCAGATCAAGCAGCAGGTTGTCGTGTCGCTGCGAGAAGAGCCTCTCGCCCCGCAGAGCGCCTGTCGAAAGCCCTCTGACCGCCAGCAGAACGAAGCGGTCGGGGTGGAACGGCGCCAGCCCGCTGGTGGGCTTGAGCGTTTCGTCATGCGAGCGGTAGCCGAGAATCGACGGTCCGAACGGCAGCATTTGCAGCGCCACCGTCAGCACGCCCACGACGATCATCCCGGTGAAAAGGCCAAGCACTCCGCCGGCGATGCGATCGGTCCACATGCCGGTTGTCGCGTTTTTCTTGAACATGTTGTCGAAGACGATACGCAGCACCAGCAGCGTCACGACGAACAGAGCCAGCAGGGCGGCCGCGTCGGCGTGCGCGGGCTGGCGGTCGTAAAGCAGCACTGCTGCCTGTTCGTAATAGGTAAACGCGACCACCGCGCTGATTATCGACAGGACTGCCATGATGGCCGCCGAGTACATGCCCTGCGTCACCTGGAAGAACGCAATGCCCAAAACCAGAATGAATACCAGTATCACAAGCAGCATGCTTAGTTTCCTTGCTTGGCCTTGGAGGCCTTCGAAGTCTGCGAGGTGCGAAGAACCTCTTGAATGCTCGTCACACCGGCCATCACTTTCCGCAGCGCCTGTTCCTGCATGTACAGCATCTTGTTCTTTCTGGCCGCGGATTTGATCTCCTGAAGCGAAGCGCCCGATGCGATCAGCGATTGCAGCTGGTCGGTCATGGTCAGCAGTTCAAACACTGCCGTGCGCTCGAAGTATCCTGTTCCGTGGCAGGTGGAGCAGATAATCGGGTTGCCCTTTTCGTCCACCGGCTGCTGCACCGGCACGCGATAGAATTGCTCGATCTTGTTTGGCAGGTTCGCCTTCGCGAGCATTTGCGGGTCGGGCTTGTAGGATTCGCGGCAGGTGGTGCACAGCTTGCGAAGCATCCGCTGGCACACGACGCAGTTAAGATGCTCGCACGCGGTGTGCGCGTCGCCGCAGATCTTGACCCACCTCGCCAGCGCCGTGAACGTGTCCTCAGCGTGCATGCCGATGAGGATTGTCTTCGTTGACGCCGCCGACAACAGCAGCCTTGCGGATTCCACGTCGCCGACCGAATCGACCATCAGAATGTCCGGATCGCGACGCAGCACGGGGGCCAGAGTCTCATGAAGTTTCGACGGCTCGCCGTAGACGTTCTGCGTGATGTTCTCGAGCGGAACGGCAATCTTGGCTTCGAGCGTGACGAGGTGCTTCATGAACGCGTCGTGTTCGCGCATCAGCGAGTAGAGCGTGCTGGTGACGCCGCTTCCGCTTCTGCCCGAGACGATGATAATTCCAGGGCGGCGGTTCTGCTCGCGAATGCCGTCGAGGACATCCTGCGTCATGCCGAGCTGCTCGATGTTCTGACGCACGATTTCCTGAAGAATTCGCACCTGCATCTGCTGGCCGCTGGTCGTCCCGGCGGTTGCGACGGAGATGTCGATTCGCTTTGATCCGACGTCGGCGGACATGTCGCCCTTCTGCGGGCGGCGAAGCTCGGTCAGGTCCAGCCCGGCGACGGGCTTGACGTAGTTGATGAGCAACTGGCCGTCTTCAAGCGAGAGGGGCTCTTGCGTGCTGACGACGCCGTCGATCATGTAGCGGATGGTCATTTCCTGCTGGTTTGGCACGAAGGCAGCCTCGCTGGCGCGATGCCAGAACAGATCGTACAGGGCCTTCTGCGCCACGTTGAACGCCTGAATCTCGTCGGTTGTCGCGTCGGGACCGGGCGGCTGGATCATCTTGCCGTGCGAGCCGTAAAGCTTGAGCATCGGCTTTGGGGCGATCTTCGGGGCGTTGGACCGCTTGGCCAGAAGGGCGGATATGTGCCGCCGGGTCAGGATGCGAAAGTCTTCGTCAACGCGCCCGTTGCGGTACACCACGTACGACGCCAGCGACGCAGCCACCACCACGAAGTACACCGCCATGCCCGCGATGTAGACGGGTATCATCAGCCACAGCATCAGTCCCAGCGAGCCGGCGGAGAGAATCACCACGCTCCACGTGAACGGCGATGCGTGCGCCCGCTTGGCGTCCTGCTGCACCAGCGGCGCGACGTAGAGCCACGGCGCCATCATCAGCAGCACGAAGAACATTTTGACGGCGGAGGCGTATCCCCCAACCTGGGGGATATCGGCAAGCATGTGCATTGAAAGCTCCATGTCTAACGTCCAATGAGGCCGGTTCTTCCTGAAGAGATGCCCTTCATGAGCATCTTCAGTTCGTCGACGTTCGGGGCGGCCGAATACGCCACCTTCGGGTCGACCCTGTTGGCTTCAATCAGCCCAAGCAGGCTGCTGGTGAAGCTCTTCATGCCTTCGCGTTCGAGCGAGCGTATCACGTCGCTCAGCTCGGCCTCGCGTGAATCAGAAATATACTGCCTTACGGTCGGATTCTGAAGCAAGATTTCCACCGCGGGAATGCGATCGATGCCCTCGGCGATGGAAGGCAGGAGCTTCTGGCAGACGATCGCCCGCAGGTTGAACGCCAGCGACTGGCGCATCATCTCCCTGCTGTCGGCGGGGAAGAGATCAAGAATTCTGCCGATGGTCTGCGCGGCGCTGGACGCGTGCACGGTGGCGAAGACGAGGTGTCCGGTTTCGCTGGCCTGGAGGGCCGCCTGGAACGTCTCGTGGTCTCGAAGCTCGCCGATGAGCACCACGTCGGGGTCTTCTCGCATCAGGTACTTCAGCGCCGACTGGAAATCGGCAACGTCTATGCCCACTTCGCGCTGGCTCACCAGCGCCCGCTTGGACGCATAGAGATACTCAATAGGGTCTTCTATCGTCACGATGTGGCACGCGCGGGTGCGGTTGATGTGTTCCAGCATCGCCGCGATGGTGGTGCTTTTGCCGCTGCCGGTGGCGCCTGAAAGCAGCACCAGGCCCTGGTGGGACGAGCAGATAGTCTCCATCTCTGCCGGCAGGTTCAGGGTGGCGAAATCGGGAATCTCCCTGCTGACTCGCCTAACCGCCATCGCCACGCTGCCTCGCTGGCGGAAGATGTTGATGCGGAACCGGTCCGAGCCTTCGATTTCGTATGCAACGTCGATGCTTCCGCTGGCCTCGAAGAAGGCCCGCTGCTTGAAGTCCATCAGTTCATCGGCCATGCGGGCCGTTTCGTCGCCGCCCATCGGCTCGCCGCGGACGGGCGAGATGCGGGTTTTCACGCGCATGTGCGGGACCGCGCCGGGCTTGATGTGAAGGTCGCTGGCGCCCAGCTTGACCATTGCCTTGAAGTACCTCTCCAGCGTCGGGGCTGCCGTGGGGGGGGCTGCCGGCAAAGGCGCCGTCGGCGGTATCTGTTCCTCATCGCTTGACGTCATGCTTCTACTCCAATTGCCCTGCCGGGTGAGACCGGCCTTATTGCCACGCCCCGGCTCTGAAGGTACTCCTTCGTCCGGGCGATGCTGTATTGCTCAAAGTGAAAAATGCTGGCCGCCAGTGCCGCGTCGGCACAGCCGTCGGTGAGCACCTGGCGAATGTGCTCCGGCGAGCCTGCCCCGCCCGATGCGATTACCGGAATGTCCACCGCCTGCGCCACCGCGCGGGTTATCTCGATGTCATATCCGTTTTGCGTGCCGTCGGCGTCCATTACCGTAAGCAGAATTTCGCCCGCGCCCAGCCGCTCCACCTCTCTGGCCCAGGCCACAGCCTCCAGTCCGGTGGGGGTTCTGCCGCCGTTAATGTGGACTTCCCAGAATTCTTTGCCGTCGCGGATGACGCGTTTGGGGTCGATCGCCACGACGATGCACTGTGCGCCGAACCTTTTGCTTGCTGCCGTGATGAACGCGGGGTTTTTGACCGCGGATGAGTTTACCGACACCTTGTCGGCCCCGGCGTTGAGCAGGTTTCGGCAGTCGTCCACCGTGCGGATGCCGCCGCCGACGGTGAGGGGCATGAACACCTGCTCGGCCGTGTGGCGGACGATATCCACTATGATATTCCGCTGATCGCACGATGCGGTGATATCGAGGAAGACCAGTTCGTCTGCGCCTTGAGCCTCGTAGTTTTTGGCGACTTCAACCGGGTCTCCCGCATCTCGCAGGCCGACGAAGTTGACGCCCTTGACCACTCGGCCTTTATCGACGTCCAAACAGGGGATGATTCTCTTGGCAAGCATTCAGGATAGTTTACAGAAACAGCCTCGTTTTGATAAGTCCCTCTTTGCGTACTGACGGCGGAATTAACGCTTTCTCTGCTACTTGACCTCCGCGAACATCA
>JAAYCO010000209.1 GCA_012729725.1 Planctomycetota bacterium
AACGGAGGCTGGCTGTCGCGGGACCTCGTTATCGTCGGCTTCATAGCCATGCTGAACTATCTCATCAACGCCATGTTCGTCGATCCGCTGTGGGATCCCGCCAGCAACGCCCTGTTCTGGGGGTTCATGGCCCTGATGGTCGGATACAACCGGCTTGTTGAGCCGGCTTCACTGGATCTTGCCTCCAAACAAGCCATAGGGCCGGAGCCCTTATGCCGTTGCTCGGGCGCCTGCTGAAAGCATCTTCGATGTCCGGCGCGGTGAGAGTTTACGTGCCGGCGACTGTTCTTCAGCGCGGGCTGGGGCTGGTGCGAATCGTCCTTCTTGCACGGCTCTTCGATAAGGTGCATCTTCAAGGGCAATACTCCCTGTGGGGGCTTGGGCTTCTTCTTTTCAGCCTGCTGACGCCGCTGCTGCCGCTGGGCGCAAACCACGGCCTTGCCAGGTATGTAAGCCTTTTCGAAACCAGGGGCAGGCTCGAAGACTTCTATCGCCGCATACGCATGCCGATTCTTGGCTGTGTTATCCTTTTGACGGCGATAGCGGCCGCCGCGCATAGCCCGATAGCCTCGATCTTGTTCTCTTCATCCTCCGAGCAGATCGAACACGTTGTGCAAACGCGGATAGTCCTTCTGGCAATCGCCAACGCATGCGTGCTGGCCCTTTACGTCAACATGCTGGGCTTTCTTACCGGCATGAGGCTTTACACGCTGGTTTCTGCGATAGAGCTTTTCTTCAGCGTGTTCTTCACGGTTGCGGCCCTGGCGGCTGTTGTCGCGGTCCCTACCGCTGCTTCGCTTCTGACGGCGCATCTGGTCTCGGTGGGCGTAAGCCTGGGCGTGGGAATGATCATGCTTTCCGCGGCGGTCAAGGCTGTTGAGTCTTGCCGGCCGAAGCTTTCGGCGGTCTCAAACAGGCCCCATGTGATTGAACCTGCCGACGAGATGCCGCCCCAACCGGTGCAGGACGCCACGACACCCGCAAGCGATTTGGAAGCCCAGGCCGAGCTTCCTCCCATGCGAGGCGCGTTCCTTCGCATCGCCCGGTTCGGCATTGCATCGATGTTCAGCAATACCGTCTGGATGGCGATGACGTACCTCAGTTTCTGGCTTGTCAGCAGACACTACGGGGGCGACAGCGCGCAGGCGGGCATGTACTGGTTCTTCTTCCAGATATCTCAGCCGGTGTCGCTATTGGCGACGGCGGCGTGGAATTCGATATCCGCCCATGTCGCAAAACACTGGGAAAGCGGCCTTCGCCTACAGGCGATTCGCAGCCTGGAAGTCGCGTTTAAGGCGGTGGCCCTGGCCACGCTGGTTCTGACGGCGTTGATATACCTGCTTTCGCCGTGGTGGGTGCTGGTGGTTTCACCAGTCTGGCGAGACGGCCTCGATCTTTTGCCCGGACTGCTGATGTTCTTTCAGGCGACGGGCAATCTTGGGATTCTCTATCTGGTTGCCTGGTTGCACGAGCGTCCGGGCGTTACGCTGCTTGCAGTCCTCGGAGGCGCCGCGGCTATAACCGCACTGGCCCAATGGTGGCTAAGCGCTTACGGGCTGGCAGGCGCGGCATGGGCTGCTGGCATCGGCATGTTCGTCGGCAGCCTGGTTGTGGCAGTTCCATATCTTCTGTCGCGACGACAGCGGCTTCATGTCTCGTCATATGTGTGTCTTGTGAGCCCCGCGGTGCTTGTGCTGGCGATTCCATGGGGCGCTACAGCGGTGGCTGCGGCGGTCGCCTTGGTCGTGGCTGCTGCCATCTTCACGCCCTGGCTGTTCGATTCGCGCCAGAAGTCGCTCCTGAAGGCTGCGGTCAGGCAGGCTGCGAGACTCGGCGGGAGACGGGCATGAAGACAACCATCAGCATCGCCATCGCCACCCACGACCGCCCACAGTGCCTGCGAAGGGCGATAGATTCCATCGTCGCCCAGGAGCACAAGCCTCTCGAGATAATCGTGGTGAACGACGGCGCGGACGAAATAGACGCCTCCCTTGGCGACCTGTGCCAATCATCAGGAATTCCGTTCATCGTCGAAAGACGCCACACGCCCTGCCTGCCGGCCTCGCGCAATTGCGCAATCGACAGAGCCTCGGCTGATGTTGTTCTTCTGCTTGACGACGATTGTTACCTTCGAAGCGATTACATCGCCCGGCTGGCGTCTTTGTATGACGCGGACGAGGAAGAACTGGTTGCCGCCGTCGGGGCGCGGATAGACGACGTTCCATCGCGCACCTTTAAGGGCGGGATCATCAAGGCGCTATCCTTCGTGCTGGGCCGGGGCCCGTGGTGCGGCCCGCGCTGTAAGGCTAGGCACATTCGCCTGAACAAATCGCTGGCGGGTAGACTTGTTCCCGTGCATCGATTGACGGGCGGAGGCATCAGCGTTCGTCGCCAGATCGCCCGGGCGCATCGTTTTGACGAACGACTGGGCGGCTGGGCGCTGTTTGAAGACACCGAGTTCTGCCTTCGGCTCGGCATGTCGCATGGCGTCTTTCTCGCCCCCCAACTCAAGCTCTGGCACGACCCGGGCGTCGGGGGCAGACCCAACCTGCACAATCGCGGCCGGATGTATGTATGCAACTTCTTGCACATTCTTAAATATTCGTTTCCATCCGGCGCCGGCGCATGGTTGCTGTTCTTCTACGGCGTCGGGGGCATAATGACGCTTTACGCCCTTCTTTCGGTGATGAGCCTTCACTCGCGGCACCTGGCGTTTGTCGCGGGGGCTTTTGGCGAGCTTCTTCGACACCTGGGCCAATGGGCGAACGCGGCGATATGGGGCAAGGGTGCCGCGGGATGAGAATTCTGCACATCGACAAGTTCCTGGACCCCTCGGCGCTGGAGACGCACGGCGGCACATGCACCGTGGTTCGGGCGCTGAGCAACCTTCAGCGCCAGGCTGGGCATGACGTAAAGGAGTTCTATCCGCGCATAGCCGGGGCGACGACCGATCTTCCGGGCTTCGTGGATTACACCCGCGGCGGTGCTGCCAATATATGCAGAATGATCCATGACTTCGATGCAGCCGACAAGCTGCGACGGTTCCTCAGAGAGCACCCTGTTGACGTGGCGCATCTTCACAGCATTTATCACCATCTCACGCCGTCGATCCTGCCGGTGCTTGCCGCCGCTCGCGTGCCAATGGTTATGACGCTGCACGATTACCGAATGGCGTGCCCAACCAAGAACTTTCAAGACTCCGCCGGCCTGTGCACGCGCTGCCATCCGCACCGTTACTACCTCGCGGCGAGGGCCGCCTGCGCGGGCGCATCCGGGGCTGCATTGGCCATCGAGAGCTATGTGCAACGGCTGGCGCGAAGGTACTTTTCACACATCGACTTCTTTCTCTGTCCGTCGGATTTCCTTGCCGGCGTGCTGCGCCAGGTCGGCGCGCCTGCTTCCAAGGTCATCACCGCGCCAAACCCGATCTGGCCGATGGAAGTTGTCGAGCCTCAATCCGAGCGTCCGATGCTGCTTTTTGCGGGAAGGCTTGTCCACCAGAAAGACCCGGCGATTCTGCTTGAATTGGCCTCTCGGGTGCGCGACGTCCAAATTGTGATCGCCGGCGGCGGGCCGATGCTCGAAAGTCTTATCGAACAGTCACGGCGGCTGAACCTCGCCAACGTGCTGCTGCCGGGCCAGCTTGGCCGCGACGACCTTGCCGCCCAATTGGGCCGCTGTCATGCGCTTGTGCTGCCAAGCAAATGCTATGAGAACAGCCCGTTGTCGCTGCTGGAGGCGATGTCCGCAAGCCGGTGCGTTATCGCCGCCGATCAGCCCCCGCTGCAACAATGGGTGAACGACGGCGTTACCGGCAGATTCTTCAGGGCCGGGGATGTTGAGTCATTGCAGCGCGTCGTAACGGAGGTGCTTGGCGACGCCACAGCGCGGGACGCCATGGCCGCCCGTGGAAACGCCCTTGTTCGCCGGCTGCACGATGACGGACGAGTGCTTGAGCAGGTGATCGGCATCTACGAGCTGGCTATCCGCCGAAGCCGATGGCGCATATGAGGTGCGTGTGCAGGTTCTGATATTCGCAAACCATCTTCTTGTCGGCGGCGCCGAACTGCTGGCGCTGGATCTTTGCCGGCGACTGTCGAGCGAAGGTTCGCACGTCGTCGTTGCCGCAGCCAAGCGCGGCGGCGGACTGGCTGCGGACTTCGCGTCGGCTGGGGCGGTTGTCTACGACGGTCTGGCCCCGACAAGAACAAGCCTGCTTGCGCCTGCTCGCGTCGCACGAATCATCAAGCGGCATGACATCCGGATCTTCATAGTGCTGGACGTCATTCGGACGGGCATGTTCGCGCTGCTGGGCTCGATGCCCGCCGGTCGCAAAATGCGAAGAATCTTGTGGGCTCATACCGTCCCTGGATTAAACGAAGGACCGCACGACCATCGGTTCATCAAGCTGCTTCGGGCGGCAGGGCTGGTGGACCAGATTGTCTGCGTCAGCAATTATCTGCGCGACGAACTTCGAGGACGCGGCATTGGCGGGCATATCGCCACGGTTCACAACGGCATCGACGTTGGTCGGTTCCGCCAGGCGCCGCGGGGTGATCTGCCTCAATGCGAAGGCAAGCGGGTTCTTGTTTGCGTGGCCAACTTCATGCCCCACAAGGACCACCGCACGTTGCTGTTGGCTGCGGGAGAATTGGCGAAAAGGCGAGACGATTTTGCGCTCGTTCTTGCAGGCAGGGGAACCGACAGTCCGGAGCTTGCTCGCTTGTCGGCAGATTGCGGCGCCGCCGGCGTTACCCACGCCGTGGGAACAGTCGCCAGCGTTGCCCCGCTGATGAAGACGGCGGACGTGTTCGTCCTGGCGACGCTCAGGGAAACGTTCGGACTTGCAGTAGTTGAAGCAATGGCGGCGGGCCTGCCGGTGGTGACTACCGACGCGCCTGCGTTCAAGGAGATCTTCACGCACGGCAAAGAGGGCCTCAAGACGCCCCTGGGCAATTCGTCGGCCCTGGCCGCGGCAATTGAATGCGTGCTGGACGACCAAACCACGGCGGCATCGATGGCCGCGCAAGGAATCAGGCGCGCCGAGCTGTTCTCAAACCAAAGAATGCTGGACAAATGGATGCGGCTGCTGAGGTATCATCAAACCGACCGACTTGGCTCGTTGGCCATGATGTAAGCATCAATTGCCGATAATGGATCAATATGCAGAATCCCCGAGACGCCATCATCGCCATCACGCATAGGTGCAACGCGCGATGCACCATGTGCAACATCTGGCAGTCGCAAGCCGCCGATGTGCTGATGCCCGAGCACATGGACCGCCTGCCGCGGGATCTGGCCACCATCAACATCACCGGCGGCGAGCCGTTTCTTCGCGGGGATATCGTCGATTTCGTCGCCAGGTGCCGAAAACGCTGCCCGCGCGCGACGATAACCATATCCAGCAATGGAATTCTGACCGAGCAGATATGCCGCGCGATGCCCCTGCTCATCAAAGCCGATCCACGCGTACGCCTGGCGATAAGCATTGACGGCATAGGCGCCGCCCACGACGAAATTCGTGGCAGGTCCGGAACCTTCGAGCATGCACGCGAGCTTATCGAAAGCTTGGTCGCCGGCGGCTACCGGGGCCTGCGCCTGAGCATGACGATCAGCGACAAAAACGTGCGGCAGCTTCAGGCAGTCGCCGAGATGGCCGACAGCGCTGGGCTGGAACTTGGCGTCGTTGCCGCACATGCGGGAGCAACCCACCTGCACGTGACAAAAGTGGACCGCCCAAAAGTGGAAGACGACTCGCGTCGGGCCTTTGAACGAGTCGCCGCCGGATGGCTCAAGTCGTGGCGGATGAAGAACTGGTTGCGGGCGCACTTCCTGAGCGGCACGTATTTGCGGCTCATCGGCGGGCGGAAGCATTTTCGCTGCCGGGCCGGCCGGGACTTCTTCTTCCTTCAGGCGGATGGAACGGTGCATAGTTGCTCGGTCCTTGGCAGGGCGATGGGCAACATAATTGCGTGCGAGTGGAACGAAATATGGTCCGGGGCCGCCGCCAACGATGCCAGGGCATTCAGCACACGCTGCCACGAAGCCTGCTGGATGATATGCACAGCCAGAAGCGTGTACCGCCAACAGCCCATTCGGGCGATTCTGTGGATGGCGCGGGCGAAAGCGTTGGCCCACCTTGGTTTGTTCAGGCTTCCTGAAACGCTGGAGCATCGGCAATGCGAATAGCAATGGCGGGCTGCCGCGGTATCCCCGCCCGCTGGGGCGGGGTCGAGCGAGTGGTGGAAGACATCACTGCCGAGCTTTCGCACATGGGCCACGAGGTGATCGTCTACGGCAGAGGGGGATATGTTCCAGTCGATCAGCCGCCGACTGCGGGCAGAGTAATAGTCACGCCCGGGCTGGGCGGCAAACACCTTGATGCAATCACCCACACCTTCACCGCAATGCTGGACGTGAAGCGTCGCGGCGTGGATGTGCTTCATGTTCATTCGCCCGGGCCGGCGCTGACAAGCTTTATCGCCGCCGGACACATGCCGATAGTCTTTACCGTGCATGCCCCGGACTGGAGGCGCGACAAGTGGAGCCGCATGGCCAAATGCGTGCTGGAAGCCGGCCTTGCATGCGGAATGAAAAGAGCATCGGCCGTGACGGCGGTTTCTGAACCGCTGGCCAGGGAGCTGTCGGCGCGCTTCGGGCGACATGTTGAATACGTTCCCAACGGCGTCAGGCCGCCGAGGGCCGGGGCGAGAGCTGATGTCAACGACATGGGCCTTACGGCGGACGACTATGCGCTGTTTGTGGGCAGAATTGTGCCCGAGAAGCGGCTGGATCTTCTGATCAAGTGCTGGGCGGGCCTGAACGTTACATCAACATTGGCGGTCGCGGGAGAAATGTGCTCCGATGCCTACTGTCGCCACTGCCGCGACTTAGCCCAAGGGCTGAATGTGAAGTTTCTGGGCGGCGTTTATGGGCCGCGACTTGAATCGCTTTACGCAAACGCAGCCGTGGTGGTGCAGCCAAGCGTTCTTGAGGGCATGTCGCTTGTGCTGCTTGAGGCGGCCAGTCATGCAAGATGCATTGTTTGCAGTGATATTGAAGAAAACGTCGCGCTTTTAGGCGAGGCTGGAGTATATTTTAGGGTTGATGATGGTGCTCAACTCGTCGCCGCGTTAAGCCGATGTTCATTGGAGGAGGCATTCAGGCGGCGCATGGGTTCCATGGCGTTGTCTAGAGCCAAACTCTTTGATGTAAGTCGATCCGCCAGATCCTATGAGGCGATCTACACGCGCCTGGTGGGCGGCGGATGAGGGCAGACTATGTCCGTGCTTTTGGAGCGCATCGATACGGAGGAATTGAACGGCCAGGCCGTCTTCTGCGTGCCATGCCTGTGCGCGCCTCCGGTGTACCGGCTGGTAAAGCGGGTTTTTGACGTTGTCATGTCGGCGCTACTGCTTGTGGCGCTTTCGCCGCTGATACTCATTGTCGCTCTTTGTGTTCGACTGACCAGCCCCGGGCCTATCATATTCAAGCAGTTGCGCGCCGGCGTCGGCGGCAAGCCGTTTACGATGTTCAAGTTTCGAACGATGCGCGACGGCGCCGAGAACGATCGCGATGCGCTGGCAGTGCTTAATGAACAGGACGGGCCCGTCTTTAAAATCGCCGCCGATCCGAGGCTTACCCGCATCGGCAGGTTCCTGCGACGCAGCAGCATCGACGAGCTGCCCCAGCTTATTAACTGCCTGCTTGGGCAGATGTCGCTGGTAGGTCCGCGCCCGCTTTGGATAGACGAAGCCTGTCAGGCAAAAGGACAGGAAAAGTTCCGCATGTCCGTCAAACCCGGGCTTACATGCCTCTGGCAGGTCAGCGGCAGAAGCGAACTGAGCTACGACAAATGGGTGGCGCTCGACCTTTATTACGTCCATCACCGGTCGCTGCTGCTGGACGCCATGATATTGGTTCAGACTATTCCAGCAGTGCTCAGCGCCCGCGGGGCTTACTAGAGTTGTTCTCAACAGTTTTCTCGTTTTGACGCATTAATTGCTGGCGCTTTTGGATCACATTGGTTTTACTGGGCTTTGTGGCACGTAAGCCCCTCATGCCGAATTCCCCACGGCCATTGCGCGAGAGCACGGGCCGCAACTGCGCGAGTTGATTCTGGAGCCAGACAAAGCCGGCGAACACTTTGTAAAAGCGCTCTAGTAGCGGCACTCCTTGCATGCGTCAGCGAAGGCCTGAACATTCGCGGGGTCGCCTCTGAAGAAGTGATCCGACGGGCAGCAGATGTATCCCGCGTGGTCCCGCGTGGCCTCGAAGCACTCGAACACCAGCTTGCGAGCGACATCGGGCGAGCCCACCTCGAAGCCCGCATTCTGGTCGAACCCGCCGATAAAGAACAGCTTGTCGCCCACCAACTGAGAGGCCTTTCTCAGGTCGCAGTCACCACCCATGCCCGGCGGCGTCATGGTTTCCAGTCCATCCGCGCCGCTCTCGATGACGAGATCTAGCATCGGCATCAAGGCGCCGCAGAAATGGTTGACCACTTTCAAGCCAGCCTCATGAAACAGCTTATTCTGCCGCTGGTCATACGGCAGGCCGAACTCGCGATAGAAGTTCGGGCTGATCACGCTGCAAGAGCCGGCCCCGCCGCCAACTTCCACCATGTCGGCCGGCGTGCCCTTCCACATCTCTGTCACGCGCAGCGTCTTCTGCACGATTCCCTCAAGCATGTGGTGCAGCAGGTCGGGCTGATCCATGCCCAGCATGATCGATTCCTCCGTGCCGAACTGCACACAAAGGCTCTGCCACGGGCTGCCCTGGCCGGGACTGAACGGATGCGACCGAATGATGCCGCGCTCGCCCAGCCGATCCTTGGCTTCCCGAATCGGCGTGAAATCCACCGCAATCGGCACCGGATAAAACTCATTCCACACCTCAAAATCGCGCTCGTTCTTTAGCAGGTGCTCGGTGCGGAAGCCTGTGATCTCAGTGCGAGTAAGCTGGCTGTGCAGCTTGCCCTTGGGCGTGGTGATGTCGATGGAAAACGTCTTGTTGCCGGTGGAGTCCAGGCCGATGTAGGTTTCATTCACCTGCCACTTGGCCAAATCCTTCTCGTCGTAGATGTACTTGGGGCTGACGTAGATGGCAATATCCATTTCGAATTTCTCAAAAGCGGCCCACTGATCCATGCCACCCAAATAGTTCTTGAGATAGAAATCCATCCACCCGTGGACCTGGCATGGCAGGCGATCTGGGCGGCCGTTGCTCAGGGCGATCATCATGCGTTCACGAGAAGTCATGGAGGTCTCCTTAAAAAGTCCACATTACAGGATACTTATCCTAAGGAGACGCGTGATTGCATAATTGTCGCATTTTGTTACACTATTCGGACATGAGCACTCGACGCCTGCACCTCGATGACTATCTCGCGCGGGATCAGAACTTGCACGTCGCCCGCTACGAGTGCTGGTCGCGCGTGCAGGGGACCATGCATTGCCACGATTTCTATGAAGTGTTCTGGCTCGAACGCGGCCGCCTCACGCACATGATCAACGGAACGGCGCAACCTCTGGACGCCGGCGATCTTATACTGGTGGCGCCGGAAGATAGGCATACCTTGCGGGCGCGCGGCCAGGAGCGGGCATCCTACGTCAACGTCGCCCTGCCCGCGAAGCTCGTGGAAGATGTGCTTCAACGATCCCTTGGGGACATCGGGATTATTTGGGGGCAGCAGCGCAGTTCCGGGACAATTCAACGCCTCGGACCGCCTGAAATTGACCGTCTGGCTGAGATTATTGAGATGCTCGCCGGCAGTGGGCGCGATCAGTTGATGGCGGAGTGGTTTATCCTGTCGCTCCTGGTGCTGATCCGCAAGAACCGTCACCGCCCCGCCGGTGACGCCGGTCCCGAGTGGCTGGAGACGGCCCTCGCTGAATTCACCAGCGGACATGAACTGGCGCTGGGCCCAGCGCGACTGGCCGAACTGGCCGGCCGCTCGCCGCGTCATGTTAACCGAAGCATTCGTCGGTTCTACGGCACGACGGCGACGAAGCTGGTCAACCGCTTGCGCCTGGAGCGGGCGGCACGACTCCTGCAGATGACAAACCGCCCGATTCAGGAAATCGCCCGCCAGAGCGGATTCAACAACCTCGGCCATTTCTATCGAAGATTCTGGGCAAAGTTCAACACCTCGCCGCGCCAGTATCGACTGAACCGCAGGGCCGTCAGCATGTGAACTAGAGCGCGTTGCGATAGGGTGGAGTGCGACTGGTGGTATGGTCACCCCCGTTGAACTGACGCTTGGTCCAAATGCTGCAAATGTGATTGCCCGTGGGCTGGCTTAACGCGGCGTCGGCTGCTGGCCTGGCAGGCGGGCATTTCCCTGGGGTTCGGGCTCCGGCGTTACCATTAAATCTCATCAGAATTCTTCGTCTTCTTGAGCCGTTCCGTGCTGAATCCACCGCCCCGGCATGCCGATAGATTCTGTGGAGGTCGCGATGGAGTCGTCCCTAAAACGTCCCCAGAGGTATCGCTGTGGAATCGCCGCTTTCCTGAAAGGCGACTAT
This sequence comes from Planctomycetota bacterium, assembly GCA_012729725.1. Taxonomy (GTDB): domain Bacteria; phylum Planctomycetota; class Phycisphaerae; order SM23-33; family SM23-33; genus JAAYCO01. Next base: position 10,527 of record JAAYCO010000209.1, read on the forward strand.
CAGGAAGCGGTTGATGCCCTTGCGCCACTGATAGACGGACAGGACATAATTTCAAAGACTGCAAAGACTTATCTCGGGCTCGCGCATGCGCGTCTTGGGCTTGCGTCGCTTGAAGGCAACGATTTCGGGCCGGCCGAGAGCCATCTTCTGCTTGCGCTGCGGCTGGGCGCGGGCAGCGACGAGCTTCATGAAAGGCTGGCTGATTCCTACTGGCGGCAAGGCAGGCTCGATAACTGCTGCTGCCAGATGGAAAACGCGGTGGAATCTCGCAAGGAAAACGTGCGGCATTGGCGCAAACTTGCGCAAGCGCAATGGTTCGCGGGCAAACGCCAGGCCGCTTACATGACCGTTCAGAAGGCGATGAGGCAGGTGGGTCCTGACGCGGAATTGTACATGCAGTCGGGCCTGTTCAAGTCGGCGGAGGGCAATCATGCCGAGGCTCGCAAAGACTTCGCGCTGGCGACTGACGCCGATTGTTGCTGTGCCCAGGCTCATGTGTATCTTGGTCTGGCTGCGGCTGCGGCAAGCGATCTGCCCGGCGCGATTGAGGCATTTCAGCGAGCGCTTGAGCTTCGACCCGACGACATCATGACGGCCTATCGTCTGTGCCTGGCCCTGAAGGCAGCAAGGCAGGCAGGAGTGCAGATTGTCGTTCGACTGCCGGACATGGCGTCCGCCCGACTGGCCGCTGTACGCGTGTTGTGGCAATACGTCGCGATGGAGAGCGACTTTGTGCAGGCCGCCATGTGCCAGAACGCCGACAACAGCGACAACCGCAAGCTCCTTGAGCTGGTGCTCTGGGCGGTGCACTCGGCGCTCGACGCTTATCCCCGATACGCGGACCTGCACATGCACGCGGCTAGAATCCTTGAACGATTGGGGCAGTATAAGCACGCCATTGAACACGCCGCCAAGGCAGTGTCGCTGAATCCTTCATACGCTGCTGCTTACGCCCTGCTGGGCCAACTGCATGCCATGGTGGGCGAGCAACAAAGAGCCATCGAGTGTCTGAATCAGGCGTTCCAGGCCGGCGGCGACTGGCCGGACGTGCACTGCCTGGCTGGCGAACTGCTGATTGAAGCCAAGGCCACGCATGAGGCCCGCAATCATCTGCAACGGGCAATGGAACTGAAAACCGATTACAAGCGCGCCGCCGCGGCCATGAAACGGCTTGCTGCTTAAACAACCTCATGACGAACAAAGGATTGAATACGTGAGCCATTTGCTGGAAATGCTCGGCAGAGGTCTGCAACAAAGCCTCGACGACATCCTGGGCCGATACTACCGCGTGGTGGACCTGCCCGATGACGAGTTCGCCAAAGCAGTCGAAGAGACTGTCTCGAAAGCCGAGGCCCAGGAACTGGCCATTGCGCTTGCCAAACTGAATTCATCCTCCGCACACCAGGCGCAGATCATGCTTGCCGAGTACTGCCGGACGCATCCGGATAGCATCGCCGGCAGATGCGCCCTTGCAGTGGCGTGCGACGAATTGGGCAACGCCAACGCAGCCCTGACGCATCTTCGAGTGGCGAATGAGCTTCGACCCGGCCAATGGGACGTGCTTTTTGCCATAGGATTCTGTCTGGAGCGAATGCACCAGATCGCCAAGGCGGCGGAGTACTACAAGGACGCGATTTCCGCCGACGAGAACGTTCTGGCCGCCCGCCAGCGGCTATCGGCCATCGCCGTGAAAGAAGGCGATTTCGATCTGGCCATTGACCAGCATGAGGCCATGTGCCGCATAGAGCCAGACCAGCCGTGGCTCAGGGCATCGCTGGGGCATTTGCTCTTCAACGCAGGAAGGTTCACCGAGGCAATCGAGGCATTCGAGCAGGCTATCGCAATGGAGCCTGAGAATTGGTCGCTGGTGGACCAGCAGGTGGAGGCCCTTGTCGCCGACGGCCAGGTGCGAGAAGCAATAGAGCGACTTCACAGAATGGTGGAAGAGCAAGGACCGTTTGCGGACCTTCACGTTCGACTGGCGGACCTCTATGACAGCATCGGCAACAGCCCTGCCGCAATGCGGCACTACCTGCGAGCCATCGAGCTTCAGCCCACGTATCTTGAGGCGGTGGTCAAGCTTGGAGCGCACCACTTAAGCAACGGCCGGTGGGAAGAGGCGGCGGAGGCGTTTCATCAGGCGACCGACCTTAACGATTCACTGCTCGTCAGTTACATCGGCATGGGTGTCGCGCAGGCGGCTGAGGGCCGGCCCGAGGATGCGATAAAGAGCTTCGAGCTTGCCGGCTCTCTTGAACCCAACAGCACGCTTCTGCTGGCCGAGATGGCGAGACTACAGTTGCGAGCGGCCGCGGCTGCGGATGCCCACAAGAGCTTTGAGCCGCAGGTCACAAAGGCCCCAGAGGATATCGCCCTTGAGAACGAGGAGCTGTTGCACAAGCAGCTTGATCGGCACGCCGAAGAGGTTGCGCTGCATCCGGGCCATGCCGACGTCAGGTATCGCTACGGCGTGCTGCTTCGAAGCGAAGGCAGATGCCAGGAAGCAATGGAGCAGTTCTGCAAGGCCATAGAGATCAACCCGACGTACACGCAGGCGATGGTGAAACTCGGCATAACCCAGCAGGAGCTAGGCCAGAACGACCAGGCTATAGCCACCTTCAAGGGCGTACTGCAACTGGCGCCGGCGTATGCGGACGTTCATTACCGCCTGGGCCTGTTGTACACGGACCGTCGCCAGCTCGAAAAGGCCGTGCGCCACATGGAAGCAGCATCCGCGGGCGCCCCGGACAATACGCAGATCCGCTCGGCGCTGGCCTTGGCGCTACAGAACATGGGCCTGCACGATCGAGCAGCCGCCACGTGGCGAAACCTGTGCCGCATGAACCATGTTCACAAGTAGACCTCTATCTGCTGAGCATGGCCTTTGCGGCGGCCTCTCCGCCGGCTAACAGGTGCAGCAGCGGCGCGGGGCGGTCAACGCCGCTGATCAACGCCGGCCTGTCGGCCCACGGCCCGACATCCAGAACGTTCGTCAAGTCCATCCAGTGCTGAAGCCTGGCGACAGGCAGATTCCACGTCATGTGGAAGTGGTTTGCGGGGGCGAACTGCTTGTACTCTTCCATCCTGGCGTATTTCGGCACGACGAACGTATGCGGCCACGTTGCGTTTGATGTGGCGCATACGGCCTGCGCCAGCTTGTCGGGCATGTCGATTGTGACTGCTTCATCCCAGACCAGAGAGAACATGTTGTTGATCGAGCTGTAGGCCAGTCTCGCCGCGATGCCTTCGATGCCGCCGGGACTGACATAGGTGACGCTGTTTCCGCCGCCGGGGAAATAGCCTTCATCGGCAAGCGGCATGCGGACGTTTTTCATGCATTCGACCGCCGACGCCCCGGGCATTGCCGCCCAGTTGAAGCTTGCCGAACCGCTGTTGTCGCCGTCGACGAATCCCTTTGTAGCCCACAGGGCCTTGGCAGGAACCTTCACGCCCAGTTTGGCGGCAAGGGCGTTAATTTCCCACGATTCCCATACCTTGCGGAAGTCCATGAACAGCGGCGGGTTGCCGCCCGAAAGCCATGTCATCGCCAGCATTGTCAAAAGGCCCTGAACATCGGCCTCGGTTGCAAACGGCACAGCGCTCTTGCTTCCGTTGTGGTCGAACGTCGAGTTGAAAAGGCTTTCCGCCACGTCGGGAACGGGCAGCGGCAGCCCGCGTTTGTCGCTGCCCCATTCAAGCTGGTTCATGAATCCGCCGCCGACGGCGTTGAGGTCGTCAAGCAGGTCGCGCATGATCAGGTAAAGGGCCAGCGACTTGTTGAACAACTCGCCCTGCTCTGCCGTTTTCAGTTCCAGCCTGTCGCCGACCATTTTGTCTACCCAGGCGCGAAGCGACTTGAGTTCCTTCTGGTCGTAAGCGCCCTTCTGCAGCATGTCGGCGATCATCTTCATGTCGAGTCGGGCGATTTCCAGGCCGAACGTCTTGCGTGTTGCAATAACATGAGTGAGGGCCGTTTCCATTCCCATCGAATCATGCCCGAAAACGGCAACGCGCCTGCCGCGAAGCCCCGCGCGAGCAAGCGCCGCGTAGCACCAGTCAACCAGAGCGTCAGCCGTCGAATCGGTCATCTTCGGGCTCATGCCCGTGTCCGGCCAGGTGCCGACGTTCAGCGCCACAAGCCTGCCCGACTGAGCCAGCGCGCCGTTCACCGCGTGTGCGAACACCACGCCGGGTTTCGGCCCGCTGTTGCCGCAGGTGATGTTGACCGGCATGTTCGGATCCAACTGCGACAGCAGGCTGATGAGAGTAAGCTGCGGAAACGCCCAGGTGTCCGGCGCGAGGATGAGGGCGTCCACCCCCGCCGAGCGGAACTGAGCGGCCACGATGTCCGCCTGCTTTTCGCCGTCAATAAGAAGGTCGCTGTAAACCACCTCAACCGGCCTGCCGTCGGGCATTTTGACCCGCTTGGCGACAACATCCGCAACAAGACCCACGATGTTCTGACACCGCTTCCTTGAATCGGCATCAATCCGGGGATCGCCCGTCGCGCAAACGCCAAACGTAATCGGCTTGGCCACATGATTCTTGCTCACAGGAAGACGACGCGCGGATACTTCTGCCATGATGTTCCTTTCTTAATCGCACCAGTCGCCAATGCAGGCCGCTGCTACGCATAACCTGAGGGATGGTTGCTGTGCCATCTCCAAGCATGTGTGACGATTTCTTCGAGACGCGGAAATTTCGTGCGCCAGCCAAGCTCGCGCATGGCCCTGGCGCTGGATGCAACCAGCCGGGCGGGATCGCCCGCACGACGAGAACCAATGACAACCGGAATAGAATGACCCGTAACCGTGCGGCAGGTTTCGATGACCTGCTTCACCGAAAAACCTTCGCCATTGCCCAGGTTATACACCTTGACCATGCCGGGCTCGATGGCCCCGGCCGCCAGCACGTGGGCGTCGGCCAGATCCGAGACGTGGATATAATCGCGAATGCATGTGCCGTCCGGGGTATCGTAGTCCTGGCCGAAAATCGTGATGTGCTCTCTTTTGCCAAGAGGAACCTGAAGCACCAGCGGTATCAGGTGCGTCTCGGGCGTATGATCCTCGCCAATGTCGCCGGCGGGATCGGCCCCGGCGACGTTGAAGTACCGAAGGGCGACAAATCCCATTCCATATGCCTGGGCGTAGGCGCGCAGCATGTACTCCACGCAAAGCTTGCTCGACCCGTAGGGGTTGATCGGCACAAGAGGCGAATCTTCTTCTATGGGCACGACCGGCGGCTGGCCGTACACAGCTGCGGTGGAACTGAAAACCAGGCGCTTGACGTTGGTTTCACGCATTGCCTCAAGCAACGTCAGGCCGGCAACGGTATTGTTGCGGAAGTACCTGCCGGGCTCGCCAACCGATTCGCCTGCCTCTATAAAAGCGGCAAAGTGGATTACGGCGTCTATCTCATTCTCTTCAAGCGCCACCCTGAGGGCAGCCCCGTCAGATACGTCTGCCACGATTAGATCAGCCTCAAGACTCTCGGCGTGACCCTTCGAGAGGTTGTCATAGACAATCGGTGTATGCCCCGCCCCTCGGACGGCCCGCACAACGTGTGAGCCGATATACCCCGCACCGCCAGTTAGAAGTACCTTCATTGCCTGCTCCTGGCGGGATTATACATGTCGGCATCCGCCCTCGCAACC
>JAAYCO010000210.1 GCA_012729725.1 Planctomycetota bacterium
ACCACCCGCACCAGTGCTGCTCCGCCGGTGGCGACGGCGAAATCGCAACTCGCCATAAGTTCGCGGGTCTTTTCCCTGCTGGTCTGGCGAATGCACTGCAACAGGTCTTCGGGCGCGCCGATTTTCTTCAGCGCCTTTCTGCCGATCTCGACGGTTTCGAACGTGCTGCCCTGCGTGCGCGGGTGGGGGGTGGCGATCATCGCGTTGCGGGTTTTGAGGATGTTAAGCCCCAGGCAGCACACGGTGGACTCGGGGTTCGTGCACGGCACGACGTTTGCGATAACGCCCATTGGCTTGGCGAATGTTTTCAGGCCTTTGGCGGGTTCCTCGCTGACGAGGCCGCAGGTCTTGGCGCCTATCAGGTCTCGCATCGTGCCGCGAGTCTTGTTGCGAATCTTCGCAGCCTTGTCTTCGTACACGCCGATGCCTGACTCATCAATCGCGATTCTCGCCAGATGCGCGGCGTTGTGCTCCTTCTGCCACTCCCAGCCGACCGCGGCGACCATCTCGTCCACTCGATCCTGCGGCCAGTATTCGACCGTCGCAAATGCCTTGCGGGCGTTGGCGTACATCAGCTTGATATCGTCACTCATAATCTTTCTCATCGGCCGGTGCTCTTGACGCCGGTCTTTTTGCTGGGATCTTCGATCTCTTCAACAATGCGGTAGCCGGTTCCGTACATCTTCTGGCGTTCCTCGAATGCCTTCTTCCACTCGTCGGGGGTGAACGTCTGCGCCGGCTTGGCGTTTTTCCGGCCCTCGGCAAGCGGTGGAACAGGGCGGTCTGCCGGACCGTCGTAGAATTCCTTTGGCGTCAGAGTTTCGCCAAGTCGCGTGGTTCCTTCGCGTTCCACCTCTTCGATGTAGTGAGCTCCTGCCGCGAATGCCCGCGTTACGGCAAGAATGGCCCACGTGGCCTCCGGCGTAAAACCGAGGTCCATCATCGTCGCGCCGATAGCGCCGAGCATGTCGATATCCACCGGCTTTGCGCTGTGGCGCTTGGCCTGGCTGACAACCTCTTCCATCAGTTCTATGTGCTTGCCGGCGACGCCAAGCTTCTTCGCGCGGGCGATCATCCTTTTGGCGGCGGGATCTTCAAGCATCAGGTCGGATACGCCCAGCGCCTCGTCGTTGCCGTGCTTGGCCAGGAGCTGTTTTGCAGCGTCCTGAACAGTCGCGCCTTTGCACACCATCTTGACGTACTTCTCAAGCATGTTGCCAAAGGCGGAATACGCCCCGAAGGCGTGGCCGAAGGACAGCACGGCAGCGCCGCATGCCTGAGTAAGAAACGTCTTGGACCTGGCGACCAGCCTTGATATCGCGGCGGGCATGGACAGGCCGTCTTCCAGCGCGAGGATCATCACGTAGTTGAGCATCTGTTCTTCTTCAACCAGCGGGATTCGCGACTGGAAGTCGATGAACAGAATATCCACCACTCCGTAGCCCTGTTCGACAAGCTCGGTGGTGTCATATCCGCGGGCGACTATACGATGCACGTTCTTATACGCCACCTCCGAAACCCACTGGAAGGGGGGGCGCGAATGGTCCATGGAAACCGTGCCGTATTCGCGAGCGGCGTAGTTGTAGGGCATTTTCGGACTGTCCAGATTGCCTATCGGCGCCACAGGCTTCGCGCTGGCGGGCTTCGGGGCTGGCGACGTATTCATTGCGACTTCTAGATCACCCATTGCTTGTACTCTCCTTGTTCCTTCTGCTCTTTGGCGTACTGTTGACGCTGACTCTGCGTGGGGACGGGACGGTCGGCGGGACCGATGTACTTGATCATGCTCAGATCGAGCATCTGCACCATCGGCTCGTTGCGCGAGGCGGCCCAGGCCCGGCCCTTCTTCATGTTGTAAAGAGCGTGGGCGGCACAACTGAACCCTCGCGTCACGCTGCCGATGCACCATGCGGCGTTGGGGGCGAAGCCGATGTCGCACAATGCGGTGTTGCCCGCGCCCACGACGTTCACGCCCACGTATGACTTCTTCTCGCGCGCTCGCCGCTCGTGGAAGTATTTCTCGACGGCTCGCTGGAATTCGAGGTAAACGCCGCCGATCTCAAGCTCTTCCTGCTTCACGTGCGTGGGTTCCGCTCGCGGATCGCCGTCCTTGTGCTGAGGCTGGCCCATGCCCATTACGGGCATTCCGGCGTCCATATATTCGTCAACGAGAATCTTGGCCATTTCGTCGAGCGTTTTTCCTTCCTCGGCGGCGCGGGCGATGTACTTGTTCATCATGTACCCGTGTGCGGCGCCGGGGCCGTGCACGCCGCCGAACGTCATGATTGACGCCGCGATGGCGCATGGCAGGTTGGGCCTTCCGGCGATAACGCCGATAGCGCCCGCTGCCGACGGCGACATCGAATGCTCGAGGAATTCGCCCATCTCGTATTTGAGCATCTTCTCCTCGGCCTCGGTGGGTATGCGGTTCTGGAACAGGATGAACATCGCGTCGCAGAACGAATAGCCCGACTCGGCGAGTTCGCTGAGGTCATAGCCTCGCATGACCGTTTTCTCTTGCGTCTTGTAGGAAATGGACGTCTTTCTGGGCAACACTGGATCTCGATTCATCGACTTTCTCCGGTATGACAAATTGCGATCAAATACGTCGATCTGAAATAGCTTTGAATGTCCTCTCGACGGCGCTGGAGGCCTGCGGGCGAATCTCGTAGAGCTTCGAGAACAGCACGTCCAGCACGAAGTTGCTGGATATGTTCGAGAATATCTCGCAAGACATCGGGTCACGGTCGGTTGCGCTGAAGAGGCTCAGGTCCGCCAGTTCGACCAACGGCGCCTTGACGAAATTGGTCAGCGAGAGGATCTTCGCCCCGGCCTCCTTGGCCAGCTGGGCGCTGGTCAGTATGTCCTTCGTCGCTCCAGAGAAACTTATCGCGAACAGCACGTCGCCCGCGTTCAGCGACGAGGCGCGAATCGCAAGGTTATAGCCGTCGCATACGGCGGAGGAGTTCACGCCCAGCCTGCTGAGGCGGTAGTCAAAGCCGGCAGCCAGGGGGGCGGAACCCGCAATGCCGGCCAGCAGAACCTGCCGGCTCTCATTAAGCAGTTGTGCTGCCTGGGCAAGTGTCTGGCGATCAAGCATGCGCTGCGTGTTGGCGATTTCCGAGGCGATCTTGTCGGCGTATCGAGCCACCGGATCGGCGTCGGAAGGGGGGGCGGCCCCGCCGGCAGACGCCAGTTCCTGGGCGAGCAGAACTTTGAACTCCTGGAACCCGCTGCACCCGAGCTTGCGGCAGAACCTTATTATCGTGCCGTAGCCCAGCTTGCTGTCCTGCACAACCTCCGTGATTGACAAATACGCAGCCGACGGATTGGACAGGAAGTACTCCCCAACCTTCTTCTCCGCCTCCGCCAGCGTGTTGCCCAGCACCTGCAACCTGACGGGAAACGACCTTCCGGCGATATCGCCCTGCTGGTCGGCGTCATGACGTTTTCTCTGGTCGTTTGACATCTATTGCTCCGGCACGGTGAAGAATATAATATCCTTCAAGTTGGCCAAGTAAGGATAATATATCCGCTATGGCGGGAATGCAAGGCATTTGTGCCGGGAATTCCAGAATTTGTGTCTGGTTGACCGCTGATGCGCCGCGGAGTTCGGGAGGAAAGGTGTAAGAATTATTTGCCAAAAACGGGAATATATGCTAGAGTAGTTGCCATGCCGAGGTTACGCGCTGCTTGAGGCGGAGCTTGGCATAGGCTCTTGCTTATGGCAGAAAGAGAGGAACAAATGCTCAAAGGTCATCTTCTTGCCGCGGTGGCGGTTGCGTTCGTCCTGGCTGCTTCGCCGGTTCTGGCCGGTGTTGCGGTGCTCGATACCGATCTTGATTTTCGCGGTTTTCCCGCGGAGCCAACCTTCGACGATGACTCCAGCCCGGTTTACTTTGGGCCAAGTGGCGGCTCTCCGTATCTCAGCGCCGATGCCGACGACGACAGCAAGTGGTTCTTCAAAGGCAGGCAGGAGTACTCGGTGGACTATCCTTCCACGGCAATCGGCAACACTCTGTTTGGCAGAACCAGCGCCGATGTCACCACTCTTATGATCGACAAGGACGTTGTTAACACCACGGGCAGCACGTTCAACGGATACACCATCACTCTGGCGCGGGCGCTGCTGGTGGAGAACAGCCTGGTGATTACCGGCGTGGACTACACGCTGGACATCGCAAAGACGACCGATTCGTACGGCAACATCAACACGACGATCACCATAACATTCGATCAGCCCGTGGCGGATGAGGATTTGTTCCATCTGTCATACGCGGTTGATATCAGCGGCATTGCCGTTACGGCAGCGCCGCCGCCGGATGATTTCGAAATTGGCGAGGGCGGCCCCCATGTCCCCGAGCCCGGCACGCTGGCGTTGCTGGCCATGGGCTCGGCAATGCTGTTCAAACGCCGCAGGCAAAGGTAGATGCGCAAACCCGGGCGAGCCCCCGAGGCTTGTAGAGGGAGATTAGAATGAAGCAATTAGTCATGATCGTGGCAATCGTGGCAATGGCGGGCATCGCCAGCGCGGGATCGCTTGTTGGCAGCAGGTTCACTTATACGCCTGAGGATGTGTCGGAGCTGCTGGAGACCACCGGCTCTATTGGATCAGACTGGTCGAAAGATGGGTTCCTTGACACCAACCCCGGCGACGTCGTGAATCCCTCGGGCCTTGTTGAGATGCACTTCAAGGATTGGCGAAAGAACGTCCGCTGGGTGTTTGACTATGTGCCAATCGCAGGCCTGGAAATCGGCCAGGGAACCACCTCCGGATTCGGCGGATACGGCATCGGCTATTACTCCACCATGTATCCATCGTTCGAAGCGCCCAGAGCGTCTTCATTCCAGATCAGCGAGCGCCCGATAGTGCCGCCCCCGGGATTCGAAATCGGCGAAGGCGCGGTGCTTGGCGAAGAAGGCGATATTGTCATCAATCCGACACCGGAACCGTTGACGGCGGGCCTGCTGCTTCTCGGAGCCGTTGGGCTGGTGCTGCGGCGGCGGTCCAACAGGTACTAAGCACTGTGCAATAACCGTGCGATTCTAAGCTGAATGCAAAAAAGTCTGAACAGTGGAAGGTGAACGCCCTTCGATTCGCTGCGCTCATTCAGGGCCAGGAGACCGCAGGCGAGCCGCAGCTACGTCCGCCAGCAAAAGCCTCTGGGGTTCTTTC
>JAAYCO010000211.1 GCA_012729725.1 Planctomycetota bacterium
GGGGACCTGATAACTATCGCGCAGCGAATCCTCGCCGTTGTATTCGTTGTTCGAACAACATCCATGAATCGAAATCAGCGCGACGCACGAAGCCCCGCATGGCAATGCGGGGACCTCACTTTAGGAGCGGAGCGACACCTCGCCGTTGTATTTGTTTTTCTTTCGATAATCACGACGCGAATCAAACAGCAAACGGCGAGGATTCGCTGCGCGATAGTTATCAGGTCCCCGCACGGCCTTCGGCCGAGAAAGTAGAACAGGAGAACAGGTGAACAGTAGAAAAGACGCGTCGTGCTGATTTCGATTCATGGATGTTGTTCGAACAACGAATACAACGGCGAGGATTCGCTGCGCGATAGTTATCAGGTCCCCGCATTGCCATGCGGGGCTTCGTGTGTTGCGCTGGTTGCGCTACGTGGATGTTGTGCGAAGAATAAGCGGCGTGGGCCGGCGATACTGGGAGGGGCTTTGGGATTCGGATTCTCGAAAGCGCTTGTTGAAATGCTGAGGGTCAGGGTAGCCCACGCTGGCCCCGATGAGCTTGATGGGCATGTTCGTGTCGGTCAAAAGCTGCTTGGCGTGCTCCATGCGCAGAGCCTGCAAATAGCCAGGAATCGTCGTGCCGAATCTCGCTCGAAAGAGTTTGGTCAGATAGTCCCGGCTGAGGCCAACGCGGCGCGCCAGGCGCCGAACGTCCAGCGGCTCCGACATCTCTTCCATTAAGAGGCGTGCAACGGCGTCCACCGCCGAGATGGACCGCGGCGGCTGGGGGCGCATGAGGTGTGCGCCCTGGGCGATCACGGCCAGGTACAACAGCATCTCCTGCATCGCTGCGGATGCGGCAGCGCCGGCGGTGGCGGCGCGCGCACTGTGCTCCGAGGCTATCTGGTGCAGCCTGGCGATGTGAGGGATGCGCTGGAACAGGACGCTCGAATGCGGCCCCGGTGAAAGGTGCAAGGGTATCTTCACACGCGGGCCGGCGAGCGAAACGGGAAAGAAGTGAACGCACAAATGATGCCCGCGTCGAGGCACGTGATAGGACGTATTGCCGCCGGCGGGGGATATCGTCACCACGCCCGGCGAAATCTCAAACTCCGTATCCGCAAAGCGAATGACGCCGTGGTAATCGTACAAGTGAATCGCGTGGGTGTGGCTGCGATAAATGTGCGAGAAGTCGCGGCAGTTCAGTGGAAACCGGCCGGCGATTCTCACCCTCGGCGCTGCCTGCCGAGGCCAGCGGAACATGGGGGCAGACGAACTCATACTATTGAGTTTATACCACAAATAGCGAAACAATCCTATGCAATAGCTTGCTAAAGCACCGGTAGAATGCAATTCGGTCAGATGAGCAAGGTCCAGGACAACGAAGTTGTACTAGTTAACGGAAGAAGGATCATGTCGTCACAAGCGCCTACAGCCCGAGAGAACTTCATTGCCGCCCTGGAAGGCCGCCAGCCTGCGGGGCGAGTGCCGCATTTTGAACTGGTCTTCTTTCTGACGATGGAAGCCTTCGGGCGAGTGCATCCGAGCCAGCGGAATTACAGGCAGTGGAACCAGATGTCCCAATGCGAGCGCGACTTGCACATCACGGACATCGCCGACTTGTACGTGCAGACGGCGCGGACCTACGAGCATTCGGGCATCTTCTTTCACCCGCCCGGCGGCTGGGACCTGGAAACGAACATCCGCTGCCTTGAGAAAATCGGCGAGATCTCGGGCGGGGAGTATTTCACGTGCATTCATGGAGATGCTACCTACAAGATTCCCGACGGCGATCAGATGATGGAATTCGTTTCGCGTCTGGCGGATGAGCCGCAGGCAGTGAAGGATGAGGCCCAGCGCCGCGTCGATAGCGCCCTTGAAAACGCCGGCAAATGGCGGGGAAGGGGCGTGCTGGATGGGTTCGCCCTGTGCAGCGACTACTGTTACAACAGCAATCCGTTTCTGTCGCCGGCGATGTTCGACGAGTTCATCACGCCGTATCTGACGCGGCTGATCGCGGGCTATCGCGAGATGGGCTTCTACGTCATCAAGCACACCGACGGCAACATCATGCCGATACTTGATTCGCTGGTGTCGGCCAATCCTCACGCCCTGCACAGCATCGACCCGCAGGGCGGCGTGGACATTGCCGAGGTCAAACGCCGCGTGGGCAGGAAGGTGTGCCTTATCGGCAACGTGAATTGCGCCCTGCTTCAGACGGGCACGGACGATCAGGTTCTCCAGTCCGTTCAATACGCCTTGCGGCACGGCATGCCCGGCGGCGGTTACATCTTCGGCACGAGCAATTGCATTTATACGGGGATGCCGCTACAGCGGTATGAATACATGCTCGACATCTGGCGGCGCGAAGGAAACTACAAGTAGTACGGGCCGCGGACCGAGATGTGATCCGGCCGGCCTCACCTGCGAATTGATTGGCGCCCCAGCCGGGTCATCTCATCCGCGTGAAACTGGATGCCCTTCTGCCGGATCTGCTGAATGCATGCACGCCGGTCGGAGCGGAAGATGAACCCGAATGCCCTGGCGATCAGGTTGTTGAAGCCGCGGCACTTGTTGGGATCGTCGAACGTTGTGCAGTCCGCGCAGCTTTCATGCCCGTTTTTGATGCAGCAAGAGCGCACGCGGCACCAGTTGGCGTTGGTTTTCTCGTGGCAGCCGGGGCATCGGTTTTTTGTGAAAGCTCTGCACTGGGCGCAGTACAATCCGCAGTAGGCCACCATGTCCGCCTTGCCGGTCTCCATACATAGCTCCATATTGAATCAGCAAGCAGTTCCCGCCGCAGCCGGCGTTTCGCCAATCATATCAGCGCTCCGGCCCGCATGCGATAATGTCATCTGTTGATGATTTCCGGCAAATAGCTAATCAGTCCAGTCACGAACTGCACCCGCTGGGCCGGGTCGGTCAGACTATCATACATGGCCGAGGCCGCCTCCCATTCGCCGGCCTCGGCAAGGGCGGCCCCAATTCCCCCATACAGGCTCGCGTCTTTGGGACGAGTGGTATCAAAACATTTATCAGGCATTTGCACGAACTGCTCCAGCTCTTTCTGGCAGCCAGGCCGCGTAAATATGTATGCGACCACGCCGTTGCCCAGGAAACCCGACATGTTAAGCGGTTCATTACCCGTGGCCTCGATATACCTGCGAAGCATCGCCTTGGCGTCGTCAGGTCTATCAGCAAACAGCAGGGCGACAGTCAGCAGAAGATAGTCCTGTGCTGCCTCA
>JAAYCO010000212.1 GCA_012729725.1 Planctomycetota bacterium
GAGAAGTGGGAGGCCAACCGCATCGGCGCGAGCTTCCCGCCGATTCGGATCAGCGACTCCGAGTGGCTGCTGCCGACGCACGGCAAGCAGGACGATATCGTGGGCTATACGCAGTCGTTCATGATACTGAAGGACCGGCCCAACCAACTGCCCGTCGTTTCGCATCGCTGCACGGAGCGGCTGATGTACGCCAAGCAGAAATGGGAACTCGAAGGCCGATTCACCATTCCCTGCATGTTCCCCTGCGGGGCTGTGGTGATCGACGGCGAGTTGATCATCGGGTACGGCGCCGCCGACGAACGAATCGGAATCGCCCGCGTCAATTTCGACGAGCTGGTGTCGTACATCCGGCGGTTCCCCGTCAAGTAGCCGCCAAGCGTAGTTGAAATAAACCGGGCCGGCCAGATCATCTTCATGACCTGACCGGCCCGAGAGAACTGCAACGGCTGGCGCTGCTCATTCCGTATCAACTGGCATCTGGCTGATAAGGTAGGTCTCTTTCCAGTCCTTGATGGCGACCTTGATCTTCCACGTCCCATCTTCCTGCCGGGTTGTTTCAAAGCCGCCGGGAATCTCGATGCCGTCGAGGTTGAAACGCTTGCATTTCGGCTCGCCGGGGCCGGGCCAGTCGAATGTCCGCGACACGCAGCCGGCGATCTTCTCCTCGCCTATCACAAATCCTTCACCCAGTTCCTTCGGCGTAAAGGGATACAGTTCGCGCAGCATTCCATAGGCGCCGTCATTGAGAACGATGGGGAAGTAGTGGCAGTAGAGCAGCCCGTGCCGCAGATAGCTGATAATGCAGATCTGCACCATCTGGGCCGGCGTTTTCTTCGAGGTTTTGCGCAATTGACGTATTCTGCTGACGCCCAGCCCAAGCGGGCAACTGACTTGGCCGTCTGCTGCCTCGATGGTGTTCAGCGGCGAATCCGAATCGGGATCAAAGCTCCATTCCGCTTCGCAGAAGCTGATGATCGGAAGCGATTGCAGCTCTGCTGTGTCGGCGTATCCGTTCACGACGAACACTTTGTTCTGGTCGATGCAATGCTTGGCCCAGTTGGCCCTTGCCTGAGAGGAGATTATCCCCAGACTCGCGAACTTTCCCTGCACCACTCCGGTGTGCGGGTCGATCTCAACGCTGTTGCCGTCCCATCGATCGTACATCCTGTCATTCATGACGGAGTTGAAGCAGTCCACGTAAATGCCGTCCATCTTGCACTCGTCGAGCAGGAACGTCTGCATCCTGAGATACTCGTTGTGCCAATGGTTGCCAACAACGGGCACGAGTCGCAGGTTTGTGCCCAACTCGCTGTAGAAATTGCTGTAACGCCGGTCAAGGATGACGTTCCCGCTGCGATCCCTGTAGAAGACGTCGCCTTCCTGATCGCAGATCAACTCGTTGGTCGTTATGATTCCAACCACATTCCTGCTGGTGTTTTGATACTTGTCGACAACCCGCAGGATTTCGCCATCGGGCTTGATCGTTCGCGAGATCGAGTAGTATGGGCAGGTCAAATAGACGGACAGGCTCTCACCCCGTTGGCAAGGCCTGGGCCTAAGGATGTCTTTGGTTTATCATCACCACCATGCAAGGGCGGCCGTTGGCCGTTGTTGTCCTGCTCGTACAACATGAGTCCCACGCCAATGGCCCTCATGTTATTGGCGCACATAACCTTGTTCGCCATGTCCTTGGCGTTCTTCAACGATGGCATAAGTATCGACAGAAGCAGTGCGACTATGGCGATTACCACAAGCAGCTCTATCAGGGTGAACGCATCTGGTGAACAAATTCGGCCTCTGCCCGCTCTTGCTGGTCTTTCGGTGATGTCCATTGTTGCACCTGCCTGGCAACTCTGCCTGTGGTTGCACATAAAGCCCGCCTCTGGGTAATGCCTGCCCCACAGGGGGCAAGCACTACCCAAAGACGAGGCAACGTCATCCTGAGCTAGAGTGTTCGCCTCTTCTTGAGCAGCCCGATTGCGCCCAGGCCAAGCAATGACAAGCAGCCCGGCTCGGGAATTGCTTTAAGACTGTCAAAATGCACCACTGTGTCCAGGCTGCCTGTATCTGTGTAGATCGCATACCTGGGATTGCCAACCATTACCCCGCCGGCGAACACGCCATCGCTGGCGCTGGCGAGTGTCTGCGTCTTGTCAGCATTGAAGAGCTTGAAGGAATAGGTTCCGTCATTGTTGTTCAGCAGCGTTTCTATCACAAGCCACTGATCCGCGACCTGCGAGCGAGTCAGAGCTATGGTTGTCGAGCCGGCGGCCGTATTGTAGGTGACACGGGCTTCAGTCCCGTTCTGGTACACCATAACCGGCGCGACATGGGCATTGGATCCATATCTCAGGGCGGTAACGCCGGCCGTCAAGCTGTGAGTCGACGCCGTAAGACGAACCGCACCGCTGTACAGGTAGCGGTTGCCGGGATCCGCAACAACGTCAAACCGTCCTCCAAAAGACCGATAGGCGGCGAAATCCACTTTCAGGCTCTGATCACCCGCAAAAATCTGATCGTTTGCGATCACCCCGTCATCGGCGCCATAGGAGTAGATATACCCCGAGGTTTTCAGGGGGGTTCCAAGCACCTGGCCCTCGGCGGTGTCGAACCCCTTAATGGCGGCCACGGACGCGGACGCGCACAGACACAACATGCATAGCAGCACCAGACACTTGTTCAACATATCCAACCTTCCTTTCTTCCTTTGAGATGTACTGCAAATGGTTTCTGATTGAAGACTCCGGTTACTCAAGATTGATGGACTTGCTGGTTTGGCCGTTCACGAAGCCGCACGGCGTGCTGTCTGGAATCTCTTCCTGCGAATCGCCGAAAGACTTGATAAGCAACTTCGCAGCCAGCCGGGCCACTTCCTCTGAATCGAACGTGATCATCGAGACCGTTAGCGAATGATTGGACAACAGCTTGTCATACACCGACATTATCCCATACGAGATTATGTCAAGCTCATTGGGAATGCTTATGTTCAGTTCCCGGGCGATGCTCAAGCATGGGCCCACGTGCACTGGTTCGAGGAAAAGCGTCTGGGGCCGGTCCGGGCGCATAAGGATGCCGCGCAAGATGTCCCTGACGTGCTCCTCGGGCCAGAAGGCCGGTATGACCACCGCCTC
>JAAYCO010000213.1 GCA_012729725.1 Planctomycetota bacterium
CAGATCGCCGTAGAGGTGGCGGGTCATCGCGGCGTAGCACGAGCTGTAGAGTGCCGGTGCGCTCTGGCACGGGGCGTATCGGTACCGGCCGTAAGGCTCGCCCTCAAGCCGCATCTGTTGCACAAAACCCGGCGTCCGTTCCCGCAGTGTGTTTCCGTGTTTCCGCATGCTGGTCTCCAGCCGTTGGCCAGCTATTGTACCCCGCAAACTCGTGCAGGTGAAGCGGACCGGCAAGGCCCACGGCGGGTTTGACAACGCGCGGCGGGCGGCCTACCATTGGCTGGCGATTTGGCGGGCGTTTGCCGCTTGCCCGCTGCCGGCGGAGTTCGCATGAGGCGAGCCGATCGTGGTGCGGCTTAGGGGGATACGATCATGGCACGAGGAGACTCGACCAAAGTCAATCCGATCGTCTTGCAGGATTACCTGGGGGCTGCACAATTCCCGGCCGACAAGTGGGAACTGATCAACTACGCCAGGGATCAGGGCGCGCCCGAAGATGTGCTGTACGTCATGGAGCAGTTCGACGAGCGCGAGTACGACAGTCCCGGCGATGTGATCGAGGAAATCGGCAGACTCGGGTAGCCCGCGACGATCTCAGAACGCGGTGATGAACTTTTTGTGCGCGTTCAGCAGGCGCCGGCCCATCTGGTTGACCTGGTCGGCGTTCAGGTGCGAGCAGAGCGGGTCGAGGCGCAGGGCCTGGAGGGCTTGGTGCTTGTCGCCGGCGAAGCAGGCGTCGACGACCATGCCGAAGACGTGGGTGTACGGCTCGATGAAGGCCTGTATGATCTCCGGCAGTTCGCCGAAGGTGATGGGGGAAAAGCCGTTGCGGTCGACCCGCATGGCGGTCTCGACGACCGAGCCGAGCGGCAGGTTGGCGATCTGGCCGCTGTTGGGCACGTTGCCCACGTCGATAAAGACCCTCTGTTCGTAGTGGGCTGAGATGATGTCGGCGGCGGTTTCGCGCGAGCGTTCGAGGTATTGTTTTTCCACGGGTTTTTTGCCCGCTTGGCGCAGGCCCTTGAGTCGCTGGCGGAAGCCTTTCTCCCGTTCGGCCACCGATGTGCGCACGATCTTATACTTCTTCATGTTCGCTTTGCTGGTGATGTACCAGGGGAAGCACTCGCAGGTGTGGCGGTCGCCGAGGTAGGGCATCACGCCGGTCAGGTGGAACAGCTCGGTGGCGACTTCGCGGTTTGAGGCGTAGCCCATCGCGTCGGGATGGACCTTGCGGATCAGGTCGCTGAAGCTCTTGTTGCGAAGCTGTTGGCGCAGGTCGGCGATCACGTCGATCTTGCCGGCCCTGGCTTCGGTGATCCAGAAGAAGTGGTTGAGGCCCGCGTACTTGACGGTGATCTGGTCGTCGCTTTCGAGCCTGTAGAGTTCGCGGAGGAACCGGAGGTTCTCGAAGAGGCCGTGGCACAGGCCGATCACCGGACCTTGATGGATTCGCGAGAGGATATCGGTCAGCGTGCTCATCGGGTTGGTGTAGTTGAGCGCCACGGCGTTCGGGGCGTAGCGGGCGATGTCCTTGGCCAGGCCGACGAACACGTCGAAGTTGCGGATCAGCCGGGCCCATCCGCCGGGCCCGGTGGTGTCGCCGACGGTGTGGTAGATGCCGTAGTCCTCGGGGATCTTCAGGTCGTGGGCCATCGCCTTGAGGCCGCCGGTGGAGATCGTGATGATCACGTAGTCGGCGTTCTTGAAGGCCGCCGCCTGATCGGTGGTGACAGTGAACTTGGCCTTGATTCCCGCCGTTTCGGCCACGCGGTCCATGTACTTTTTGACGAGCTGGGCGGCTTGGCGGTTGATATCGAGCAGGACGAACTCGGCCTGGCTGAGCGACTCGACGAGGCAGATGTCGGTCAGGATTCTCGGGGCCCAGGCGTTGCTGCCACCGCCCACCATCACGATCCTCGGTTTGTTCGCCATCGTTGATTCTCTCCATGCGATTTTGGATTTTCCGGCGGCCAAGCGTTTGAGCTTAGCGACCCTGGACGGATATGCAACCGCTTTCAGAGGGCTTTCTGTCGCGGGACGGCGCAGGCGGCCGCGTGCGGGGAAGATGCGACGGGAAAAAAGAAGCCGCCGCCGATCGTCTCACTTCGGTCGGCGGCGGCCTTAACGCTTCTTTCCCCTCCTGATTGGGGAAATGGTCTTGCCAAGCCGGGAGCCCAAAGCCTTGTTGCGGCTATCGGCTGATGGATCGACCTTCTGCAGATGGGGTGACAAACAAGGTGTGGGGCAATCCAGCGAAGATTTCGGAATAATTGGCATTAACCAAAATCTTCACTTATTGCATTGTAGCACGACCGGCCAGCGTCGCCAAGCCTTGATCTAAGTCAAGAACGCGGACGCTGGGGATTCAGTTGAGTGGCGTTTCACTGACATTATCAGTGATGCTCAGGTCATAAAGAAGCAGGCGCGACGTTGGTCGTCGCACCCGCTTGTGCATTCGATTGCACGACGTCTGTCCGAGCCGGCTAGACGAGGCCCTGGTCGATCATGGCGTCGGCCACCTTGACGAACCCGGCGACGTTGGCGCCCTTGACGTAGTCGACGAAGTCGCCGTCTTTGCCGTAGGTGACGCAGGCTTCGTGGATGGCG
>JAAYCO010000214.1 GCA_012729725.1 Planctomycetota bacterium
ACATCCGGCGCGGGGAAAGGCCCGCCTCTTCAAGCAAAGCGCGAATCTGGGCTAATGTCTGCATACACAAGAAGCATACGCGCCGCCGGACTTTTTACAACCGCCCGCGTCGCTTGCGGGCCCATCGCCGGGCAATCTTTTGACTTGCATATGACGCCTGACTGATATTCAATATCTGCTTCAGGAAGGATGATCATGGCCTACACGTCTTTTTTCAGGACAAGCCGCGGAATTGCCCTGGCCCTGCTTGCACTGGCCTTCGCCGCGCCGGCGATGGCTCAGGACGGCCTGCGCATATACGAAGAGGAACTCCGCGTGCAAATTGACCAGCAGGCTCTCGACCTGCGCCAGCGGGAGTTCGACGCCGGCGGCTGGGGCACCTTCGGGTACTTCAACTTCGACGACGAGACGAACCAGAACAAAACCCTCAGGCAGTCTCAGCTTCGCCTCTGGGCGGGCGCCAACCTCTCGGGCGTGCACCGCGCCTACGTGCGGTATCTGCTCGACTGGGACGACTGGAACAGCGGCCAGCACAACAAGGGCGATAGCGACTACTGCCGCCTTGAACGCGCGTGGTATCAACTGAGCATCAGCCAACTTGTTCGACAGCTTGGCGGCGTTGCCCCTCCCTATCATCTCAACGTGAAGGTGGGAAGGGAATATGCGACGATCGGCTCGGGACTGACGCTGTCGATGCCGCTGGACATGATTGAGCTTCAGTACCTCGGCGCCCAGTGGGAAGCCAAGGCCCTGATGGGCAAATCGGTTGACTACACGAAGAACATCGACCGCTCGCCGCGGATTTATGACGAGCAGGACAGATGTTTTTTCGGCGGCGAGATAGCCTATCGCGGACTCAGCCACGACAGGCCGTTCGCCTATATTCTGGTCAACGATGATCATTCCTCGCCAAGGCCCGCCGACGCCACCCAAAGCTACGGTTACGACAGCCGCTACCTGGGCGTCGGCAGCGAGGGCAGCCTGGGAATTCGAAACCTGAGATACAACACCGAGCTGGTCTATGAATGGGGCGAGACTTTCGGAAACGGCGTAAACACCGGCACGCGTGACGACATCAGCGCCATGGCCTACGACCTGATGGTCGAATACTTCTTCCAGGCTCCGATGCGGCCCAGGATTATGGGCGAGTACATATGGGGCAGCGGCGATTCCGACAGGCTGACAAGCTCCGGGGCGACCGTCGGCGGAAACCGCGCGGGAACAACCGACAATGCTTTTAACGCCTTCGGCTTCCGCGACACCGGCATTGCGTTCGCGCCGGATGTATCCAATCTTCATATTTACGTGCTTGGCGCAAGCTTCTTTCCGTTTGAATCGTTCAAGCCCACGAAGAATCTGGAGGTCGGCTCCAAGGCGTTCTTCTACAACAAGTCGTCCCGAGGTCCGATAAGCGACACCACCGCCACTGCCGACAATCGCTGGGTCGGCTGGGAGTGGGATATCTACGCCGACTGGCGCATCACATCGGACCTGACGTGGACAATCCGGTATGGCTTCTTCCAACCTGGCAGCGCGTTTCCGGATCGCGAGTGCAGGCAGTTCCTTTACACGGCCCTCACGTTGAGCTTCTAAAATGAAAGCAATGCAAAAATACCTGCTGGCGCTGGCGGCGGCGACGATCGTCGGAGGTTGCGGCCAGTCCGCAAAGCCGATAGTGCATCCCGAAGCAGCCTTGCCCGCGCCCGAAGACAGCCCTGAATTCATGGATCGAGTTTCGTCAATGCCGGAAATCACCGAGAACGACGCCATGCGAGGCATGCTGATGTTCGTCAACGGCAAGGACGACAGCGAGAGTTTCGAGCAGCGAGTCCTCAAGCTGCAATCGATGAACATCGCCGCCTCCTCATGGACGTTCAACGCCGACGCGGCATTGACCAGGGGAAAGCTGGCCTACATGGTGGGCCAGGCATTGAATGTGCAAGGCGGCGTAATGTCAATGCTGATCGGACCGTCGCAGCGCTATCACCAGAGAGAGCTTCAGTTCATGGGCATGATGGGACCGGGCTTCTTTCTCGACACCGTCAGCGGCGGCGAATTCGTCGCCATAATGGCCCGTGCCGACGCCTATCGCCAGACCGGAAGCGTGCCCGATGTGCTCAGGGCGCAAGGACAATAACATGAACGCCAGGATTCTTGCAGTTATCGCAGCTTCTCTTCTCGCCAATGCGCTGTCCGCGCCGGCCCAGCAGGCGCCCGCCACCGCGCCCGCCGAGCCGCAACAGAAGGTTACCGTTCTTTCAGTCAGCGGCCCCGCACAGAAGGGACTGCCAAAACAGGGCGGAGGCTTCGACTGGTCGAATCTTGTCGAGAATGACGAACTGGACGACCTTACGATCATCCGCACCGGCCTGGGCTCGAAAGTCGTGCTCAAGATGGCCGATCGCGGCGAGATCGTCATCAACAGCGTGACGAAGGTGGGCATATCCGACTTCCGCAGGGAAGGCAGGCTCATGCAGGCTCAGCTTGGCATGAAGTACGGTTCCCTTCGCGCTCACGTCGACAGCAGCAAAGGCCCCAACGATTTCCGCGTTGCAACGCCCACGGCGACGCTGAGCGTTCAGGGCTCGAAGCCTGAAGTTGGCTTCGCAGCCGACACCGGCGCGCGAGGCAGAAGTCTTGAAGGCAGGCTCCGGTACGTATCGAAGCTGACCGGTGGAACCCAAACCGTCAAGCCGGGCGAAAGCACCGAAGAAGGCCGGACGCTGCCCAGCCTGAATCTGGCCAAGTCTTTCATGGCCAGGATGTGGACACCGGGAATGACCCCCAGCGAGATTCAATTCCTGATCGACAACAGAACCGGCAGAGGGTTCATTGGCGGATTCGGCCCGCGGGACACGGGCTCGCCGCTGGGACAGCCGGACGACTCCGGCTGCGGCTCACAGATCTCCCCGCCGGTCGATAGCTGCCCGGAACCCGGCGGCATCTCGGAATCAGAAATGCCGTATGATCCTCCTCCGGGCTATGAAACGGGATATTAGACTCAGGTTTCACCACATATCCCCCAGAGTGACGATGGCATGAGCGGCACAAGTTCCAGAATGAATCAACGCCGACTTGCCCTTGCCTTGGGCGCCTCAGCCGTGCTGCTGGTTACATGCCTTCATCTGGAGCGGCTGGATCAGCATTCAGAACTGGCGTCGCTGGACCTGAGGTTTCGCTTTGCCGGCAGATCGCCCGCCCCCACCGACATCCTCAACGTGGAGATCGACGACGGCAGTCTTAATGATCTGGGGCGATGGCCCTGGCCTCGCGAGACGCTGGCGGGAATCATAGATGTTCTCAACGAGTGCGGCGCCCGCATGATCGTGCTGGACATAATCCTGCCCCTGCCGGAGGAAACACGCTTCGTCGCCGCCTCCGCCGAGGTCTACGGCGACGACACGGGCGACCTTGTAAGCGGCGTTCCAATTGCAGTTCATGATGATGCCATCCTTGCCCGGGCGATTGCCGCCTGCCGCGAGCACATATTCGTGCCCATGCATATTGCCGGGCGCCGGCTCGAGGCGCCGGCGCTGGAGACGGCGTTCGCGAGAGTAATCGCCCAGAGGCCCTCTGCCGGGTTTGGCGATGCCCTTGCCCTCGTGTCGGCGTCGCACCATGGGCCGCTCGACAAGACCGAGGCACGCCGCGCCTATCTCAAGGCCCGTGCGATGATCTCTCTCAACCGCCTGGCCGTGAAGAACATCCCTCCCTTGCCATGGTTCCTCAGCGGCCAGATCGTTCCGCCGCTTGTGAGCTTCGCGCAGTCGGCGGGCAACACGGGCTTCGTGACAGTGGAACCCGATGTTGACGGCATTGTCCGCCGCATACCCCTGCTGGCCGACGCCGGCGAAACCTTCATGCAACTGGGCCTGGCGGTGGCTGCCCGCGACCTGGGCGCGCGCGGCATCGCCTGCTCGAGCGGCAGGATCGCCATCGCCGGCGAGCATGCCTCAAGAACGATTCCTCTCGACGGGGCCGGGAAGATGCTGATCAACTGGATGCCGATGGACGGCGACTCGCCCGCCTGGCCCGCGGTCAGGGCGTCGGCTGTGGCCAGGCCGTTCCTGCTGGACAAACGCATCGACGCCCACAAAACGCTCTGGCGGCAACGATGCCTCTCTCTGCTCAAACTCTCCAGCGGGCAATTCAGGACCGAGCACCTGCAAGAGGTCGTCTTCCAGGCGGGAATGCTTCAACACAATCTCGACCAGTTGTTCCTGCAAGAGGTTGAGCGCGAAGCCGGCCGGCAGCGAACCGCCCTTTACGAACCGGCCCGTCACGTCGCCGCGGACGACGTGGACGCCGAGCGGCAGGCCCAGATGGAGAAGGAACTGGATGACTGTTTCCAGGCGGTGCTCGATGAACTGTCCGACGAATCGAACATCGCCGCGTTCGTGCGTGAAGGCCAGGCCCCGGCCGCCGGCGAAATACTGAAGATGATTCGCGATATTCCCGCCGCCAACGAGCAGCTCGCACGCCAGCGCAAAGATGTTATCGAGCGGCTCTCTCCGCTCATCAGAAACCGCATATGCATCATTGGTTCAAGCGCCACGGGGGCTGCCGACTTCGTTCCGACGCCCGTTCACAATCGCATGCCCGGCATGAATGTTCATGCTAATATAATCAGCACCATTATCAGCGGCAGGTTTATCCGCGAGGCCCCGACGGTTTGGAACGTCGCAGCCATCGTGGCATCGGGCCTGATCGTCACGTTCTTCGCCTCGTCGTTGTCCGCCGGCAGGTCGGCGATTGTGCTGCTTGCCGTCGTCGCGGGGAATCTGGCGCTGGCAGGTTCGCTGTTCCACTGGGGCGGGGTGTGGCTGGCGATAGTCGCACCGCTGGCGTCGTGCAAACTGGCGTTTGTGGTCGTCGTCGCCTATCGGCAATTGACCGAGGAGCGTGAAAAGCGCCACATCCGCCGCATGTTCGACAAGAGCCTCTCGCCCGCGCTGGTGGACAGGTTGATCGAGGATCCGTCGTTGATGAAGCTCGGAGGCGAGCGCCGGCCGCTGAGCTGCTTCTTCAGCGATCTTGAGGGTTTCACGACCTTGGCGGAGCGCCTCGGCGAGCAGCGAACAGTGTCGCTGTTGAACCGCTACTTTGATCACATGACGGC
>JAAYCO010000215.1 GCA_012729725.1 Planctomycetota bacterium
AGAATCCTCACCGGGGAAACGCTCTGTGAGGACTCATTGCCGTCCTCACTCTCCTGCTAGGGGAAACAATACAGAATCAGTAGTTTTACATTGATCCGCAAACACCACTAACCTATGACAACAATCCCACAAGGGTGGTACATTTTGAAGTGCTGACGGGTGGTACACTTTGAAGTGCTGTTTGACAATCACAAGCGTTGAAGCAAAGAAAAGAGTAGAAACCACTTGCTTGACTCGCCCCTAAAGGAGCGAGATTGCGCAAGCACTCCGTTCAAGACCGCCGATGATGAGAGCCAGGCCTCGCTCGAATGCCGCGTCCGGACCGCCTTCGTAGACGATTTTCATCGCGCTCTGTAGGCGCGCCGGCATCGTAGACGCTGAGGTGGTCAACTGATCTTCGCCCCGCTCCTCGGCGTCTGCCTCGCTAGCTTGCTGCTCAAGAACAGCGCCGACGGTGAAGTAGCTGATTGCCATCAACGCATAGGTCGCGTCACCTGCCGAAAAGCCAGCATCGCAAAGGAAGCGAAGCTGCGCGTCGGCTTTTTCCATCTGCGGCGCGGCTGGCCGCGTCCCGGCATGAATACGCGCGCCATCGCGATAAGCGAGCAACGCCCGTCGAAAACTGCATGCATTGCCCTTCAGGAACGAACGCCAGTCGTCGTCATCCCTTGGCGTCGAATGCGTGTGATTTATCGTCAGCATGGCTTCGGCAAGTGCGTCGAGCAACGCACGCTTGTTCTTGAAATGCCAGTAGAGCGCTGGCTGTTGCACCCCGAGGCGCTCAGCCAGTCGGCGCGTCGTTAGACCTTCCATGCCCACGTCGTTAAGCAGTTCGAGCGCGGTTCGGATCACGGCCTCGCGTTGGAGCTTGTTCATTCGCGAATTCTCATGTTTGACAGCTTATCATCGATAAGCTTTAATGCGGTAGTTTATCACAGTTAAATTGCTAACGCAGTCAGGCACCGTGTATGAAATCTAACAATGCGCTCATCGTCATCCTCGGCACCGTCACCCTGGATGCTGTAGGCATAGGCTTGGTTATGCCGGTACTGCCGGGCCTCTTGCGGGATATCGTCCATTCCGACAGCATCGCCAGTCACTATGGCGTGCTGCTAGCGCTATATGCGTTGATGCAATTTCTATGCGCACCCGTTCTCGGAGCACTGTCCGACCGCTTTGGCCGCCGCCCAGTCCTGCTCGCTTCGCTACTTGGAGCCACTATCGACTACGCGATCATGGCGACCACACCCGTCCTGTGGATCCTCTACGCCGGACGCATCGTGGCCGGCATCACCGGCGCCACAGGTGCGGTTGCTGGCGCCTATATCGCCGACATCACCGATGGGGAAGATCGGGCTCGCCACTTCGGGCTCATGAGCGCTTGTTTCGGCGTGGGTATGGTGGCAGGCCCCGTGGCCGGGGGACTGTTGGGCGCCATCTCCTTGCATGCACCATTCCTTGCGGCGGCGGTGCTCAACGGCCTCAACCTACTACTGGGCTGCTTCCTAATGCAGGAGTCGCATAAGGGAGAGCGTCGACCGATGCCCTTGAGAGCCTTCAACCCAGTCAGCTCCTTCCGGTGGGCGCGGGGCATGACTATCGTCGCCGCACTTATGACTGTCTTCTTTATCATGCAACTCGTAGGACAGGTGCCGGCAGCGCTCTGGGTCATTTTCGGCGAGGACCGCTTTCGCTGGAGCGCGACGATGATCGGCCTGTCGCTTGCGGTATTCGGAATCTTGCACGCCCTCGCTCAAGCCTTCGTCACTGGTCCCGCCACCAAACGTTTCGGCGAGAAGCAGGCCATTATCGCCGGCATGGCGGCCGACGCGCTGGGCTACGTCTTGCTGGCGTTCGCGACGCGAGGCTGGATGGCCTTCCCCATTATGATTCTTCTCGCTTCCGGCGGCATCGGGATGCCCGCGTTGCAGGCCATGCTGTCCAGGCAGGTAGATGACGACCATCAGGGACAGCTTCAAGGATCGCTCGCGGCTCTTACCAGCCTAACTTCGATCATTGGACCGCTGATCTTCACGGCGATTTATGCCGCCTCGGCGAGCACATGGAACGGGTTGGCATGGATTGTAGGCGCCGCCCTATACCTTGTCTGCCTCCCCGCGTTGCGTCGCGGTGCATGGAGCCGGGCCACCTCGACCTGAATGGAAGCCGGCGGCACCTCGCTAACGGATTCACCACTCCAAGAATTGGAGCCAATCAATTCTTGCGGAGAACTGTGAATGCGCAAACCAACCCTTGGCAGAACATATCCATCGCGTCCGCCATCTCCAGCAGCCGCACGCGGCGCATCTCGGGCAGCGTTGGGTCCTGGCCACGGGTGCGCATGATCGTGCTCCTGTCGTTGAGGACCCGGCTAGGCTGGCGGGGTTGCCTTACTGGTTAGCAGAATGAATCACCGATACGCGAGCGAACGTGAAGCGACTGCTGCTGCAAAACGTCTGCGACCTGAGCAACAACATGAATGGTCTTCGGTTTCCGTGTTTCGTAAAGTCTGGAAACGCGGAAGTCCCCTACGTGCTGCTGAAGTTGCCCGCAACAGAGAGTGGAACCAACCGGTGATACCACGATACTATGACTGAGAGTCAACGCCATGAGCGGCCTCATTTCTTATTCTGAGTTACAACAGTCCGCACCGCTGCCGGTAGCTATTGACTATCCGGCTGCACTAGCCCTGCGTCAGATGGCTCTGATCCAAGGCAAACTGCCAAAATATCTGCTGGCACCGGAAGTCAGCGCCCTGCACCATTATGTTCCGGATCTGCATCGCAGGATGCTGCTGGCTACCCTGTGGAACACCTACATCTGTATTAACGAAGCGCTGGCATTGACCCTGAGTGATTTTTCTCTGGTGCCGCCCTATCCCTTTGTGCAGCTTGCCACGCTCAAAGGGGTTTGAGTGTCAGTCAGCACCCAAAGTGTACCAGTGATCAGCAGTTGAAAGTGTACCACCTTTGAGCGGAAAAAGCCATGAAATGAGGCATGGCGAATCGACTCAGGATGGACATACAAAAGGCAATCGAAGG
>JAAYCO010000216.1 GCA_012729725.1 Planctomycetota bacterium
CCGCTTTCATAATCGCTCACGCGCGACGACGGTAAGCGGGAAGCACTGCATGTGCGGGTGTGATTGCGTGATGATTCGCATCGCGGCGTCGCGATCCTGCCGGGATCGCGCGACGAACTGGGCGGCCCCGTCGCCCTGGCTGCCAACGCCCTTGCCTCCCCAGATGTAAGGCGAAAGCTCCTTCATCGACAAGACCTCGTGCAGCAGCGGGCTGGCAAGCTGGACGGGGCTGTGCGGCGCGATTTCACAATCAAAAACATTCTGCGCCTCGATCATCAGCTCGCCAAGCTCGCGGGCGTCTCCACGAACAAGAGAACTGCACCCCAGGCGGACTATTCGTTCGTTCCCCGGCCCCAGCGCGTGCCGCAACGACGGGCTTTTGGGGTACGCCGCCCGCAGATCGGACAGGATGCCGATCGTGTCTTTCCTGCCCGCCAGATCGACGAAGAACATGTAGATGTCTCCCTCGGGATGCACCGGCTCAACGCGAATCTGGCCGCTGGAGGCAAAGGCAAGCAGCACGGGGGTCTTGCCATAGATGCACGCCTGGTCCATCCTGCCGCACTGGCTGCCGGTCAGCCGCTCCCCGCGATAGGCAACGTCCATCAGCTCGTGCGGGAACATGCCCAGGCGGTACACCATGTCGAACGCCTTGGCCACGAGAATGCACACTGCTGCCGAGCTTGAAACGCCCTTGCGCAGCGGCAGGTCCATTGCGCGGATGCGAATGTCGATGCCCCCCGCGACCCCCTGCCTCGAATACATTTCATGCGCGACGCCGGCGCAGTATCGGAAAAACTCGTCGTCGTCGTTGGCAGCCAGCCGCAACATTGCGTCATTCCACCGGCAGCTCATGCGGCGCGTTCTGCCCGTGGGCCTGCCCTTGATGTCCGGCACGAGCGTCTCGACGGTGAAGTCATTCGCGATCGATGCCTCGGCGCTCAGGCCCTGGTCGGTGCCGATCACGAGGCAGAAGCCTTCGTGCATTCCGAACTCGGCGGCCCAGTCGCTATGCTCGCCAAGCAGGCACAGCCGACCGGGAACGAAAAGCTTCGCTCCCGTTTCGAGGGGCGACGAATCAGAATCTGGCGCTTTGCATGGTTTCATTTTTGTCGGCGGGCAAAGAGCGGCGAACAGGAGGCAAGGGATCCTTCGCCAGGTTGTATTTCAGAATGCACCACACGGCTCGAAGTCCGTCCTTCCAGCCGATCTTCTTGCCTTCTTCATACGTCCTGCCGCTGTATGAAATGCCAACTTCGTACACGCGGCAGCGAAGGCGGGCCACCTTTGCGGTTATCTCCGGCTCGAAGCCGAAGCGGTTTTCGCGAATCTTTATCGACTGGATAACCTCGCTACGGAACACCTTGTAGCAGGTCTCCATGTCGGTGAGATTGAGGTTGGTCATGCAGTTGGACAGGAACGTCAGCAGCTTGTTGCCCATGTAGTGCCAGAAGTACAGCACTCGCTTGGAGTCTGAGCCAAGAAAACGCGAGCCGTAAAC
Organism: Planctomycetota bacterium; assembly: GCA_012729725.1. Taxonomy (GTDB): domain Bacteria; phylum Planctomycetota; class Phycisphaerae; order SM23-33; family SM23-33; genus JAAYCO01. The sequence continues at coordinate 1,502 of JAAYCO010000216.1, forward strand.
CACGTCGGCCTTGCCCTCGACAATAGGCGAGACCAGCCTGGCGTACTCGCGAGGATCGTATTCCAGGTCGGCGTCCTGCACGATAACCACATCGCCCGTCGCCTTTGCGAAACCTGTCCTGAGGGCGGCGCCCTTGCCAAGATTCACAACGTGGAAGAACGCGCGGATGTTGGGCGAACCCTCGGCAAGAGATTTCAGCACCGCCCCCGAACCGTCGCTGGAACAGTCGTCAACAAGGATAATCTCCTTGTCCATGTCCAGCGGCGCATCCTGGACGGCGGCGACTATTCGCTCGATAGTCGCCCTCTCGTTATACACCGGAATGACGATTGATAATTTCATGGTCGGCGGCATGTATTCTACAATGGCGACAGCATTTAAGGCAGAGGGATATTCTTAGCTTCTCGGCGATAGACTGTATATGATGCTCAAACTTTAAGGAGAATGAAATGCAGACTATCCGCGTGTTGGCCGGTGTGTCACTGGCCTTGGCAGTTGTTATGGCTTCAAGTGCTGCATCCGTGGCCCAGGTGACGACCCAGCCCGCAACCACTACAGCGCCCGCTACAGCGCCGGCCACGGCGCCTGCGGAAATCCCAATGAGCCTGTTCAAGCAGATGGATTCACTGGCCGTTCCCGCAACTCAGCCGACCAGCCAGGAAGAATATAACCAGATGATGGAAAAGGCGATGACAGACATCATCGCCTTCGGCAAGCAGCTTGAGCAGGACTACCCCGACGCGCCGAATCTGTACCTCGTTCGCGTCCGCATGCTGCGGGCGGCTGGCCTGCTTGCCCAGCAAACGCAGAAGGAGGAATATCAGGATCTTGTAGTCGAGACGGCGCAGAAGATCATCGATTCGCCCGCCCCGGCAGAGTATCACGTAGTCGCCGACCACCTGATCACCAGAATGCAGCTCGGCGAAGGCCCCGAAGCCACCGAGGAAAGCGATGCCCAGAAGATCAGGGCGTTCGTTGATCGCCACAAGGACGGCGGCGCCGCCGCCCAGGCGAAGCTCTACGGTCTGACGCTTGCAATGCAAACCGAAAACGAGGAGCTTGAGGACGAACTGGCCAAGGATCTTGAAACCAACCACGCGGATGATCCGATGGTGATGGGATACCTTCGCTCCATGGGCAGAATTCAGGACGAAGGCAGGCCCTTTGAGGCCGAGTTGACCCTTATTGACGGAAGCAAGCTCACTCTGCCCGACGACCTGCTTGGCAAGGTTGTTGTGGTGGACTTCTGGGCCACCTGGTGCGCGCCGTGCGTTCAGGCAATGCCCAAGATGAAGGAGCTGTACGAGAAATACAATTCGCAGGGCGTTGAGTTTGTTGGGATAAGCGTCGACCACGACCGCAAGGCCGTGGAGGAATTCATCAAGACCCACGAGCTTCCCTGGCGTCAGGCAGCCGACGGGCCGCAGAGCCCCACCGCGACACGTTACGGAATTCGCGCAATTCCAAGCGTGTGGGTTGTGGGCAAGGATGGCAAGGTCATCAGCAGCAATGCCGCGGGAAGTCTTGAAGAAGTGCTCAGGTCGGCTCTTGGGCTGGCCGAAACCGCGCCGGCGACAGCCGAGGCGGCTTCCCCTGCAACCGCTCCCGCAACCACCCCCGCCGAGTAAGGCGAACAAACGATACGACGGCTCTCGCTTGCATTGCAGGCGAGGGCCGTCGATATTATAGGGCCGTGGATGACTGTCGTATTCTGCCGGCTCTGGGGCGGCATGAACGCGACAGATCAAACCCGAATCGAAAAAAGGGACTGATATGATAGACCTTCACACCCACACGCTTCTGTCGGACGGCCAGTTGATACCATCCGAACACATCCGCCGGGCGGAATGCACCGGATACCGCACAATCGGCATCAGCGACCACGCCGACATGGCGACAATGGGCAAGATCATCCCCGTGCTGCTCGAGGCGGCCCGCGTGGAAAACGAACTTGGCAGAATCCGCGTGATTGTCGGCATCGAGTTGACGCACGTCAGGCCGGTGCACATTGCGCAGGCTGCGGAAATGGCCCGCAAGCTTGGGGCGAGCTACGTGATCGTACACGGCCAGACCATCATCGAGCCGGTTGAAGACGGCACGAACCTTGCCGCCATCGAGGCGGGCGTGGACATTCTGGCGCACCCCGGACTAATAACCATCGAAGAAGTCAAGCTTGCCGCAGCCAAGGGCGTTCGCCTTGAGATTTCGGGCAAGGCCGGGCACAGCCTGTGCAATGGGCACGTGGCGAGACTGGCCAGGGAACACAACGCAAAGATCATCTTCGGGTCCGACTCGCACGAGCCCGGGCAGTTCGCCCACCGCGCGCTGGCCGAACGTATCTGCATGGGAGCGGGCATGAGCGCCGAAAAGGCGCGATTGATGTTCGACGACGCCCGCGTTTTTGCCGACTCGCTGATGCAGTAAACCCAGCCGGCAACGGCAATCCGACATGTTTGAGCTATAAAAAAGGCCCACCGGTTCATCGCCGGCGGGCCTTGTGCTTTCTTGCGTTGTGCAGTTACAGCGCCGAGATTCTCTCGATGAGATCGGCGGTGCGGTTGCTGTAACCCCACTCGTTATCGTACCACATGGTGACCTTGACCATGTCGCCGTCGAGAACGATGGTGTTGGTGGAATCGAAGATCGAGCTGGCCGGGTTTCCGACGATGTCGGATGAAACCACGGCGTCTGTCGAGTATTCGATAATTCCCTTCATCGTGCTGTCGGCGGCGGCGCGGATGACTTCGTTCACTTCTTCAACGCTGGTCTTGCGAGCGGCGTTGAAGGTGAGGTCGGTGATGGAGCCCGTTGGAACGGGAACTCGCAGTGCGTATCCGTGCAGCTTGCCCTTCAGCGCGGGGATAACCTCGCCCAGCGCCTTGGCGGCGCCTGTGGTTGACGGCACGATATTGACGGCTGCCGCCCTGCCGCGCCGCTTGTCCTTGTAAGGCATGTCAAGGATGGCCTGGTCGTTGGTGTATGCGTGAATCGTGGTCATGAGGCCCTTGACCATGCCGATTTTCTCATGCAGCACCTTGCAGGCCGGGGCCAGCGAATTGGTGGTGCATGATGCGTTCGAGATGCACTTCATCGACGCGTTGAGCAGATCGTCGTTGACGCCCAGAACGATTGTCGCGTCCGGCTTGTCCTTGGCCGGGGCCGAAAGCAGAACGCGCTTCGCGCCCGCCGCGAGGTGGCTGTCATACCCGGCCTTGCCGTTGGCTGCGCGTGCGGTGAACTTGCCGGTCGATTCGACCACAACGTCCACGCCCATCTTGCCCCAGGGAAGGTTGTTGGGGTCTTTCTCGTTCAGGACGGGAATTTCCTTGCCGTCGACGACAATTGCGCCCTGTTTGACGACGACTTTTCCGGGAAACTTGCCCTGCGTTGAATCATACTTGAGCATGTAGCCCAGCATGTCAGCGTCGAACATGTCGTTAATGGCCACAACGTCGAATTTCTCGGGCTTCTGCGCCATGACGCGGAAGACCAGACGACCGATGCGACCGAACCCGTTGATGCCTACCTTAATTGCCATTTGTTCCTTGCTCCTTAGGATGTTAACGCCTTCTCAGCCGCCCAACCCCGGCTACGGAATAGCCTAGACTACGGGGGCACGAACCCCCTGTCAACTATCTTACGCCCGGCATTGTGCCGCGGCCCGCACCAAAAGTCGGCCGTGACCGGACAAACCTCGCCGGGGTTCTGAAGCTGAATATTGGCGCATTCTCATTCCCGGCCCCGAGGCTCCGCGCCTCCACGCCGCGCGGCGCAAACCAAGGCCTTTATTGGCTACGCGTTCAATAGTACGCACATCTAAATCGCGGCGACACAATGATTCTTCTTCATCTTCTTAATGATGCGAACCGAACTCTTGCCGGGGTTTATCGACTGCTTCATAGAGCCTTAAGCATGCAGAGGCACAATTCGTGCATCGGTAAACCCCAGCAGCCGTTAACAGGAGACATGCCAATGCACTCAGGATTCATTAACCGGTTCAATCTCAAGCCAGCATTCACGTTGATAGAACTGCTGGTGGTAATCGCCATCCTCACTCTTCTGGTGAGCATTCTGCTGCCAAGCCTCGCCAGGGCCAAGGAGATGGCGCAAGCCGTCAAGTGCGCGACCAATCAAAGCAGCCTTGGCAAGGCGATGATGACGTACACGGCCGAAAACGGGCTCTATCCTCCCTCATATGTCTACCCCACCGGCCCGGGCGGCAACTGGAGCTGCGGCGAGTCAGGACAGGATCCCTCAAAATCCTTTGGCTATCTGCACTGGTCGTTCCTTGTGATGCAGGTGACCGAGGACGGCGGGACTATTAAGGAAATGTTTACGTGCCCCGGCATGGAGAACGGCGGCGCTCCGCGCACGAATCCAGGCCCGGAAGCCTGCGACTGGGAGCCGGACCAGGTGGATGACACCGGAAACAGCGGCGGCAGCTCGCGCCAGGACTTTCAAGCGGCAAGGGTGGCGTACGCCGCCAATGCGGCCCTGGTTCCGAGGAACAAGTGGGGCAACGTCGCGTCAGGGCCGAGGCTGAACGTGCTGGTTAATCCAGACAATGTTGAAACCCCAGCCAACACGGTCCTCGTTTCGGAACTCAACAGCAACTGGCGGGCGGTCGGCGTTCCAAGCGAAGGCGGCAAGTACCTCAGCAAGAGCCACCGTCCCATAAACGCCTTCCACCACGTCGGAACCGGCGCTGGAAACGGGATCTACGCCACCACTTCTCCAGGATTCAAGTACGACAAGGCGTCGGGAGATTACGGCCTGCTGCCGCTATCGGAAATCTCCTCCGGAGGAAACTACATCGACTCCAACAGGGAGATTAACGCCGTTGGAAGGCATCATCCCGGAGGCGACGCGCTGGGCGGAACAAGCAACTTCCTGTTCGCCGACGGGCACGTCGAGCAGAAGACGATCCTTGAAACCATGCAGCAAAGACAGTGGGGCGAGAAGTTCTACAGCGTCACCGGAGGCAACGAAGTCAAGTAGCCCCGCCCAAAGGAGGTGAAAAGCCATTCGATCGTCCGGCATCAAAAGGAGCCATGTTTTTTTACAGGAGAGGTCAGTTTGTCAACCAAAGATGAGGAAAACAACATGAGAAATATGTGGAAGCGAATCAAGAAAGGTCTTTGTGCGGCTGGGGCAGTCGCAGCCTGCATCGCCGGCTCAGCAACGGCGAACGCACAGACGTACGAGCATCAGATCAACATCAACGGAGCGACGCTTTTCCGGTCGTTCTTCCAGAGCCCGGCGTCCACCAACGACTGGATCGACGCCAACGGCGACGGCGTATACGGATTCAACCAGGATACGTATGACATCGACCAGCTTGCCAAGGGCTATGGGTGGACGGGCACGTCATACTGGAGCGTCAACTACCGCGGCGTTGGCAGCGGCAACGGCCTGGCCGACCTGGACAACTACTGGGGCAATCCCGGCGTGGCGCCCGTCTATACAACCGCCCCCGATCCCGGTTATGCCAATCGTGGCCAGTTCACAACCCCGAACAGCCCCATTGCGGCCCAGCGGGCCGACATCGCGGCCATGGACGTGCCGACTCTGTATTTCGCGCAAAACGGCAGCGCTGCCGGCGGGGCATGGAACCGCACTCCGGGCAGCAGCGGGTACGGCACGAACCAGGCCGTCTCATCGACTGGCGCCGGCAACTCGCTGGTGGTGTTGAACAACATCACAACCGACCCGAACGACCAGAGCGGAAAGCCCGTCGTGTTTGACACCGAGATGAACTGGGTGGCAATCGGGTTCATCGCGAATCGCGGCGCAGGCCTGGAAAACGTCACCCAGAGCGAACTCCAGTACCTGTTCACCACCGGACGCACATCAACCGGCGAGAACCTTAATGTCGCCACTCGCGACGTTGGGTCAGGAACCCGCAACGGCGCCATGAACTCCATCGGCGTGGATCCCTCATGGGGCGTTGGCGACAACATCGGCAGTGTCGAAGCCAGCAGTTCCCTTGATCCGCTGGGACCGAATCACAAGGTCACGAACATGAGCAGTTCCAGCCGAATGGAAGCCCGCGTTCAGAATAACAGGCTGGCGGTTGGATATACCGGGCTTAGCGGCTCATCAGCCGGTGTTGCCGACCAGCGCGCGGGCGTGTATGAACTGCTGAACGTCATGATGGACCAGATGGGCGGGACGGAATACGTAAGACCCTCGATCGAAGCCATCATTGACAACGCAGATATAAACACCGCCTACCTGATTGGCGGCTCCCACACATGGGCAACCGTTGGAGATCCCAAGGCTACCGTGGTGGAGCGTGACGGCCAAGTGTTGCTTGCAGGCAACGCAAACACTGGCACGTCGAACGAGATGACGGGCGACCGCCAGGCGACCGCGCTTTACATTCTGAACATTCTCAAAAGCATCGCCGACTTCACCGGCGATCCGGGCGTTGCGGAGCAGTACAACATGCCGGGCGAACTGCTCGCCAATGAGTACTTCCTGCATTCAGGCATGGCTGCCCGCCAGAATCTCCTGAACCCGACGCAGTGGGTCGCCAACGCGAACGTGAACGAGGCTCTCCGTCAGCACATGCTGGCCAACAACACGTTCGGCGCCGGCGGCGGTCCGGCCGCCTACGGCAGCGTGAACGCAGCCGGCAAGGTTCCCACCCGCAGCACAAGCGCTGGAACCTATAGCGACGGAACCAACGGCAGCTACTACATCGACGCCAACGGCAATCACGTGGTCGGCGGCACTAATCTTGCCGCTCGAAACGAATTGGCCGGCGACTTCAATAATGACGGCAGCAGAAACGTTATGGACGTCGAGAAGATGATGGAAGCGCTTGCGAATCCCAGGGCATTCGAGGCGGGCATCAACCACGGCGGAAACCCCGGGCATCAGGCCGGAGATTACGCCATCGTTGAAGTCATCGGCGACTTCGACGCCGACGGCAACTTCGACCAGCACGACATCCGCTACTTCGCCGACGGCCTGGCCGTGAATCCCGCAAGCGGCCATGTGGATCGCAAGGTCGGCTTCACCCTGGTGGACAACGAAACCGGCGGCAACTTCTTCGGCACGACCCTTGCGACCGGCAAGACCTACGCAGCCGGCGACACCAGGGGCGACATCGCCGGAAATGCCGTTGCCAAGGGCGCTGCGCCGGCCGGCTGGAACGGCATCGTGGATGCCGCCGACATCGACTACGTGTACGCCAATTTCGGCGACTGGGCGAACATCAATGACGCAGTGCTGATGGATCTCTCGGCCGACATGACGGGCGATCTGGCGGTGAACCAGGATGACGTGGACGAACTTGTCTACGACATACTCGGAACCACCTTCGGTGACGGCAATCTGGATGGGAAGGTCGATCTCGTTGACCTGTTTTCGACGCAGAACAACTTTGGCAAGGTCGAGGGCTGGAGCGGCGGAAACTTCTACAACAGCAGCACCGTGGATCTGACCAGTCTGTTCGCGGTCCAGAACAGCTTCGGCTTCGATGCCGGGTATCCGTCCTACGTGGTGCACAGCACTCCTGAGCCGACGACCATGGCGATGCTGGGCGTTATCGCCGCTGGCCTGATGGCAAGGCGTCGTCGCGTCGGATAAGTCTGCGAAAGAAGATGAGGCGTTCTCAACTTCATAGATATAAAGGATGAACAATGTTTAAAAGGAAACACCACATGATCAGGAAAATGGCAGTCCTCGCGGTTCTGGCCCTGGTGGCAAACATGGCCACTGCAGCATCCCAAATGACGATCAGTTCAGCCGTCACGGCGGCCTACGATCTGGAAGGAAACCCGCTGGCCGAGCTTCCCAACATCGCCAGCCAAGTGGGCCAGGCATTCATCTACCAGGTCGACTTCAGCATTCAGGTCAACTCGCTGCCAACGGGCTTTACAGGTTTTGGCGGCGCGGCGCTCAACCTGGATCTCCTGCCGGGCCTCGTCATCCCGGTGGTTGACGGCAGCATCCAGGGCTACATGGCTGACGCGTCCCAGATCTACAACAAGCCGTCGGGCATTGGCAGGACTCTGGTGAACGTGTGGTCCAGCAACGGCGACTATGGCGACGCCAACGATCTTCAGGCGATGGCCATATCCATCAACACCGCCGGCTGGCAGGGCGCCGTGGACAACAGGCGGAATCTGGCGACCACCGGGCCGCTTTATTTCGGCAGTGCGTTCGTCACCTGGGACGGCGTCACGGAAACCGACCTGCTGCTGGATTTCTACCAGGGCGGGTACGTGACATCGGCCGGCATTCTGGAAGTTGATCACACCGCCAGTCTCGTTGGCGAAGGGATCCACTTCGTCCCCGAGCCCGCAACCATCACGTTGGTGGTGCTTGGCGGAATGGCGATCGCCCGCCGCCGTATCGCCAAAGCCGTTGTTTGATTGAAGAAGGCGGGTGCGACGGCTCGGGCGGGGCGCGTCGCACCCGGCCTGTAACCAGCAGTTTGGCGTCATCAGAGGGCAAGGCTCGAGTGGCCCCGGGCCGTCAGAGGGACTGTCCGATGGTGACGCCATATCATTCACTCCTTGTCCTGTGCCCGGCTGTCGCCAGTTGAAACCGTGCCCTGCGACCGCCAGCTTTGCATGAACCATGCAGCAGAGGCATTGACCGAAGCGGGTTCGCTCTTGCATACTTGGTCGCCTGCGAGCATAATACTGATGCGTTCCCCATCCGCAGGTTAATGCCAAAGGAGCACGGCAATGATGAACTGGTTGTCACGGATGATGATTCCGGGGTTGGTTTGCGTAATTCTGACCGGCTGCGATCGCCCGCCTGGTCCGGTTATAGGGCCGGACGGCAAGACCGTCGAGGTCATGAGCGTTAATCCTGAAGACGCCCAGGAAGTGGCGGCGGTGCAGGCGGCTGAATCCGCGAGGGCGCTTTACGCGTACCGCTTGGACGTGCTGATGGCTTACTACCAGAAGATCGGACACCTCGATAAATTCCGGGCCACGCAGAAAGAAATCGACAATCTCAAGACGGCCCAGTATTTCCGCTGGCAGGGCTTCGAGGCTGTCGCGCCCGAAGGACAGCGAGTGCAGAACGCCGACCAGCGCCTGCTGGTTGAAGACACCATCGCCGCTCGCAACGAATGGTTGGCCAGTCTGGACGCGCTGGCGGGCTTCTACAGCAAGCGAAAGCAGACTTTCAAGGCCCGCGTGGTCGAAAGCGTCTCGAACCGCTTCAACCCCGTGCATCGCTACACTTACTTCCTGGACGCCGAGATTCCCGGCTCCGAGCTGAGGCCCACCGATCATATTCCCGAGGCCGAGGCGCTGTACAACCAGGCAATGCGCCTGCACCAGCAGGGCAAGGGCGTGCTGCACACGTTCGTCACCACCGACTACCAGAAGCAGAAGCAGGCGCTGGTGCTCTTCCGCCAGTTGATACAGGAATATCCAACCTCAACGCGGATCGCGCTGAGCGCCTACTACATCGCCGACATCTACAAGGAATACTGCGACGAAGACATCCGGGCGGTGCGATGGTACGAACGCGCCTGGCAGTGGGATCCGAACATCACCGAGCCGGCCCGGTTCCAGGCCGCCACTGTTTACGACTACAGGCTGAGCAATCCGCGCAAGGCCATCGAGCTTTACGAGCAGTCGCTCAAGCACGATCCATGGCGGCTGCTTAATCCGCAGACGGCGCAGCAGCGAATCAAGGAATTGCGACAATCGCTTCCGGCGGGGCAGGCCAAGTAACCGCCTGGCGGAACTTTCGTCCCCGGCGCGCGTTTCATAGACAGGCCGGCTTGACCGGCATGTCGGTGAAAGGCGCACAAAGCATGTCTACCGCTGCTAAAACATTATGCGTGGCGTGCATCATCGCCCTGCTTGGGGCGTCGCTTGACGCGCAGGAATTCGAGAATCCCAAGGCAGGCAGGCCCCCGCGAGCAAAGCCCGCCCGCCAGTCAGGCGGCGAGAGCATGCCTCCCCTGCCGCTGCCCGCCACGCCGCTGCGAAGAAGCGAGAAGAAACGCCAGCCTTCAGAACCGGCGCTCGTCGGCATGATCAACTTCTCGCAGATGGTCGCGTCGGTCAGCGACGGAAAACGCGTCGAGCAGCCGGCCTTTCCCACCACGGCAATCGACATAGAACGCCTGGTGCGATTCGCCAACGACCGCCTCAAGGTGCGATACCGCCACATGGGCCTGACGCTTGAACGCTTCTCGTACGACCCTCAGGAGCTGCCCATCCTGTACCTCACCGGGTGGAAGCCGATGCCCAACCTCAACGACGCCATCATCGACCGCCTGAGGAGATACCTCTACGACGGCGGCACGCTGGTGATTCACGCCCAGTGCGGAAGACCCGAATTCGTGTCGTCCGCCCGCGTGCAGATAGCACGCATCCTTCCCAACCGACGCCTGGCGCCGCTTGACACCGACTCGCCGCTGTTCAACGCCTTCGCGCCGATCAAGGAAATGCGATTTCGCGAGGACGACAAGCCTTTTCGCACAATGCCGCCCTACCTTGAAGCCGTGTTTCTTGGCTGCCGGCCCGCGATCATATTCTCGCCCATCGATCTGAACTGCGGCTGGGATGTCGTCAACAACCCAATACAGGGCGGGCTGCTCTATCATCAGGACGACGCCCTTGCTCTTGGCCTTAACATCATCACCACCACCCTGGCGAATTTTCAGTACGCCAGGCAGTGGGGTTCCCAAAAGGTGTTCGTCGAGGCCCAGGAGGCTTCTCGCGACCGGCTTGTCATTGCACAGGTGGTGCACGACGGCGACTGGGACCCAACACCGCACGCGCTGCCAAACCTGATGAAACTCATCCAAAGCCAGACCACGCTCAATGTGCAGTTCAAACGCGAGGTGGTCAACCTTGGCGACGTTGACGTGTTCAAGAACCCGGTGCTGTACATGACCGGCCTGCGCGACTTCAAGCTCAGCGAAGGCGACGCGGAGCGGTTACGGAAGTACCTCACCAGCGGCGGCGTGCTGATCGCCGACGCGGCAGCGGGCAGCAGGTCGTTTGACGTGGCGTTCCGCCGCGAGTTTCATCGCGTTCTCGGCGAGGAACTGACGGTGCTCGACCCGACCAGCGAGGTCTTCCAGACGCCCCACCGCATTTCCGGCGTGCATTACACCCCTCTTGTGCAGGCGAAGAACCAGATCAACGCCCCGCTGCTCGAAGGGGCGATTATCGACGGGCATCTTGCCATCATCTACTCGCCGCTGAGCCTGTCCAACGGATGGGAACAACTCGGCTTCGCCTATAACAGGGGCTACAGCGACGGAGATGCGCTGCGCCTCGGTGTGAACATCTTCGCCTATGCCCTGATGCACTGATCTCGCAGCAGCCGTATCGGCAGGGCGCATAAAAAGACCGGCGAGGGAAAGGAGGACAAACCTCGCCGGCCAGAGGGGCTGGGGGAGAACCCCTCTTCGATCATGTATATATTGTCAAGACGCCGCTCGTGTTCGGGAATTCGCCAAAAACCGGCGATCAAAACCTGCGATTCTCCAAGCCATCCCCCGATTCAACGCCCCGACGCTGCTTTCGTTTTGGCTGTTTCCCAGGCGGCTTCCTTATGTTACATTCCTTCATCCATGAAGTGCGAAAAGTCTACCACAAGACACGAGCGGTTTGCAACACTGGATAGAAGTTATCTTTGGCACCCGTTCACGGCGATGCGTCGCTGGAGCCGGAGCGATCCGATCATCATTGAATCCGGCGAGGGATTCGAGCTGATAGACGATCACGGCAGGCGGTACATCGACGGGTTCTCAAGCCTGTGGTGCAATCTTCACGGCCATCGCGTGCGGCAGATCGACAATGCCATTTCCGAGCAGCTTGGCAAAATCGCGCATAGCACGCTGCTTGGGCTGGCGTCGATACCAAGCATCGAGCTTGCCCGGCGGCTGGTGCAGGTTGCCCCGGCGGGACTGACCAGGGTGTTCTTCAGCGACAGCGGCGCCACGGCAGTGGAGGTCGCGCTGAAGCTGGCGTTTCAGTATTTCCACAACACCGGCAGGAAGGCCCGCAGGTTCATCGCGTTGAAGGAAGGCTACCACGGCGACACCATCGGCGCGGTGTCTGTCGGCGGCGTCGAGACCTTTCACGCCCTGTTTAAACCGCTGCTGTTTGAAACGACGTTCGTCGATTGCCCCAACTCGTTTTACCATCCCGCCGGCGGCGGTTCGGCGCCCGTCGTGCTCTCGCAGGTGGAGGCGGCAATTGACGCCGGCGACTGCTGCGCGGTGATAATCGAGCCGCTGATACAAGCTGCCGGCGGAATGCTTACGCACCCGACGGGCTTTTTGTCCGCACTGCGAAAGCTCACCCGCGACAGGGGCGTGCTGCTTATCGCCGACGAGGTGGCGACGGGCTTCTGCCGCACCGGAAGCATGTTCGCATGCGATCGCGAGAATGTCTGCCCGGACATCATGTGCCTGGGCAAAGGCCTCACCGGCGGTTATCTGCCGGTGGCGGCGACACTGGCGAGCGAGGAACTCTATGGAGCGTTTTACCGCGACGGCCCCGCCGGCACATTCTTCCACGGCCACACCTTCACGGGCAACGCGCTTGGATGCGCCGCAGCCGTCGCAAGCATGGACCTGATCGAAAGCTCGGGGCTCGTCGCATCGCTTGACGCCAAGTGCGCGCTGCTTGAACAGCGGCTCGCCCGCCTGGCGAATCATCCCAACATCGCCGACATCCGCCGCTGCGGGCTGATGGTCGGCATCGACTTCATGATGGACCCCGCGGCCCGCGCCCCATTCGACCCGTCGCTGCGAATCGGCGAGCAGATATGCCGTCGCGCAACAGACATGGGACTGATGATCCGCCCGCTTGACGACATTGTCGTCCTTATGCCGGCGCCCGCGATGGACCTCGACACCATGACGAGAATGATGGACATCCTGGAGGCGGCGATACATGACCAACTGCCACGATAGCTTCGACGTTTCGCACCTGCCGGCACTGCCGCAACTTGCCGGCCTGGCCGTCGTCGGAACCGACACCGGCGTCGGAAAGACCGTCGTCGCCGGCGCAATCGCACGCAACCTTCGAAGCAACGGAGTGAGGGTTGAGGTTTTCAAGCCCGTCGCGACCGGCTGCCGCAGGCTCGCGGGCATGCTCGTCAGCGAAGATGCGGAATTCCTCTCCGCCTGCGCCGACGCGTCGCTTTCGCTGGCCGAGATAGCTCCGCTGCGGTTCGCCGCCCCTGCCGCCCCCAACGTCGCCGCCCGGAAACAGGGCGCCGGCGTCGACGTGCAGGCGATTCTTGACGGCTATTGCCGCCTTGCACAAGCGGTGCAGGCGCCCTGGCGCGACGGCGACGATAAGCCTGCCTGCGTGGTGGTCGAAGGCGTCGGCGGACTTCTGTGCCCCATCAGCGACGATTTCTGGGTGATTCACCTGATGAAGATGATCAACCTGCCCCTGGTCATCGTTGCCCGCGCCGGCCTTGGCACGATCAATCACACGCTGCTCACTCTTCACGCCGCCCGCTGCGCCGGGCTCGAAATTGCAGGAGTCGTCATCAATGGATACGTCGCCGACGCGGCGAATCTCGGCGA
>JAAYCO010000217.1 GCA_012729725.1 Planctomycetota bacterium
AGCCACCCCAGGCAGCCCTGCCCCCGCCGGCCGTCTGGATCAATCCACCCAAGAACCCGGAAAACCAAGCCATGAATTAGAGCTTAATTCCAAAAAGGAACTGTCTCATCCGACTTGACAACTACCGCGTTGCCACATCCAAGGTCAAACACCCGGCGATCCTCGCCACCAAGCTGTTCTGCGTCGACTATCCCGAGCACGGCCGGGAAAGTGTATTCGTGCGCGCACGTCGTCTGGGCATTCGCCCACGAGTAGCCCGTGATACGCTCCGATTCAATCACGCTTCAATTCTCGCTTCTTGATGAACTTGGCGGGGTTTCCGCCTACGACGGTCCAGGGCTCGACGTCCTTGAAGACGCTGGCCCGAGCGCCCACTACGGCCCCCTGCCCGACTGTCACGCCCGGCCCGATAAAGGCGTCGGCCGCAATCCACACCTGATCGGCGATCTCGACCGGCGCAAACGTCTGCGGCATGTTGGGCCGCTCGTAGTCGTGACTCGATGAGCACAGGTGCGAATACTGCGACACGGTCGAATGCGCCCCGATCCGCACGCCCCCGATGTTGTAGCAGATCGCCGCATCGCCCAGGCAGCTATGGTCGCCCATCTGGAGCTTCCACGGCATCGCAATCCGGCACGAGGGATACAGATGCACGCCCCTGCCGATCTCCGCTCCGAACGCCCGCAAGAGCAGCCGCCGCCACGCATGGCACGGCCGGGGACTCGGCCGAAACAGCACCACCCACACCGCCCCCCACAAGAGGCGCGCCAACTTGTTCGAGACCGAGAACGGACTCGGACAATAACTGACATCCACTTTGACTATCCCCGTCAATCCAGCCTCACGCAAGCAGGCTGGGGGCCTTGGCCCAGGACCCACTTGTAGACGTCGATCATCTGGGCGGCGATCCGGGGCCAGGCGAACTTCGCCGCAACGAGGTCGCGGCCGTTGGCGCCCATCTGCCTGCGCTCGGCGTCCGGCATCGACAGCAGTCTCTTGACACCATCGGCAATCGAATCGGCTTGCGGGCGAATCTCAATGGCCGCTGCCGCCCCGAATCCCTCTGGGATATTGCACTCGCTCGTCATGACGACGGGCAGGGAATACGACCACGCCTCCAGCACCGACATCGGCAGGCCCTCGCTGAAGGAAGGCAGAATGAACGCGTCGGCGTTCTGAAGGCACGCGGCCTTGGCGTCGTCGAACGCCGGACCGAGAAAGAGCACATCGCCCCCAAGGCCCTTCTCGCTGACCATCGTCTTCAGTTGGTCCTCGTGGCCGCCCTGATCCCAACCTGCGACGACGAGCGCCCATTCGTCCGCCACCGTCGCATTCTGCGCCTTGAGCCGGCCCCACGCCTCGATCAGATTGGGCAGGCCCTTCTTCGGATGAATCCGTCCGAGGAACAGCGTGACCTTCCTGCCGGAGGCAACCTTGTCCGTCCAGGGCGGCGGCGGCTTCGGCCCGTCCGCCGGCAGGTCGATCCCGTTCGGGATGATCGCCACGGGGTTCGTCAGACCATACGCCCGGATGCTCTCGTACTCCGATTCGCAAAGCGCGTGAACACACGCCGCCGAACGCAGGTTGCGATTCTCGTACAGCCGGCCCGCCAGTCTCTTCTTCCACGCCGAGTTCCGCAGCGCCCACGGGTCCAGCATCCCACGCGGCGAGATCACCAGCGGAATTCCTTTGCGCCGGCACGCGTCCGCTGCCGCATGGGTCGGATACATCCATATGCCGCAGGCATGGACAACGCTCGCCCCGTTGCGCCCGATGCGAGCCTTCAAGCCGGGCGAGTAGCCCCATTGCCTCGGCCCGACCCGCTCGAACAACTCCGGCACCAGCGGCCGCCACACCCCCGCATCGGCCGCCGAGAACGCATCCCGCAAACTGACCACCTCCACCTGGCACGACCCCGCAAGTTCGCGCGACAAGCTCCGCACGCTGTGGAAGATCCCCCCCGCATTCCGCGACACGGACGCTGTGACCATGAGAACATTCATTTCGTTGCATGCACAAGAGGTCGGCATCAGTTATCGGTGAGCAGGGTGGACGTGTTTCCAATACAGGGTGTGCCGCCAGACAGAACGGCGAGCGCAAATACCCTGCACGATGCGCCAAATGCACCAGAGAACCAAGACCCAAACGCATGGGCGAGTTGAAGCACGAACAGCGCTATGAACTGAGATAAGAGCACCATACACAAGTGCAAGATTCAACAATCGCGAGAAGAAGAGTTGGTCAGGCGAGAGATTGTGTTCGGCGAAGTATTTCGCCTCGAACCATGCGATGAAGGAACCGGCTAAGACGAGCAGAACAACTCCTGCATTGCCAATGCGAAAGAACAACTCGCCCAGTGATGGCATGGGGATTCCTGTTCGTCCAGATACACCCAGGTAGCCAGCAAGAGAAGCGTCCGGCAGAGACAGCCCCAGAAACGAGGGCAGCGGGTTCAACTGCTGCGCGAGTGCGACGAGGCCATTCACAAAACTCGTGTCCTCCGCATATTCGAAGCACCATTGGAGTGTTCTGGAGCCATCAACAGAGTAGACTACCATATCTGCATCAAGCAACCCGACGGAGTTCTTGATCTTCACGTTTGCCACTCCACCGGATGGATCGCGATCACGTATCACGATCGCGAGAGGGAACCCCAGGCATACAACAACGCCTATCGCGATTGCCTTCCCGACATGATCCCGCCTGATATACCGTCTCAGACTTAGACTCGCGATATAGAACATCATCACAGGCAGAAACATACCTCTGCTTACCTTTGAGATAGTAGCGAACAGACTCGGCAGAACGCAGAGGTAGAGAACTCCTGGAGGTTTCCTTCCAACGCGCACGAGATAGCCATGCAATCCGCCTGCTATGACAGGACACAGCAAACTCAGGCTGCTATGAAGCATCATCACGAATACCAACCACATCGAGTCTCGGACTACCCACTGGTTTTCGGAGTTAATGCCTCTGTAATTCGTTAGGAGATTGGCCCAGCCGATGTGGAACTGTGCAAACAGCAGCAGACCAACCACTTGAAGCAGCAGCAGGCAAGTTGCGATCCACTTCACCTGGGTAACCCTCAAGGGAGTGCTCGATTTGAATCGCAACCCGCAACGAAAGGCAGGTATTGCGCTATTCTGCACCTTTCGCTTGCCAGACCCGTTCCATCGCGGACGCGGTACGCTGAGGACCTTTTGCACAAGTTCAGATACAACATATCCGCACCAGAAGGCTGCCAAACAAGCCAGGACGTATGCAGCGCATTTGGCATCCCGGTCGTCGTAATAGAAATAGGGAACTCCGTACGCCACGGAATACATTAGAGGAAACGAAGTGCTCGCCCACATCAAGGCAGATGGCCGTAGGACAACCCGAAAGAGAACCAGGGCAACAACGATGGAGAAGCCAGCGAGTATGACAGTCTTGTCAGAGTACATGGAGGCTGTTCAGGCTCCGATGGTGTTGAGGACTTCGCTTAGGCGGTTCCGCCAGGCGTCGGGGGTGTAGTCTCTCCCGAGGCGGCGGGTGTTGTCGGCGAGGCGGGTGCGGAGGGGTCGGTCGCGATAGAGTTGTTCGATGGTCCCGGCGAGGGCGTCGGGATCGCCGGGCTCGATCAGGATGCCATCGACCATCGAGGTGATCTCGATGCCCGCGCGGCGGGTGGTAATGACGGGGCAACCGGCGGCCAGGGCCTCGACGACGACGCCGGCCAAGCCCTCGGAGTACGTGGGCAGGACGAAGACATCGGCCGCAAGGTATTCTTCCTTCATCCGCTCCCACGACAGCTTGCCGAGGAAGTGCAAATGGCGGCATTCGGGCCGCTCGACGATGCCGGCGACCAGGCCCGCCACGCGGAAATCCAGTTCGGGATATTTCGGCTTCAGACGCCCGGCCGCCTCCGCCAGAACGGGCAGGCCCTTGCGTACGGCATCGCCGCCGGCGAACAGAATCCTACCCGGAACGGGACGGTTGACGCGTCCACCGTAGTCGATGCTCGAACCGTAGGGGCAGATTCGTACCTTGTCGGCATACTCTGGCGTCAGTTCCTTCACGCCTTCGGCCACCCATTGAGACGGGCACAGAAGCACGTCCGCCAAGGCAGCGGACCTCTTGAAGGCCGCCTCCGCCGATTCGCAGGTCGATTTGTATCGTTCCAGGCCCCAGCCGGGATAGTCTTGAGCAAGCGCCTCCATGATCCGGTGCGTCAACGGGTTTATGTTCACATCGATGACGATGGTCTTTCCGGCGTCCTTGGCGTAGCGGAGAAAGTCGTAGTCCTCGTCGTTCTGGGCGTAAACGATGTCGGCGTCGTGCAGGCCCCATCGGATCATCCGCCGGCTCAGGACCCGGTGCCGTCGCTGGTACGCATCCAGAGCCGTTTGGCCGGGATGCAGGAGGGACGCCGCCAGATCGGAAAGGAGCGGGTGGTCGGAGCTGAACACCTTCTCGCGGGCAATGCCCTCGATCCTCCGCTGGAGCAGGCGATGGACCGGCCCGTTGGCGACGGGCGCCAGGAGCCTGGCCGCCCGCCCAACGACGCTATGGGCCGACGAGTCCGTATACAACGCCGCCAGCATCCCCGCCTCTTCGAGCATCCGCGGAATCGCATACCGATGCCGCGCCCCATGCTGACAAACCAGCACCTTCGGCTTGCTCATACCGCTGTTGCCTTCAAAAGTACGGCACGCAGGTGCCGCGCCACGTAGAGGACATCATCCCAGCCGATCATCAGCGCAGGCACCGCACCGATCCGCCGTCCGTAATGGCCCATCATCCGCCAGATGAAGAAGGCAAAGCACGTGCCCTGTCCGACTGCATAGGCCAGAGCCATGCCGGGCAGGCCCAGCCAACGGGACAACACAATGCCCGCCGCGACCATCGCCGCCAGTCCCACAATCCGGCCTTCAAAGCCGACAAACGCCCGGCCCTGCCCTCTCAGGGCCTGATCGAGCAGGTTGGCCAGGCCACCGAAGGCGGAGCCTACGATCAACAGGCGTGCTGGATTGACGGCGGGGGCGAACTCGCGCCCGTAGACCAGGGGCAGCAGCAGCGGCATGGCCACTGCCAGAATGCCGCCGAAGACCAGCCACAATAACGCCGAGACGCGGAAGGTTCGGGCGATTCGCTCGAAGCCGTCGCCGGGCCCCGCCTGCGCCGCCATCGTGAACGAGACCATCCCTGCCGAGTTGGTGATGCTGCCTATGGCGGCACTGGCCGATAGCGCCACGACGTAGAGCCCGAGGTTCTCGGCGCCAAGCAGCCACAGCAGGATGGCCTTGTCGGCGTGGAGGTAAAGCGGCATCGCGGCGCCGACCAGGCCGAAGCGGACGCTCTCGCGGAGGGTCTCGCGCGGCGAGTACAGCGGGCCGCGAAGCGGCATGTCTCGGAGCGCCAGAATCAGCCGGACCACGACCACCGTCGCATTAGCGACGAGCAGCCCCACCGCCGCCCAGGCGACCTGTCGGACGTCGTAGACCCACATCGCAATCAGAAACGCGACGTAGACGGGATACAGCAGCGCCCGCGTGAGGTTGAACCGCGCGAAGTTGCCCGCGCCCTGATCAACCGCTTGCAGGTTGCTACCGAGGTGGTTGAGAATGATGAATGGCACAAAAAGGCGCGCCAGACGCAGCAAGTGCGCCTCTGCATCGGGTAGAAGATAAGGAATACAACAATAGCACAAAGTGGCACTGATTAGTGAGGTGGCCCCTGCGAGAACAATCGCCGTGCGGCAGACCGGATCGAGTCGGTCGATCTTGGCGGCGGCTCTCGCCAAGGCAATGTTGGTGCCGAAGATGCCGATGGCAGCGAAGACGCTCGGCCACAGAATGACCGTCGCATACTCCCCACGACCGACCGGGCCAAGCAGACGCGCAACAATAACGCCTTGCAGGACGGTGAAGCCCTGCACAACAATGCTCGTGCCAAACGTGCCAGCGAAGGCGGCAAGACCAACTTGACGCTTCTCGCTCTGCGTCACGGATCGCGCCTGCATACCTGGCTTACTGATTGTGCATGTCTCATTCATGTGGGAAACGTTCTGCGTCAACCGACACAGATCGCAGCGGATGCCCGTTCGAGAATCCAGAATGACATCCGGCCGTGTCCTGCCATTCTCTGCCATAGTGAAGGCTTGTTGTCCCACAACATGGTCAAGCTCTGCCCACGAAGCTGCCTGCTCATCTGCCCCCATCCATAAATGTGCGGGTGGGCAACGAACAGAAACTTGTCAGGCCTCATCCACCGGAGAACACGCCATTTGATCCGGCCGAGCAATGACAACGTGTTGACTCCGAAGACGAAGATGCCCCCGCACTTCGTCACCCGCCTAATCTCTTCGAGGATCGCATCCGGGTGCTGGGCGTGGTCGATCACGTTTATGCAGCACGTAACGTCGAATGTCTCATCACCAAAGGGGATCGCTTCGCCTTTTGCCTGTACCACTTCAACGCGCGACTGGATGGCTCTCACATACTCCTGAAGCGCCTTATCAGCAAGGTTCACATCCAGAATGGGAAGCGGTTCCAGTCCGATGATGCGGCCGAAGTATCCGGCGGCATGAACGGCGAGGAAGCCGGTCCCCAAGGGTCCGATGCCGACTTCCAGTCCGTCGAGGTCTTCTTTGCCTCCCAGATACGTGTCAAGGACCTTCGCCGCCTCGGAATGCTCTGTGAGTTCATAGAGCACCCGCGAGGAACGAGAGGCAGCATCTTGCCAATTCGCGGCTTCCGCCGTTTGAGCTGCATTCCACCGGTCTTGCGTAATCGTCTTCAAGGCACCTCCGTCCTATATCGTAAAGTGGTGATCCTCATTGCCAGCCCTTGCCCTCACATAGGGCTCGCTCCGAGCCGCGAAACTTTTTTTCACCTTGGACAACTTCTTCGCTGCCGGGTTTGGGTTATCGGGCAATGCGAAAGCAAGGCTTTCGGGTGCGAAGGGTTCCACGTGTGAAGAGTTAGAAGGGAACAAAGATCTACGATTCACGATTGACGATTGATGAATGGAAGTTCGCGGTTGGCAGTTGTCGGCTGTCAGTTGGCGGCAATAGCTTTTGCGGCCTGCGGCCGGGCGAATTGACTATTGATGAATGGAAGTTCGCGGTTCTCAGTTCTCAGTTTCAAGTTCGACGCTTCACGCTTCACGAGAGAAGCCTGTTCCGAGCGGAGTCGAGGAA
>JAAYCO010000039.1 GCA_012729725.1 Planctomycetota bacterium
ATGTCGCCCACGTTGCAGCGGCTGCATTTGCCCGGGAATTCCCGCCACAGTTCAGCCGTCGCCGCCGAGCCGGTGCAGTGGCAGGGCAGCAGGCGTTGAACGTTCAAGCCCCGAAGCTCTTCTATCGTGCGGTCAAGACGGGTCTGTGATGCGTTCACCAGGTGCATGCCGCCCATGACGGTGTGGATCGGCGCGCCGCCGGTGAGATGCCGCACGTGCAGCAGCGTGTTTATCACTCCAGAGTGAGCACAGCCGAGTATCACCGTCGTGCCGGCAGGCGATGCGATGAACGCGGCCTGATCGTCAATCAGGTCGTCGATGACGACGCCGGCCTCATCCTTGAAGAACGCGCCGCCGGTGTCTTCAAAATCGGTGACTCTTGGCACGGGGCCCGTCAACCAAAGGCCCGGAAATATCTCAAGAGGTTTGTCTATAAGCACCAGCTCGGCAAGGTCACGGACAATCTGTTCGTCCAGGTTGGGCATTGCAACGCTGTGACACGAGTCGCCCTTGCGCGAGTACTTGGGGCCGAAGGCCAGCGGGTGTGCGTACACCGTGACGGCCCGCGCCATCTGAAGAAGGTCTCGCAGGCCGCCGGTGTGATCGTAGTGCCCGTGGCTCAGCACGACAGCATCGGCGCGATCAAGCTGAATGCCCAGACGCCGGGCGTTGTTCATAAGAATGCCCGTCTGGCCGGTATCGAAAAGCACGCGCTTGCCGTCGATTTCAATCCAGAACGCCAGGCCGTGCTCGCCAAGCAGGCCCCGCCCTTGCGCGGTGTTCTCGACGAGGACAGTCACTTTTGCCATGCACGATTCGCCGGTCATTTGTGGTCCGTCCCGGCCCGCAGGCCCTCCAGCACGCGAGCCCACACCTGGCGGATGTCCAGCGCGCATCCTTCGCGCGTGTGCTCCACCACCGAAAGGCCGCGGATCTGTGCCTCGGTTACGACCGGGTCGTAACGAACCCTGCCGGCAAGCGTCAGTCCTCGCTGGGGGGCCTCCTGCTCTATGCGGGATGCGATGTCGGGGTTCAGATCCCACTTGTTTACGCACACCATCCCGGCGACGCCGAAGTGGCGGGCGACGTCGGCGACGCGCTCCAGGTCGTGCAGGCCGCTGAGCGTTGGCTCGGCGACTATGAGCACTGCATCCGCGCCGGTGATGGACGCGATGACAGGGCAGCCGATCCCTGGCGAACCGTCCACCAGCAGCAGATCGAGTTGTCGCTCCTGGGCGATTGCCCGCGCCTCGCGGCGAACGGTGCTTACGAGCTTGCCCGAATTTTCCTGTGCGATGCCGAGCTTGGCGTGCACCATCGGCCCGCAACGGGTCTGCGAGATAAACCATTCGCCGTTGACGGCGGGCGCGAACTCGATCGCGCCGGCCGGGCAGAACCACGCGCACACGCCGCAGCCTTCGCACGCGATGGGGTCGATGACGCATTTATCGCCGTTATTGTCGCCGCCGGAGATGGCGTCGAATCGGCAAAGCTGGCGGCACTTGCCGCAGGCGGTGCATAGCTCGGGTTTGATTCTGGCGAGCTTTCCGCCGGAGAAGTCGGTGCGGGTGACGATCTTGGGGCCCAGGACCAGGTGCAGGTCGGCGGCGTCAACGTCGCAATCTGCCAGCACCGCGTTTTGGGCCAAGGCCGCGAAGGACGCCACAACGGATGTCTTGCCCGTGCCGCCTTTGCCGCTGATGACAACGAGTTCTTTAATGGTTTGGTCAGGCATTTGCGCCCCCGCGGCTCATGATTTTCTTCAGCAAATCGGCATAGACGCGGCCTTGCTCGCTCAGGGCCCGGCAGGCGGGGACGCCTCGGGAATACGCCTCGGCGACACGGCGGTCGAAGGGGATCTCGCATAATATGTCAATATTTTGATTATGACAGAACATCCTGGTCTCGTCGTTGCCGATGTCCGAGCGGTTGATCACGACCGCCAAGGGCAGCTTCAGTGCGTTGACCATGTCCACCGCCAGCTTCAGATCGTTCAGGCCAAACGGCGTCGGCTCGGTCACCAGCAGCACAAGGTCCGCGCCTCGCACGCTTTCGATGACCGGGCAGGACGTGCCCGGCGGCGAGTCGATGATCAGCAGCTCGGCGTCGGGGGCGGCGTCCTTGACTGCTCGAATCACCGGAGGGCTCATAGCCCGTCCGATGTCGAGCAGTCCCTGGACGCATTCAATCTGTGATGACCGGCCCAGGTCAAGCCTGCCGGTCGGGATGAACGATTCCGTTATTGCTCCAGCTTTGCAGACAAGCATGCAGCCGCCGCAGCCGTGACATAACTCGTCGAACACAAGCACCTGCTTGTTCATCGACACGATCGCCGAGTATTGGCATATCCTGCCGCACTGGCCGCAGCCGACGCACTTGTCGAGATCGACCCGGGGCACGCTTACGTTCACTTGGCGCGACTCGGCGATGTCCGGCTTGAGAAACAGAAAGCCATTGGGCTCTTCGACGTCGCAATCGAGATAGGCGGTGCGAATGCCCTGCTCTGATGCCGTGATCGCCAGATTGGTGGCGACCGTGGTCTTTCCGGTTCCGCCTTTTCCGCTGGAGACTGCTATCTTCATCTTGATACTCTGATGCCTTTGCGGCGATCAATCCTTCGAGCCGTTGGCTTCGAGATCCTGAATTCTCCTGCGGATTTCGTCCATCGCCTCTGAAAGATGCTGCGCCTGTCCCTTGAGCGCCTCAAGTTCCTGGCCGGCATTCGGGACGGGCGGCGCCCCAGCAGCGCGCTGCCAGCCCGTAAGGCCGGTGAAGCGGAACCAGTTTCTCCAGCCCCGCCCGCCGGCGGCGCGGCGACCGAAGCCTCCCATGCCTCTTCCACCGAAGGCATTGGAGTACCCGGGCGCCGGATATCCGGCGCAGAAGCCTGCCGCTCGTCCTGTCATCGGTCCCTGTCCCATTGGTCCTGTTCCATCGCCACCTGGCATGATTGAACTCCTTCTTGCTGGCCGGGGGCATTCACCCGCCTCCGGCAATGGTTAACGATTCATCCTGCCGCGTCCTCCCGCTCGCCGCCGCCGGCCGCAACATCTCCGCCGCCGACCGCATCCGGGCATGAGGAACGAGTTTCGGCACAACTGCCCACGCATGAAGGCGGCAAGAATCTCTTCAACCTCGCCGCACGTCTGAGGAATTACCTCCACGCCCGCGGCAGTGACTGCGGCTTCGAGCTGCCTGGATATCGCGGCACATATCAAGACATTCGCACCAGTCTGTGCCAGAAACGCCGCGCGCATGTGCGGCTCCTGCGCCTCGAACGCCACGTGCACGCGATCAAGCTCGCGCCCCAGATCGCATTCCACGACCAGCACGTTGCCTGCCACGTCGAAGACGGGGCTGACCCTGCCGTTCCAGTGTGGTATTGCCACCTTCATGCCCATATACTATCAATCCGCGTGCCAGACTTGTGATTGCTGCGTATGCCTCTGTGGATAATAGGTTTATCGCATCGTATGGCTGCGTGAGTTATAACTATAATCGTGCGAAATGAAACAGTATGACCTGTTGTAGTGTATCATTATGCCCGATTGTATGACCATGAAAGGGGCTGGGCGATTAACTTCAACTCCAGGCGGCGATACTTATTCTGGCATGGTTTGGCCGCGTCATGGCCTGATGAAGACCGGCGGCGCATCAACGGCGGAGATTTGCATTGGGCGCAAGCAGATAATCGTGCATTGTGAACGATTACAACCATCCAAACCAACGCCTGC
>JAAYCO010000218.1 GCA_012729725.1 Planctomycetota bacterium
ACTGGTTGACGTCCGCGATCAGGTCGCCTTCGGGGCGGCATTCCTGCCCTCTTCGATCAACATCGGCATGAGACCCAATTCGGTGAACTGGCTAGGCATGGCCGTCAAAGCCAGTTCGAAGATCATCATCGTCGCCGACAGCGAGGCAGATGCGCGAGAAGCGGCGTTTCGGTTCCAGCGGGCGGGGTACGACAAACTGATTGGCTATCTGGCGGATGGCGTGTGCGGCTGGGCCATGCAGGGCAAGCGCCTTGACCACCTGCCCCAATTGACCGCCGAGAGCCTCAAGCACGTCATCGAAAAATACAGCGACCATGTTGTGCTGGATGTTCGCACCGAGGCCGAGTGGCGGGACGGGCATATTGACGGTGCTCTTCACATGCCGGTCACGGACCTCATCGAGGCCGGCCTTGACCTGCCCAAGCAGAGGCACATTACGGCAGTGTGCAGCTCAGGCTACCGCTCAAACATCGCCGGCAGCTTTCTGAAATCCATCGGATACGAGCATGTATTCAGCCTCATAGGCGGCATGCCCGCCTGGAACGCAGCCGCCGGCTGAGCGGAATAAACGGTTGCGTTGCATCTAGTCGCGTTCGTGTTGTGCAGGTTTTGATGCCTGTTGTTTTACTTGGACGGGAAATCGACTTCGTAAGCCTTCACATCGCACGACGGAACCTGGATTTGCAGCGTTCTGACCCTGCTTTCGGCGCCGGTGTAGTAGTCACGCACGCGGCAGAGCTTGCCAAGATCGATGGCGGCGCTTGTGGGCTTGGTTGATTCGTTGATCGCAACCACCAGCCGCCGCTGGCCAAGTTGCATGACGTAGATATTGTCAACGGGGGCCTTGCCGCGGACAACGGGCTTAACTCGCCGGCCGTCCAGGAAGAAATCCTCATGATCCGCCATCAGGCCGAAGGCCTGGGCAAGCAGGCCGTACGCCCTGCCGTCCAGCAGCACCCACGTGAAGAGGCTCACGCCGTCGCCGCCCTGGGCCACACGCCTGATCATGCTGGTCTTGAGCAAACGGTACTGATCCGGCGTGCTGTCTTCGAAGTAGAGCACGCCGCAGTTGCTCGTCGCATTAATGGCGCGGATGGTGCTGAGCTGCTCAACCGTCGGGGTGGCGTAGCCCATTGCAGCCACGTCGACGTGTCCCTTCATCAGCGACCAGTCGATGCCGTACCTTTCCTTGAACGACTCGCCAGGATACGAGCTGTAGAGCCACGTCGCCAAGTCCGCCCCGGCAGCCTTTGTGCCTTCCTTGTAGATTCTGGCAAGGCCGGCCCACACGTTGCACATGAAATCGATCCACTGTTTACGATAGGTTGTCTTGAGCTCCTCCGCTGTCGGCGTCTTGCTTAGCCGGGCGAAGGCGGCGAACTCCTTGAGCGTCGCTTCGGAAACATCGCATGTCGAGAACGGCGGAAATTCCAGATCCCACAGGCTGGCGGGCGCGCCGGTGGCCTTCATTATGTGGGTGATGTGCTTGCGGATCTCGTCCGCGCCGTCGTTCAGCATGAAGCCCGGCCGGAGCGGCAGGTGATGGGGCCGCTTGCCGTTGAAATCCACCGACGCCTGCGCGGGGTTTGCGCCGGCCATTCGACCCAGGAAGAACGCGGGCGATATCTCCATGATCACGTAGAAGTTGTTCTCGTAGAGCGCGTTAAGCAGATTGCTGCGTATTTCAGGGCGGTCGTGGGCGCTTGTGCGATCGATGTAGGAATTGAAGCCGACATCGGCGAACGTCTTAACCAGCGCGTTGGTTTCTTCGGCGTTGTACCCGCCCGTGCGGAAGCCGTGCCACAGCGTCGTCCTCAGCCGCTCCGGCCGGCGGGCTGCGGGGATCTCAAGCGGAATGACTTTCAGTGTGTTCCACGTCTCGGCGAACGGGCCGGACTGGTTCGAGCCTTCCATCCTGTAATACACGTTGAACGGGCCGGGCGCCTCGGATGCTGTCTTGAACACCAGGGCATGAATGTGGTTGAACCACTCGGAGAACGGCTGGACGTTCTCGAACTCGAATTCGTATCTCTTTCTGCCGGTAATGCCCGATTCGACGGCTCGCGTGGCGAGTATCTTCCCGTTCTTGGGATAGTTGCCCTTGGATTCACGAATCAGCCTATCGATGCCGACAAGCTCCAGCTCTGGCGGCAGGTCGATCTGCACGGTGATTTGCGAGACTTCCCTGGTGGGGTTCACCACGATGAACGGCGCGTGCTGGGCCAGACCCCTGGCGATGTATAGCGTGTTGTCCCTGGCGACGGGGTGAAACTGTGAAGTCGCAACCGCAATCCTGCCCGACATGACGACGCTCTGGGCGTCCTTGCAAGGTTTGCTCGGCCACCGCTCGTCGATGGGCAGCACTACTTCCGGCGTTCCCGCCCCTGCTGCCGCTCGCAGTTGTCCTTGTATCTCCCCTCCATCGGCAGGGCGGATGCATTCGATGGTGATTTCGTTGAGGCCGGGCTGCAAGAGGATCGCCTCGT
Organism: Planctomycetota bacterium; assembly: GCA_012729725.1. Taxonomy (GTDB): domain Bacteria; phylum Planctomycetota; class Phycisphaerae; order SM23-33; family SM23-33; genus JAAYCO01. The sequence continues at coordinate 2,487 of JAAYCO010000218.1, forward strand.
GATTCGCCTGCCTCTTGCCGTTAAGCAGGACCGACATAAGCTCCCCCGCCGTCAGCGAAACGCTTGCGGACTGATCCATCCGCCTGGTGACGAAATACGCAGGGCTCCTGAAGATGACTTCGCCGTCGGTGTCGCTCGCGCTGTACTGGACGCGGTGCCTGCTGCCCTTGGCGAACATCAGCGCGAAAGAGTGATTGCCCTTGGCGGATGTATCTCGCATTGGCTTATGCAATTCGGCGCCTTCGGAGGCGATGTCCACGGCAAGGGTATACTTGCTGCCGCCGGCGTCGGCGATTATTGAAAGCTGCGTGAGGCTCTGGGCCAGCAGCGATTCCATCATTCCGGGCGCTCGCACCGACACGGGCTTATCCGCCAGGCGGCACGTGGCGAATCTCGCGGCGTTGGAGAAGCTTACCTCCGGCGGCGACCATGCACTGTACTGCGAATCGGCAACCTGCGTGCGGCAGATGTTGAACTTGAAGCCGTTGCGGCATTCCTTGGGGAGCGTGGCCCACGGGATGCGAATTTCGGCAATCCAGTTGCCGTCGTTAACCTTGCAGGCTGCGTCCCACTGGCCGTTCCATGAAACATCGCCCCCTGCCGATTCAAACCGCGTGCCCAGAGCGTTGAGGACAAACTGCATGCTCCGGTCGCCGTCGGGCGATATGAACACCTCGACGGAATCGTCCTGGTAGACATGGTCGTCGTGTTTGGTGATCGTGGCGCGGAATTCATCGAGCTTCTGCAACGCAGGATCAAGCACGCGCTGGTGGTTGATTATCAGAATGTAGACATTCGTATCGTCATAGGCCATCCTCGCCGAAGTCTGATCGACGGGGTAGCTTCCGTCGATCACGGTGAAGCCTTCCATGACGGCTGCGGAGTTCCATGCCTCTTCA
>JAAYCO010000219.1 GCA_012729725.1 Planctomycetota bacterium
AACCTGGTTTATCAGCTCCAGCGCCTGTTCGTCGCGGCGGTTGCGGGCGTGTTCATCCGCCTGCGTCATCGCCTGGCGGATGTACGCCTCGTTGGACCTCCAGAATTCGGATGAGACTCTTTGCACGTGGCCGATACGCGCTTCCGTAATCTGCGCGTTGGCCCGCAGCAAGGCGGCAGCGAGCTCTTCATTCTTTGCGCTTCTGCCGGCGGCAAGGCGGAGTATCTCTTCGTATTTTTCCACAGCCGAGGAGTAGTCGCAGTGATGCATGGCCTTGCGGGCTTCTTCCTCAAGCATGACTATTCGAGGACCGTCCTGTTCTTCCCATGGGTCGCGCAACGCGTAGTGCAATATGATCCCGACAATGGCCAGCACGCCCAGCATCACCGACAACAGGATGACCGTGCGCCGGACGGAGGGAGAAAGGAATTTGAGCAACCCCTTGGCGGGTTCTGAATCATCGCCGCCTTCGGCGGCTTCCAGGCTTTGGGCATCGAGCAGCGAAAACTCGGAAAAGAATTCCTGTGCCTGCGGCACATCCGCCTCGGGGGCGGGGACTTCCTGTGGATTGTTGCAGTTGGGGCACTTGATGGTTCGTCCCAGCGCGTAATCCTCGGCGCTCATCTTCTGGCCGCACTTGCAGCAGTTGAATCTGATCATTCCGCCGGCCTTTCGTGACATGCGAGCGAACTACCCGATTCTACCGACCACAAAGGCAACTTAAAAGCCCGCCCGGCCTGCCTCCGTTAATGGCATTACGTGCTGTAGTCGGCGTTTATTGCAACATATTCACGTGATAGATCGCACGTCAGGGCGGTAAAGCTGCCTTTACCCAAACCCAGATTGCATTCAACGTCTATTTCCATGCCCTTGAGATGCGATTCCACCCGCGGCAGATCAAACTTCCTTCCGCCGCCGTTAGTAAAGATGGTAACTCCGCCGATGGCAATTTTCAAATGTGAAGGATCAATCTTTGCGGAGCTTTTGCCCAGGGCAGCCGCAATTCGACCCCAGTTGGGATCTCCGCCGTGCATTGCACACTTGAACAAGGGCGAATTGGCGACGGAAACCGCAGCGATTCTCGCCTCGGCTGCGTTGCGAGCGCCCAGAACCGTGATCTTCACCAGCTTTGTTGCCCCCTCCCCGTCAATAACCACTGAACGGGCCAACTCGCCGCACACCTCGCCCAGCAGAGAACGGAATTTCCTCCAATCCGCGCTGCCCGCGGAAATTGGTTTGTTGCCCGCAAGGCCGCTGGCGAAAACCGCGACCGTATCGCTGGTGGATGTGTCGCTATCGACCGTGATTGCGTTGAACGACTCGTTGGAAACCTCCACAAGCGCCTTGTGCAATGCCGGCGGCGAGATTGCAACGTCCGTGGTGATCACGCCGATCATGGTGGCCATGGAAGGGGCAATCATTCCCGAACCCTTCACGATGCCGGCGACGGTAATGTCCTTGCCGCCGATTCGTGCGGTCACCAGCGCGGTTTTCTCGCGAGTGTCGGTGGTCATGATGGCTTTTACGACCTGATCGTCGTTATCGGTTCCCAGACTTGAAGTGGCGGCCGCGATGCCGGCGCGAACCTTGTCCATCGGCAGGCGGTGACCGATGATGCCGGTCGAAGCGACAAGAACCTTCTTCGCATCTGTTTTCACCGCCTTTGCCACCAGCCGGGCCATTGTCTGGGCGTCTTTGACGCCGGCGGCGCCCGTACAAACGTTAGAACAGCCGGAATTGACGACCATCGCCCTGGCGACGCCATATCCGCGGGGCATTATCTTGCGGATGTAAATCACCGGCGCGCCCACAACCTGGTTTCGCGTGGTGACGATCGCTGCCGATGCATCGGTGTCGCAGACTATAACCGCAAGGTCATTCTTGCCCGAGGCTTTGATTCCGCACTTGACTCCCGCTGCCGAAAAACCCGCGGGAGATGTAACATGACGAACGGAACCCATCGCAGCTCCTTAACGCGGCGAGGCCGCGGAATAATGTCCTAAACGCCTAGTAAAGCCCAGTCGTTTCTTCAAACCCAAACATGATGTTCATGTTCTGGATGGCCTGCCCGCTGGCCCCCTTGAGAAGGTTGTCCAGTGCGCTGAACAGAACAACTGTTCCCTTCGCCAGTGTTGCCGTCACGTCGCAGTAGTTGGTGTAGCTGACATACTTGGTCGCCGGCAGAACGTCGTCGCGGACCCGCACGAAGGGTTTAGAGTCGTATTCCGCGTGGAGCGCCTCCATAATCTTCTGCGCGGTTGCGCCGGCTGCGGGGCGGGCGTAGATGCTGCAAAGCATGCCGCGGTCCATCGGCGAAAGGTGAGGCTGGAACAGCACCTCGACGGCGCCTCCGAGGATGGTTGTCAGCGTCTGCTCGATCTCTGGCATGTGACGATGGTTGCCTACGCCGTAGGGCTCGAAATTCTCGTTCCGGTCGGGAAAATGAAACTTCTGCGACGGCGTTCTGCCCGCGCCGCTAACGCCGCTGATGGCGTTGATGACGATGCCTGTCGGTTCAATAAGCCCTGCCTTCAGCACAGGCGCCAGCGGCAGCACCGAGCACGTAGGATAGCAGCCGGGGTTGGCAACGAGGTTCGCCGAGCGAATTTCACTGCTGAAAAACTCCGGCAGGCCGTACACCGCCTCTTTGAGGTGTTCGGTGTCGGTGTGCGGGCAGTACCATTTCTCGTAAATTTCCGCCGAGGCGATGCGATAGTCCGCCGACAGGTCGATGCAGCGGATGCCTGCCTCCCGCAGCAGGGGCACGTAGCTCATCGCCACCTTGTGCGGCACGCAGAGAATGACCAGCTCCGGCGAGAGCTTCTTAACGCTCTCGATTTCGAACAGCTCCTGCCTCATCGATACCTGCTTCGTCAGCAGGGGATACAGCTCATCCAGTGGAACCAGGTTCTTGGACGAGCCGAAGACGCCTACAAGTTCGGCGTTTGGATGCCGCCCGAGCCACCTGACGGCTTCGAATCCGGCGTATCCGCTGCCGCCAACCAGGACGATTCGAATCTTGTTGGATGCCATGTCTTGCTCCGTATCAAGCAAAAGCCCCAGCGAGGGCCGGGGCTTTGGGGAAACAGTGATGTAACAAAACAGAGACTAACGCTTGGAGAACTGGAACCGCCTTCGGGCGCCCTTCTGCCCATACTTCTTGCGTTCCTTCATCCTTGCATCTCTGGTAAGCAGGCCTTTGTCCTTGAGGTCGGCGTCGAGTTCCGGCATAGCCTTGGTGAGTGCTCTGGCCAAGCCAAGCATGACAGCGCCGGCCTGCCCGGTGGGGCCTCCACCCGTGACGGTGGCCCAGATGTCCCAGCTTTTAACCATATGGGCAACGCTAAGCGCAGCGCCTGCCGAATTCCTGTCACGTGGAGTGACAAAGTACTTGTCCATCTGGACAGCGTTAACCAGGAAGTTGCCTGTGCCCGGACGAATCCTGACGCGGGCGATGGCCTTCTTTCGCCTTCCGGTGCCCCACATGTAGTGGACGCCTTCGGGAAGCGGGGGTGCGGTTCGGCTGGACTGCGCCTCTCGCGGGGCCGCGGCCGGCGCCTGGGCGGTTTCGGCTGCCTGGACGTTCTTCTCTTCTGCCATTGGTCTTTATCCTGCTACAGTTCGAGTGTCTTGGGTTGCTGCGCCTGATGCGGATGGGTTGCCCCTGCGTACACCTTGAGCTTGGTGAGCATTGCCTTGCCCAACTTGCTCTTGGGAAGCATGCGGCGGACCGCCTCCTGAACCACCCGCTCGGGGTGCTTGGCAAGCATTTCCTGCGCGGTCTTGACCTTCCTGCCGCCGGGGTACTTGGAGTAGCTGTCATACTCCCTCTGCGACCACTTGGCGCCGGTCAGTTTGACCTTCTCGGCGTTGATGACAACGACGAACTCGCCGGTGTCGACGTGGGGCGTGTACTCGGGGCGGTGCTTGCCCATCAAACGAGTGGCGATGCCGGTGGCTAACCGCCCGACAACCTTATCAGCGGCGTCCACCAGATACCATCCGGCGTCCAACTCGCCCTTCTTGGCCATGTAACTTTTCATTCGTTCTTACCTAGTTTCAGCGTCGAATCAGTGAATGCAAAGAGTCCAACATTATTAATGCCCCGACGGGGCGTGTCAACACCAAAATGCACCGAATTTTATGCCGCCCGACGGTTGGCAAACGATTCCTACGGCCTTGCCGTCGGCGGAGTTCAGCCTCGGCGGGTCCGTTACCTCAGGCCGCCGCCCCGAACCCGCTGGATTTCCACCCTGTTGGTCTTGCGATACCAGACAATGCGCTGGCCCCTGGTTTCCTGCCGCTTTCCCGCATCCAGATCGCGCAACGTCATGACCGCGTCGCTCAGGGGGCGCCCCGGCAGCATGCCGTCGGCGATGACGAGATCGATCCCGTCCCGGTTGTCGCAATCAAGCCGCTGACAGGAAATGGTCCGCTTCTGCCTCAGGCCGTCTTCAAGATGCACGTCGCCTTGAGCCATGAAGCGTTCCAGTTCTCCGATTCTGGGGCCTTCGCCGCCGGTGGCAGGTTCGTCATCCGCCTTGGCGAAGCAGGCGGAAAGCATGTCGCCTCGCAGTGTGGTTATTCTGCCGGACTTGAGCACCGGCCAGATCGGCAGGTTCATCGCGCCCCGGTCGACGTACTGACCGCTGTGGAACACAAGGGCGGCGTTACCGTCGAGCACGACGGTTGTCTGGCTGCTTTCGTTGCGGGTGAGTGTCATTACCTTGTCCCACCAGAAGGCGGCCCGGTAGGGGCTTTGAAGCTCAATGCTTCCCTGGGCCGGCTTGCCCGGCTTGTGCTGGTAGTCTTCGATCAGCATTGCGCCCTGACCGGAAACATCCGTCTTGTTCTTGATGGCGTCGTACACCAGCTTGGATCCGGTCACATTCATGCGCCGCAGCAGCACGTCCTGAGGGTCAACCCTGCATGACATCATCTGCACGTTGCCGTCGGCGTTAATGGCCGAGATTTTTCGCCGGCTGTAGTCGTCCATTCCGAAAGCGCCGCGGGCCTTTTTAGGCGGGCTTTTGGCCGGGGGCTTCTGGGCGGCTTCCTCGAATGTCAGCAGCATGGTGTCGCACTGCATGTGATCCACGCCTCGCTGCTCGCCTTCCTCCGTCTTGCCGTCAAGCCGGACGTTTCCGCGAAACTCGGCAGTGTTTTTAGGACCTTCATAGCGCATCGACTCGGTCCAGTCGATTCTGAGCGGCCGGGGCTTGGGCAAATCCCTGCCGTTCAGGTCGCGCTTCGCCAGGAAATCAATCCAGCCTTCGCCCGAGACGCTGGCGTTCTGGTCCTTTCCTTGACCGTCGAGGCGGTTGGCCTCGCTGAGATGGATCGTCCTGCCGCACAGAACGTTGGAGCCCTGCGATATCCTCGCGAGTTGGCCGTAAAGAATCGCCGATCTGTCCACGAGATTCGCCACAAGGCTCTCGGCGCGGGCCTCCATCGGCTCGCTGCGGGAATCGTCCTTCACAATCACATTGTCCTGGGCTTCAAGCGAGATTGGCTTGAACCTGCCCATTTGCATGCCGGATACCGCCGCGGCGGCAGTATCGCCCGCAGCGTCGTCGCGGGCGAACGTGACTGTCATTACGCCCGCGGTGATGGAGCTTCCCTGCTGACAGGCTCGCGCGTCGCCCGTCGCAACAGCCAGTTGCGGATAGCTTTTGCCTTCAGCATCACGGGCCATTTGCACGTCAAGACGGTGGCATTTCACCCAGTCGCCGACGGGAGACTCTGCGGATGGCGCCTGGGCCAGCATCACGTCGCCGTTGAAAACGGCGCGCGTGAGATGCTCCTTGCCGGCTGAATCCACTTCGAACGACAAGTCAACATCTTTGTTCCATTTGATGTAATCGACGGACGGGTCAAGCTTGTCGTTGTACGCTTCGATCTCGACAATCACGCCCTCGCTCTGGGGCCGATTGACCATGAAGCCCTCGCCGATGAGTGTTGCGACGCCGGCCTTGCGGTTGAAGGTCATCTTCTGGGCGACCGCCCTGCGACCGTCCTCCAGAACCAGCCCCGCGGGAGTCTGTCCGTCGCCTTCAAGGTGGCCTTGCTGTTGCGGGCTTTCGTACACAAAGCCCGTGCCGGTGGCGATCATGACCCCGTCGGACATTATCAGCCGGGGCCCCTGTGCCGCAATGGCGTAGCGATCTGATGTCGGCGTTTCAGTGTAGCCTGTGGGCTGGAGCACCAGCGGGCCGCTCCAGGTGATGATCATCGGCGATGCCTTCTCGTCCTGGTCCTGGGCGAGCGCCTCGCCAGGGGCCTGCTGGGATGCATGCTCGACCACCGCCTGAGTCTGAGCCTGAGTCCGGACCTGCGCTGGCGCGGTCTGGGCCGAAGCCACGGGCGCGACTGGCGAAGGTGACGATGTGAACGAACGCCTGCTTGATCTCTTCTCGTCCCATTCGAACTCAAGAGACAGCATGTTCGCGCCACTGAGGTAACCGTTTTTCGTCACGCCGTTTCGCGTCTGTGGATAGTCAACCCTGACGCTGTCGCGGAAGACCGCCTTGTATATATTCCTGGCGTTCGCCTCGGCGATGGCGGGCTGGTCGTCAGCGGGGCCGCTTTCAACTGGTCGGGAATGTGAAGCCACCGAAGATGTTGTTGTCTGCGCAGTCTCAGAAGCAGTTGCATTTCCAGGCGTGCTTGACGCGCCTGGCATGGAGTTGCCCATGTCGGATGGCATATCGTAAACGGCCATATAGCTGCCGTGCTTGATCTCAAGCCAGAGCAGTTCTCGGGGCGATTCCCGCCATCTCAGGTCCAGGCCCGTGCCGAATACATCGGCTCGCGACGAAAAAACCGATACCGCCGAGGCGGTATGCACCCTCAGCATGTCGTTATCGAAATCAAGATGATCGGCGTGGATTCTTACTATCTGGCCCAGCCGCTGTTCCATCGGGGTGCGAACCGGTTCCGGATCGGTCGATAGGTCCACCCAGATGCGAACGTCGCCGCTAAGCGATCCCCTGCGGACACTGACGCCGTCGGAGATATCTTCAAGCACCAGCGAGCCATGGCTTGATGAGACGTGCGTTTGCTCGCCGCCCTTGTGGAATATGGTGAACTTGGGGCGATTGACGCTGTAGCTGCCGTCGGGTTGCTTGTTCCACTCGGGCAGATGGATAATTGCTTCAAGCCGGCCGCCGCGGTCGCGCTTCAGCAGACGAAGGTCTTCTCCCTTGGTCATCATGTCGCCGCCGGTCGAGATGTCGGTGACGGGGCGTTGAGCCATGGGCCTGCGCTGCCTCGCGGGTTCGGCCGTGGAGGAGGAGCGCTTGTTCACGTGGTCATACACCATGAACACCAGCACCAGCGTGCCCAAGGCGCCGAGAAACAAGGCGATTTTACGCTTCATGTTGGGCTTCCGCCTGTTGGGGCTCGTATCGCTGCAGGATCCTGGCCCACGTGCCGGCTCGCTTCATTATCAACTCGATCACTTCCCGAACCGCGCCTCTGCCTCCTGGCGCCTTCGCAATGTAGGATGCCTGCGCCTTCACTTCCTCCACGGCGTCGGCAACAGTCGCCCCGAAGGCGCAGTTGCGAAGCAGAGGCAGGTCGATCAGGTCGTCGCCTATAACTGCGACATGTTCGGGCGCAACGTTCAGTTCTCGCAGGATCTCTCGATAAACCGGCAGTTTATCGATGGCGTTGATCCTTACTGCATCCACCTGAAGCTCCTCCGCCCGGCGCAGCACCGCCGGAGAGCCTCTGCCGGTGAGCATTGCCGCCAGGCCGCCCGTGCGCTGCCAGTACTTTATGCCCGAGCCGTCACGAACATGGAAGGTTTTGATCTCCTCCCCGGATTCGGTAAGCATGACGCCGCCGTCAGTCATGACGCCGTCGACGTCCAGCACCAGCAGTCGCAGGCTTTTGAAGTCTATCCTGTCCAGGTCTCGAGGCGGCATTGGCTAACGTCCTTCCCTGATAGTCTTGACGCCCAGCAGATCCTGCACGTCGATGATGCCAACTGGTTTGCCCTCTTCGTCCACGACGGGCAGTTCGTCGATGCGGTGCGAATTGAGAATGCCCAGGGCCTTGCTTGCAAGTTCTCCGATGCTGATGTGCAGCGGGTTTTGCTTCATCACGTCTTTGACCGGCCTGTCCATAAGGCCTCGACCGCCGGTGGAGATAAGCAGGCGGCGAACGTCGCCGTCGGTAAGAATGCCGCTTAGCCTGCCGTGCGAATCGACCAGCACCATGGCGCCGCTGCGGCGGGGGACGCTTTCGGCTTCGACCAGCGCCTGGGCGAGCGTAAGATCGTCGCGAACCACCTTGAGCTGCTCATCCTTCTTGAACGTCATCGCCTGCTCGACCTTCAGCAGCCGGCGACCGAGATCGCCGCCTGGGTGAAAGGCTGCGAAGTCCTCCGGCTGGAAGCGGCGCATCTGCATCACGGTCAGCGCCAGCGCATCCCCAAGGGCCAGCATGCAACACGTTGAGACAGTGGGGGCGAGCCCGTGCGGGCACGCCTCCTGCTTCTTTCCGTAGCACACGGTGATGTCGGCGTGTCTGCCGAGAATCGAATCGCTGTTGCCCGTGAAGGCGATGATCGTCACCGCCATCGACTTGAGGTGGTCAAGCAGGCGCACGATCTCCTCGCTGCTGCCGCTGTGCGACAGCACGATGACGATGTCTCCCTTGCAGACCCTTCCAAGATCGCCGTGAAGAGCCTCGACGGGATGCATGAAGATGCTCTGCGTGCCGGTGGAGGCAAGCGTGGCTGATATTTTGCGTGCGATGATGCCGGCCTTTCCAACGCCGGTCATCACGACCTTGCCCTTGCACTCGAAAAGCGCGGTGGCGGCTGAGGCGAATCTTTCATCAACTTGATCGGCCAGCGAGATGACGGCCTCTCCCTCGGCCTTCAGCGTCCGCCGGGCTACATCAAGATCGGTTTGTTGACTCATGGCGAATATCCTTGCCCCGGCGGCATCGCCGCCCCAGAGCATTATGGAATACCCTCGCCCATCGGTCAATAGCACAGCCGCTTGCCGCCGCTGCCGGAGGGGGTATACAATCCCGTGATGAAGACCATTCGGCACAAGATTCGCACGTCGTCACGCGACGAAATGCAAAACGTTACGCACCTTGTCGAGCAGGCCCTCAGACAGTGGGGCATGCGAGATGGCTTTGTGAACATCTTCGTGCCGCATACGACCGCCGGTGTGACCATAAACGAAAACGCAGACCCTGACGTCGTCCACGACATGCTCAAGGCGTTGGACGTCGCGGCGCCGCACGAGCAGGATTTCTACCGCCACAACGAGGGCAACTCGGCGGCGCACGTGAAGAGCTCGATGGTCGGCTGCTCCGTTATAATTCCTGTGTCCGAGGGCAGGATGATGCTTGGCGTGTGGCAGGGGATCTACTTCTGCGAGTTCGACGGCCCACGAAGCCGGGAGATGATCGTAAGCTGCGGTGAATAAATAAGTTGTTTTTTTTCTCCGATTCCGTCCATCGATGCTTGACATGTCCTGCCAACAAGCTTTCTATAAGGTTGTATTCGTCGCCCTGCTTCTGGCCGGTGGAGGCGAGAGGATTCGTTGGGGCGGCTGGTCGTCAACGCATCTAAGATGGAGCGTGAGACATGGCAAAGGCAAAAGCAGGAAGCAAGAAACCAGCAGCCAAGAAAACGACCAAGAAAAAGAAGTAACAACCGCAAGTTGAATCAGTAATTTTCGCATGGGCCGGCTTTCTCGCCGGCCCTTGTTATTATGTGCAGGGGCATTCCACGGGGCGGGGCAATCTGGTTTAATTGAAGCATGAAAATCGCATTGGCTCAAATAAACCCTGTAGTAGGCGACATAACCGGAAACGCCAGGCTTATCGCAGCGGACATTGCCCGCGCCAAAGAACTCGGCGCGTCACTGGTTGTCTTTCCCGAGCTCTCGATGGTGGGCTATCCGCCACGCGATCTGCTGGTCAAGTACGGATTCGTCGCGCAGAACATGCAGGCAGTTGAGGATCTTGCCCTTCAGTGCCGCGGCATTGCGGCCCTCGTCGGCTTTGTCAGGCCCAATCCAAACAAGGGCGGCAGGGCGCTGCAGAACGCCGCTGCCCTGCTCAAGGATGGAAAGGTCGCACACGTGCATGTCAAATCGCTGCTGCCGACATACGACGTGTTCGACGAGACTCGCTACTTCGAGCCGGAAAAGCCCGGCGGGTGCATCGAGCTTGAGGGCGTCAGGATCGGCCTGAGCATCTGCGAAGACCTTTGGGATGCACAGGCCCTGGGCAGAGAGCTTTACGGCGAGGATCCGATATTCGCCCTGAAGGCGGCAGGGGCGCAAATAATAATCAACATGTCTGCCAGCCCATATCAGGTTGGTAAGGAACGTGTTCGAGAAGACCTATTCCTTCGCCAGACCTCTGGGCACGGCGTACCGATTCTGTATGTCAACCAGGTTGGCGGCAATGACGAGTTGATATTCGACGGCTGCAGTTGCGCCGTGTCGGCTCAGGGCAAGGTTTTTGCAAGAGCCAAAAGCTTTGAGCCGGATCTGCTGGTAGTCGATCTGGATTCCGGCACGGGCCGATGCGAAGAATCCGGCGCGCCAATCGCGCGTCTGTCCGCAGCCCTCAAACTGGGCCTTGGCGACTACATTCACAAGTGCGGCTTCTCCAAGGCGGTGCTTGGCCTCTCGGGCGGCATCGATTCGGCGGTGGTCGCCACCCTCGCCGCCGATGCCCTGGGTCCCAAGAACGTGCTTGGCATCGCCATGCCCAGCCGGTTCAGCAGCGACCATAGCCTCAGCGACGCCAAGGCGCTTGCCGACAACCTGGGCATCGAGTACCGCGTCATTCCCATCGAGCAGATGCACGCTGCTTTCGAGCATCAGCTTGACGAAATACTTGCGGGGGGCGACGAAGCGCGACAGAACATCCAGGCTCGCATTCGCGGCGTGATAGTCATGGCTGCAAGCAATGCCCTTGGCCACATGGCGCTGGCGACGGGCAACAAATCGGAACTATCCTGCGGCTACTGCACGCTCTATGGCGATATGTGCGGCGGCCTGGCCCCAATAGGCGACGTGCTTAAAACGCAGGTTTACGAACTGGCCCGGCAACTGAACACAGAGGCGCCCGGCGAGCGCATTCCATCCGGCACGTTCACAAAGCCGCCAAGCGCGGAACTCAAGCCCGACCAGACCGACCAGGACAAACTGCCGCCCTATGACGTGCTCGACCAGATTCTGCACCGATACGTTGAACTTGAACAGGATGCCGGCATGATCATCGCCGCCGGCCTTGATGCCGCGACCGTCCGGCGAGTCATACGCATGGTCGATCTTGCGGAGTACAAGCGCAAGCAGGCTGCCCCGGTGCTGAAGATCAGCCCTCGCGCGTTCGGCGCAGGCAGGCGCGTGCCCATTGCCCAGAGATACACACAGTAGGAATGCGGCGTGGTCAACCGCCTGCGCGGAATGGTCCATAACAGGGCTGACAGCTATCTGGATTTGCCGCCGCGGGCCGGGTAAACTGTCTGCCTGGCGGCCTGGCCGCCATTGTTGAAGGATTCGTTTTGCTCAAGACGCTGCACGGCTATTTATCGTGGGATCTGGCTAGGACAATGCTGCTTGCGCTGGTGGCATTCACCCTGGTGATGACGGTGTTCGCCGTTATCGAGCCCATGCGAAAACAGGGTCTCGACGGCACGCAAGTGCTTTCACTGTTCGGATATACAATCCCGGTGATGCTGTCGCTGACCATGCCCATAGCCGCCTTGTTTGCATCCACCTTTGTCTATGGGCGATTCAGCCAGGACAACGAACTTATGGCCTGCCGGGCCAGCGGCATCGCCGCAATGACCTTGCTTCGCCCGGCCCTCGTGTTGGGCGTGATGATCACAGCCGCCTCACTGTATCTGTCCAACTCGGTCGCGCCCGACCTGGCCGAGCGGGCCAACCAGAGCATCAAGAACAACGTGCGCGGCTTCGCCTACAGCCAGCTTCGCCAGAAGGGCATGGTCAAGCACGAGGCGCAGATTCTGTTCGCCGACGACGTGGACGAGGAACACAACACGATCTACGGCATGATGCTTCTGGATCACAAGGATCCTAACGACATACTGATTGTGATGGCGCCTCAGACGCAGCTTCAGTTCGTGCAGCAGGACGGCGAAATGTACGCCTCTGTGTGGATGGAAGACACCGTCGTCGCCCGCACCGGAAGATATGACGTTGGAAGGCAGAGCAGTGCTCCCATAGATTCCATTCCGCTTCGCAGTCCCATAAAGGAAGATCCAAGCTGGTATCGCTGGGACCGTTTGCGCCGCACGATGGCGAACCCTGCTCAGAACGCCGAGATCAGCCGGCGTTTTCAGAGAATCCGCCGGGAAATCGGTCAGGAAATGCTGGCCAAGGAGATCATGAAGGCGGTGCAGACCGGCAAGGCATACGACTTCAAAGGCCCGGTGAACAATTCGCTGACCATCAACGCCCCGATCGCCCGCAGGCAAGGCCCTGTGGTGGAGTTGGTCGGGCGGCAGGGAGATGAATATCCCATTAAGGCCAAGGCTGTGGATCCCGGCATCGGCCGGGAAATTGAAGCACAGTCCGCAACCATCGAGAACGTCTGGTCCACCAGGTGGAACGCGCCGCTGGTGTCGGTGACCTTCCGCAATGCCCGGACTAGGATGCTGGAACAGAGCAATCCCGAGGGCGCCCGCAACGAATGGACAGCAAGGGACATCATCCAGGTCGGCGAGCTTCAAGCCCCGCGGCGGATTGTCGATGCCATCGAATCGATGGACATGAACACCCTGTGCTTCGAACCGCAGAAGCTCACGGATGACCCGACGATTCTGCGTGACGTCAAGAGCATCCGCGAAAGAGACATCCGCAAGCTCCAGGGAAGCATCCTCGGCGAGATGCACGGGCGAATCGCTTATGGACTGAGTTGCTTCCTGCTTGTCGCCAGTGGGGCGGCTCTTGGCATGCTTTACCGCGGCGGGCAAATACTCAGCGCCTTTGCGCTGTCGGTGATTCCAGCCGCCATTGTCATTGTGATGGTGCTTATGGGCAAGGAAATGCTGTCCAACCCCGGTGTGGACCGAGCCTATGGGCTCGCGGCGGTATGGAGCGGCATCGTCCTGCTTACGCTGGGCAACATTGCCCTGTACGCCAGGATCATCAGGAGATAGCGGATGAGAATTCTTGATAGATACGTCATCCGCAACTTCCTCTACTCTGCCCTGATGTGGTTCATCGTCTTCATGGTGCTACGAACCGTCGCTGACTTGTTCATCAACATGGACGAGTTCGCCAAGCTCGATAAGGATCTTGGCCAGAAGCTCAGAGTAGTTTTCAATTACTATGCTCTTCAGCAACTGGTGTATTTCACTGAACTGGGCGGCGTGATCATAGTGGCGTCCGCTGCCTTCTCGCTGGCGATGATGAACCGCACGAACGAACTCACCGCCATACTTGCCAGTGGCGTAAGCCTGCGGCGGGTTGTGGTGCCTATCGTCATCTGTGCGGTGATGCTCAGCGGCCTGATCGTGCTTGACCAGGAAGTTCTTATGCCGCCCAACGCGCCGCGGCTGGCGATGGATCGCGACGACCCGCTGGGTGAGAGCATCTTCAGCGTGCGCATGGTTTCGGATGGCACGGGCGCCATATGGTTCAGCGATCGCTATTCGCCGACGGACCAGGTGATGCGCCGGCCGGTGGCGAATGTGCGCGACGAATTGGGCCGGCCGCTCGTAATGCTGTCCGGCGAGTCCGGGCATCTTGTCAGCGGTGGTGTGATGTTTGACAAAGGTCAGATGAGTCCTCTGAGCGAGGGAACCTCCGGATGGGACAAACAGCCCAAATGGAATGCGATTCACACAAACCTCACGCCGGACAGGCTGATCCAGCTTAGCGGCCAGCAACGCGAAGGAGAAGCGCCGGTATCCAACGTACGCGCGGAGGATGAATCGCTCGGGCTGCTGCTCGAAGCGGAAAGATTCGTGCCCGATGCATACCGTCCGTTGACGTTGCGGACCGGCGAGCTTGTGAACGTCGTCTTCACGTTCCGCACGCTTGACGGAAGGACTGCCGCCGTGTTCAAGGCGGATTCGGCAAGGTGGACGCTCGACGAATCGCGTCCGGGCAAGGGTTACTGGTCCATGAACGCCAGGATGTTCTATCCATCCGACCTTACGCACGAGGATCTTCAGCTTCGCCAATCCAGCCGGTGGGTTGAGTATCTTTCCACGGCGGAACTGACCAGGCTTGCCGATTTGAAGCGGCTGCCCGATCTGGATCGGGCGGTCCTGACGCGGCACATCCGTTTCACCGAGCCGCTGAATAACCTGATAATGTTGCTGCTGGCGCTGCCGTTCATTCTTTCCCGCGAGCGTAACATCAAAGCATCCGCCGCCATGTGCCTGTTGATTGTGGGCTTGTTTTACGCCTTTATTTACATCAGCCGATATATGGGGCTTCCGCCGGCGCTTGCGGCATGGCTGCCGGCGATCGTTTTTGGGCCGGTTTCCGTCGTGATGATTGATACCATTAAGACGTAACCAGAGGCGGACTATGGGTTTCTACGAGGAACTCGCGCAGAGTTACGACGTCATGACCGATACGCCGGGCCGACTGCAAGGCGCCCAGGAATTCATCCATCGCCTGCTGGATGGCAGGCGGATCACCCGCGCTCTCGATGCCGCCTGCGGCACCGGCCTGTTCTCGCTGCCTCTGGCGGCGATGGGCGTTGATGTTGTGGCCAGCGACGCGTCGCCCGCCATGATCGAGCAGGCTCTCAAACGCTCTGGCAGCAGATGGAACCTTAACATTAAGTGGGTTGTTTCGCCCATGGAGCAGCTTCGCTCGGCCGTTACCGGCACGTTCGACGCGATTCTGTGCATGGGGAATTCTCTACCCCACCTCCTTGAGCACAATCAGCTTATGCAGACGCTGGAAGGCTTTGCCGCTCTGCTTGCCCCAGGAGGCATTGCCGTGCTTGCGCTGCTGAATTATGACCGGGTGCTGCGGCGGCACGAGAGGATCATCGGCATACACCGCGGAGGCGGCGTCGAGTATGTGCGGTTCTACGATTTCGTCGATGACCTGCTGAGGTTCAACGTGCTGGAGATTGTCGAAAACGCCGGACGGTTCGAGCACCGACTGCATTCCACCACTTTGCGCCCCTGGCGGCGGCAGGAGCTTGTCGAGGCGCTGAACAACGCGGGTATGAAGAAGGTTGAAACGTTCGGCGGCATGAGGTTCGTGCCCCTCGACGACGAAAATCATGAGACGATAATGCTGCTTGCCCGCAAAGACTAAAGAGGCTTGCCTGGCGCGGGTAACTACTCGTCCTTGTCCAGTCCGCCGAAGCGCCTGTGTCTGCCGGCGTATGAGCGGATCGAGGCGTGGAATTCCTTCTCTGTGAAGTCCGGCCAAAGCACATCCGTCGCCAGCAGTTCTGCGTAGGATATCTGCCAGAGCAGGAAGTTGCTGAACCTCATTTCGCCTGCAGTGCGTATGACAAGGTCCGGGTCGGGCACGCCCGCGGTGTCGAGGCTGGAGGAGATGAGCTTTTCGTCTATTTCGTCCGGCTTGAGGTCGCCATGTTCGATCCTGCCGGCGATGCGCCGCATGGCATCCGTTATTTCGGCTCGCGAGCCGTAATTCAAAGCAAGGCACAGGTACATGCCGGTGTTTGACGCCGAAGCGTTGACCGACTTGTCCAGTTCTTGCAGCACGTTGTCCGGCAGGCCCTCGCGTCTTCCCAGATGCCGCAGGCGTATATTGTGGTTCATCACAGTGGGGCGTTCATTGACGAGGTATTCGGCGTACAGGTGCATCAGGGCGCGGACTTCATCCTCTGGTCTGCTCCAGTTCTCGATGGAGAAGCTGTAGAGGGTAAGAGCTTCCAGTCCCAGGCGGGCCGATTCGGTGACGATTCGTCGGACGACCTTTGCGCCTTCTTTGTGGCCCAGCGGGCGGGGCAAGTTGCGGCGCGTCGCCCATCGGCCGTTGCCGTCCATGATAATGGCGACCGAGCGCGGTATGCACTCGTCCTTCACGCCCAGTTCGAGCCTTGCGGCAGCGACCGCCTGAGGCGAAACGTCAGCCATCAGATGAACCCCTTCAGCGCCGAGTGGTGCAGCAAGGTGGCGTCTCGCGGCGGGCCGACGCTGATCACGCCAACCGGCCTGCCGAGCAACTGCTCAATTCTGTCAATGTACGCCCGCGCCTCAGAGGGCAAATCCTCGAATTTCCGGGCGGAGGCGATTGGCGTCTTCCACGCCGGCCAATCTTCATACACGCACTTGACCTTGTCCAGCGGCAGCGACGGGTCATATTCGTCTATTCGCCTGCCGTCCAGCTCGTACGCGGTGCAGATGCGGAAGGTCTCGATAGTGTCATCGCCGTCCATCAGGACGGTCAGGGCGATTTCATCCACGCCTGACATATCCGCGGCGTACCGCAGAGCGACCGCGTCAAACCAGCCGCAGCGGCGGGGCCGGCCTGTGGTTGTGCCGAATTCCTTGCCGCGGCGTCTGATTGCATTGCCGATCTCATTGTCCTGTTCCGTGGGGAACGGCCCAGAGCCCACGCGCGAGGCGTAGCTCTTTGCCACCCCAACAACATACCCGACATTCTTGGGCGCCACGCCTGCGCCTGCTGGTATGCCGCAAGCGGTGACGGACGAGCTGGTTACGTACGGATACGTGCCGTGGTCGACGTCAAGCATCGAGCCCTGGCCGCCTTCGAACAGTATTCGCTCGCCGGCCTTGCAGGCCTTGCGGAGAATGCTGCCCGTATCGCAGATCATCTTCGACATGCGCCTGCCGAATTCGATGTACTCGTCCGCTATTTTCTCGGAATCGAGCGGCGCTGCGTTGTGAAGCGCCGACAGCAGGCGGTTCTTGTTCTCAACTATGATGCGCAGGTGGGCGCGGAACTCGTCGGGCCTGGTCAAATCGCCCAGGCGGATCGCCGTTGACCGGCAGGCCTTGTCTGCGTAGCAGGGGCCTATGCCGCGAGCGGTGGTCCCGATCTTGGCCTGCCCGAGGCTTTGTTCGCTCAGAGAATCCTGCAGCTTGTGGTAGGGCATGACGACATGCGCCGAGGCCGAGAGCAGCAGGTTGGTCTCGTCCACCTTTACGCCGCGTTGGCGCAGGCCCTCGATTTCTTCCCACGCCACTGCCGGGTCGAACGCAACGCCGTTTCCGACAATGTTCACCACGCCTGGGTGCAGGATGCCGCAGGGAATGAGATGCAGGGCGAATTTCTCGCCGCGGACATTAACGCTATGGCCGGCATTGGCGCCGCCGCAGTACCTGGCCACATAGCGGCAGGTCCGCCCGAGTGCGTCAACCACCTTGCCCTTGCCCTCGTCGCCCCATTGAAGGCCGACGACAGTAACGTTTTTCACGTCCATCTCACACCAGTTCCAAGAATAATATGCGATCCCAAAAAGACAACCTCACCAGAATACGGGGTAAAGAAGTGGTGTCAAGCACATTGGACCGTCAATTGAGACAGCAGCGGTGCACATAACGCGCAGGCTGCGCCGGCGGCGGCGGAAGATGGATGCATGTGAGGCTGCATCCACCTTGGCGTACTTCCGCCGCCGTCAGCGCGC
>JAAYCO010000220.1 GCA_012729725.1 Planctomycetota bacterium
TCGCCCGGCGTAATCAATTCGCGCCCGCCCAGTAAAGGCGTCCGTTATCGGCCTCAACCAGCAACATTGCCATTGTGGTGTTTTGCGGTTGAAGAATCAACGTTGCGCGATAGACCTGCTTGCCGAACGCGTCAACACGCTCAACCTGAACATCATCTGATCGAGCAATCAGAGCCAGCGAATATCGAAGGCCGTTCATCTGGGAAGCCGTCAGGTTCGAGGCGCCATGAGCGGCCACATAATCATTTAACTTGTCTTCCCCCGCTTCCTTGAGTTCTTGCACCAGAGCAGCCACTTCCTTTGCCTGCTGCGAATCGTCAGCCAGCCGGCGATGCTCGTAATTGGATTTGGAGCACCCAGCCAGCATGGCGGCCGCCACCAATGCGGGGATGACTCTACTGAGCATAATGCGGATCATTGGAGGTTCCAACAAAGCCAAGATTCTGTTCGTTGTCGATGGTCCATCCCGACGGGCCATAAGACTGCACGTGCCCGTCAGCGCACATCGCGTTCGTCAGGCCATGATGACGAAAATGGTTTGTGGGCTGCTGCACCCAATTGCCGGTGACAGGCTCCATATAGGTGCTGTTCTGCAGGATGACAACGCCACCGGGAGACCAGGACAATGCCGTATCGGCCAGGACGAAAAGTTCATCCGGCCGGGGTATCATCGCGATCTGTTTGAGAATCTTGCCGTTGAGTTTTACGTCCAGATAGAAAGCATTGTAGCCGTACGTGGTTGTGGGCTCGACAACATTCATGCCTTGAGGGATATATGAACCCCACGGCATTTCCGGACACCACAGGCTCTCGAGATTATTAGGAAGATATGCCACATATCCGCTTGCGGATGGATCGACAGGGTTGGTATCCGAGCCCCAGAAATAGGTTGCAACTCCCGCCCTTGGCCAGTTACCGCGTTTGTACGGCCAGAAGGACCCATTGTAGTCGAAATGGTACATCGACATAGCCAATGCTTGACACTTAAGGTTGTTCTGGCACTGTGTGGACCTTGCCAATTCCCTTGCCGTCATCAAGCTCGGCAGGGCAATGGTCGTCATGGCGGAGATAAGGCTTATCACCACCAGCAACTCGATAAGCGTGAACGCGTTTCTCTTTTGCATCAGGTTCACCAGGCATAGCGGCGGGAGGCGCATTGCCTCCCGCCGCTATGTGTCTGTTAGTGGCTGCGCCTTTTCAGGAACAACCCAGCCGCGGAAATTAACAAAAGTGAAACCGTCGTCGGTTCAGGAACATGCTGCGGCACTACGGGGAGATTCAGCGGCCATTCTGAAATGGTGGCATCCTCTAACGTGTAGCCGTCCCAGTCTCCATCGGACAACAGCCTGCCACAAATACCGGTGGCATGGGGCTGCCATGATTCTCCGTCTGTGCTGGCCCAGGCGCCAACGAAGCAGTACTTCTCCACCCAATCCGTATACATCGTGTAGCCACTGTAAGAGAGGCTATCCAGGCCGTGAAGATAGACTGGATGGTATGTGAACGCTGCGTCCAGAAGACCTGCGTCAGCAATCGCGCCAATCATGTCATAGCTGCAGGCTTCTCCGTTCCACTTGTATCCGAAGGCGAAATTGGCGGCATCCTGTCCGAAATCAACAATCATCATGGCGGAATTCGCGCCTTCGCCGGTCCAGTATTCAACCTGCACATCGTCGAACGAAAGCCCGTAGCCGGCAGAGGCGAGGGTAAGAACAACCGACATTGCAACTACTACACTTTTGAGCATTTTGTGACCTTCTTATGAATCAAATGAGCATTTTGAGCTTACGCCGGCGCTGCCGCCGGCCCAATTACACTGCTGACAAGCGTTTTTGAATTGGCGATCTCCTTCGCTTCCCATTCGAGCAATGACTGCGCGACCCGGGCGCAAGGTCGGCATCGGTCAGCTATTGGGGGGCGAGGGAGCTTGCGATGGCGTGCAGGCCGCAGGTCGCGAGCGGTCCCA
>JAAYCO010000221.1 GCA_012729725.1 Planctomycetota bacterium
CTTTTTGTGCTCGTGATCCCGCTGCCGTCATAATGGCGGACTTTATCTTATCCATGGTGCACGCGCCTATGACCTTGCCGTCAACAACCACGTTCGGCGCTTCCTTGCACGCCTCGCAACAGAATGTGGCCTTTACGTCCACTGCGTCGCTGAGCTTCTCTTTGGCGATCCAGTCAATTGTTCTGCGAAGCAGGTCGTGGCTGCCCTTGACGTGGCAGTTGGTTCCCACGCATATTGCCACCTCGATGCGATTATCCATCGCGCCTTCGTGCAACACGATGTGCTCGCCGAAGATTCGCCGCCTGGAATGGTAACTCGTGTGCAGCAGTTCGTGGGCCTTGTGTCCGCCGACTTGCCCAAGGTGCTTTTCGTAGCACTCGCTGACCATGGGGTTGTCCTGGCTCTTGTGGAGCTGAAGCGTCTTGTCGGTGTCGTACAACGCCTGCGTGCGTTTGGCGCGCACGTTATCGCCCCTGGTGTTTGGCTGACCCGCGCCGCCGATGCACCCGCCGGGGCAGGCCATGACCTCGGCCAGATCGAACTCGATCTCGCCGTCGGACGCCATCTGAGCCAGCTTGCGGGCGTTGGCCAGACCGTGCGCAACGGCGATTCGCACGTCCTTGCCGCCCATGTTGACCGTCGCCATTCGGATGCCCTCCTGGCCGCGAACGGCAAGGAAATCCACCGCGTCGATCTTCTTGCCTGTGACCTTCTCGTGCGCGAATCGAAGCACGGCCTCGCTGACGCCGCCGGTGTTTCCAAAAATCACGCCCGCGCCGGTCTTGAACCCGAACGGCATGTCAAGGCTTTCGGGCGAGAGGTTCTGGAAGTCCAGCCCCGCCTCTTCGATCATCGCGCCAAGCTCCTGCGTGGTGAGCACGTGGTCGACGTCGGCGACGCCGTCGCGGGAGAATTCCTCGCGCGTGGCCTCGTACTTCTTGGCAGTGCAGGGCATGATGGAAACCACAACCAGATCCTCGCGGGCCACGCCCAGCGTCTTTGGCAGCACTTCCTTGGCAAGGCTGCCGAACATCTGTTGCGGGCTTCGGCAAGAGCTGAGATTCCCCAGCAAATTGGGGTAATGCAGTTCGACGAACCTGACCCACGCCGGGCAGCAGGATGTGAACTGCGGCAGTTGCTTGCCTTGCCCGAGGCGATTGAGGAACTCGGTGGCCTCTTCGATAACCGTCATGTCGGCGGTGAAGCTGGTGTCGTAAACGTGGTCGAAACCTATGGCCTTCAGGGCAGCGACAACCTGGCCTGTCATGACTCTGCCCGGTTCGAGCCCGAAATGCTCGCCAATGGCGACTCGCACCGCGGGGGCTATCTGGGCGACAACGGTCTTGCGTTTGTCATGCAGTGCAGCCCACACGCCTTCGGTGTGAACGGCGGGCGTTAGCGCCCCCGTCGGGCACACCCTGGCGCACTGGCCGCAGTAGACGCACGCGACGCTGTCGAGGTTCTTGCCGAAGGCGGGCAGCACGTCAACGCTTGCGCCGCGGCGGGCGAAATCGATCGCGCCGACGCCCTGCACCTCGTGGCACATGCGGACGCAGTCGCCGCAGAGTATGCACTTGTTGGGATCTCGAACCAGCGACGGCGTGCTTCTGTCGATTGGCTTCTTGCGCCGGACCGATTTGAACCGCACTTCGTTGACGCCAAGCCTGCGGGCAATCGCCTGCAACTGGCAGCTGTTGCTCTTGACGCACGTGGGGCAGGCCTGCTCGTGATTCGCCAACAGCAGTTCGACGGCGATCTTGCGTATTTCGCGGATCTGCGGGGTGTTCGTTCGCACGACCATTCCCGCCTCGGGCGGCATTGAGCAGGAACCGACGACGCCCCGGCCTTCCACCTCCACAAGGCACAGGCGGCACGCGCCGTATCCGGCCATCAATCCTGGGAGGCGCAGACATTACGGGGATGGCGAAAGATGGAACGGTTGCGTCTGCTCCGCCGTCAGAGCAGAGCGCGGTCGCTGCTTGGCAGATGAGTGCAAATGAAACGAGACAGCGCAGGGTCATGGAACCTTCTCCTGGAAAATATGGACTGCGGAGTTTACTTATCACGGATAACAGTTGCTGCCGAACCATGGACTCTGATTTGAATAAACCTTTCCTGAAGCGTCCGTGATCTCTTGTTGACGCTTTGGCGATACATGACCATCCCCATACGCAATATTCGCCTCCCCGCTGTGTCTGGAGAACAGGAACATGCCGCCGCCGGTCGGGTCGTTGTAAGCTTCGTACCAACCGTCGCCAATGCCCTTGGCCAGTTGGTTCACCGAGGTGCAGTCAACGAAGACCAGCGTTTCGCCAGGCTCGCCCAGCCACCTGATCATCTTCTTGCCGCCGTCGACATACGGCTGATTGCCGCCAACTCCGAATCGGTTATACCCATAGCTTGTGTAGGATGCCGATTTGTTCCGCAGTTCCATCGCCACTGATGGACAATACAGACAATGTGCCGTTTGATTGCTTATGGTAAGGTCATCGGTTGACGCACCATCTATGTATGGAAACAGCAGCACCGCCCATGGGTAATTGGTCCCGCCGGAGTTGAGGTATCGTATAGGAACGTAGTAATCATTGTAGTCTGAGCGGTAATACTCGGAAGTAAGAAACAGCCCCTTCACTTGCGAAGCACACGACGTCCTCCTCGCGAGTTCCTGGGCGTTCTTGAGACTTGGCATCAATATCGACACCAACAGCGACATTATCGCTATGACAACCAGCAACTCGATAAGCGTGAAGCCGGCCTTCGTGTGCGATTCCTTGCCTAACATAGGAGACTCCTTCCGAATGCCCAGGCCCTGCATAC
>JAAYCO010000222.1 GCA_012729725.1 Planctomycetota bacterium
ACTTTCCTGTTACCAAGGAGTTTGCATCGTGTACGCGATTATAGAAGACAGCGGCCAGCAGTTCCGCGTCAGCGAGGGCGACACCCTTCAGGTTGACGTGCGCGAACTGGCCCCCGACGCCAAGCAGATCGAGTTCGACCGCGTATTGCTTATCGGCAGCGAAGGCAACGTAAAGGTTGGCACCCCCACAGTCGAGGGCGCCAAGGTCGTTGCCGACATCGTTGACGCCGAGTCGAAGGGTCCCAAGCTGCACGTGTACTACTACCGGCGCCGCAAGCACTCTCGCAGCAAGGTCGGTCACCGGCAGAAGTTCATCGAAGTGCGCGTCAGCAAGATCGTCGCCTGATAACCCAACTCTGCAGTAATCATCCGCCCCCGGCCCAACCGGGGGCGGCTTATTTGCGCGCAAACACTTCCCGCTTTCCCTGCTAGAATTTGTCAAAGACAAGGAGTGCAGCCATGAAGCGACTTATCATGGTTCTATGTCTGGCGGCGGTTGCAGCAGCGGGGATTTCGTGCAATGGCGAAGGATACAACACAACGTACACCGTCGAAACCGGCGATCAGGACATGCGCGACGTCGCCGCCAAGGTGTACGGCAATCCTGACTGCTGGAGCATAATCGCCGATGAGAATCCCGGCGTCGATCCGTTCATGCTTCAACCGGGACAGGAACTGACGGTTCCGCCGCGTAATTCGCCCGAGGCCAATTGTCCCGCCCCGGGATGGATGGACATTTACGGGTACTGATTCATCTTGCTGCACCTGTGGCCTTTTCGGGCCGATAAAGGTGATGAAAGGCATGTCCGGACGGTATTTGTCAACATCCCGCCGGACAACGGGCAGCATAGATGATTTTGAACGTTCCGGATGACATTGTGCTTCAGGCAGAGGCCAACGCGACTGATCTTCTTACCGCAATGGCGGTTCAGTTGTACGCAGATAGCAGGATAGACCACCTTCAGGCTTGCAGGCTCAGCGGCCTTGCGCCCGTTGATCTGACGCGAGAGCTGGTCTCCAGAGGCCTCGTGGTGCAGTTGTCTGGCGATTCGTACCGACAGGCCGGCTAAGCAAAGCACTGCAGGTCATTTTCCGGCGTAGGCGAGTCATACGCCTGACCGCCCGGTGCGAGTTGCTCTACGCCTTTGGGGCCAGCAGGCTGCGGTAGGTTCTGGAAACCTCTGCAACCATCCCGGCTGCCCCATGATTCTCTCGAAGATAAGCCAGCGCGCTCTCTGCGAGTTTCTTGGCGCTGGGCCGATCCTCCAGCAGGCCCGTAAGCTTCTCGGCAAGGTCGGATGCATCGCCCCTTGCGAACATCAGGGATGTCTGGCCGCTGCGGATGAAGTCGGCTGCCCCTTCGGAACTGGCGAGCACCGGCACTCCCGCCGCCATCGCAAGCAGGCACTCGATGTCGAGCGTTCGCGACGGCACAGGTGATATGTATATATCAGCAGACTTGAAAATGCCCGGAAGTTCCCAAAGCGGCTGGGCATCGGAGAACGTCAGCGTCTGCCGCATTGCCAGACGCTCGGATAACCGGCGAACCTGGCGCTCGGCTCTTCCCGAGCCCAGAATGAAAAAGACGCAGTCATAGTTGCGGGATCGCAACTCGCTGAACGCCTTGACCACCGCACTGTTGGCGGCAAGATCGTCCATTTTTCCGCCCGCAACGATGGTCACGCTGTACTGGGGCTCGATGAAGCACGTGGCCTGCCGAACCTGGTAAACGCCCGGCCTGAGCAGGTGAATCGAATCGGCGGGCAAAAAGCGATAGCGGCGAAGATCTTTAAGAATGGCGGTGGACGCGGCGAAAACCGCCTTGGGGGCTCGATGGAATCGGCGAAGGCGGCCGCCGTCGCCAAGCGAATAACTGCTGACGACATAGGGCACATCCAACGCAGCCGCAATGCGCTGCGCCAGCTCCGCGGAACTGGCCTCAAGCGCGTGAATCAAATCGAACCGCTTATTTCGAAGCCCGGCAAGAAGATCGTCAGCGACCCTTCGCCAACTCGTCCACCATTTGCCCATGCGGTAGGCGACAGTCGCCACCGCCGGCGTTGGAAGCTGGCGAAGATCGGCGCCGGCAGGGTGCAAGGCCGTTATCGACACCATCTCGTCCATCAAACCGATAGCCAGCGGCTGATAAACCCGTCCAAAACGCTCAAGCGTACCCCGCGACGCTATCCAAGCCACACGCAGCGGCCTGGGCGACGGCTCGGGGGTCAGCTCCTCTGTTTGGGCTTCATCAACCATGAGCAATATTCTATGGGCAAATGCCCTCGGCAGGAAGATGCTAAAACAATGAACGAGCGCAAACCATCTTTGCAGTTGACGAAACGACCCACCAGGGATATTGATTATGTTGTGGCACTGCTGGTCTTCTACGGCGGTCCCAGCCGGATCTTTGCCGCGTAACGCGGCCCTCCGGCCGGCGTGCCCAAAATATTAATATCGCGTCGGGAGGCTGCCTCGGCAAGGGGCCGAGTGTCAGCCGGCTTGCACCCGTTCGCCAAACCTCTTGGGAGATTCCCATGATTAAGCAGCGTCTGTTCACGCCAGGTCCCACCGATGTTCCCGCCGACGTACTGGTCGAAATGGCAAAGCCCATCTTCCACCATCGAACCGCAAGATTCAAAGAGATGTTCACATCGGTCAACGCCGGCCTCAAGAAGCTTCTGTTGACCGACAGCGACGTTCTGACGATTGCCGGCAGCGGCACCGCCGGAATGGAAGCAGCTATTGGCTGCGCCGTGCCAAGGAATAAAAAGGTGCTCGTGGCCCAGGGCGGCAAGTTCGGAGAACGATGGGTCAAGGTGGCCAAGGTGTACGGCTGCGACGTTGACGAAGTGAAATCCGAATGGGGCACGTCCATTACCCCACAGCAGGTGAAGGAAAAACTCGCATCAGGCCAGTACGGCGCGGTTGTTGTCGTGCATAGTGAAACCTCCACCGCCACAACATGCGATCTTCAGGGCATTGCCGCCGAGGTTGCAAAGACCGACGCCATCCTGATTGCAGACTGCATAACCTCGGCGGGCACGCTGCCTCTGCGAACCAGGGACTGGGGCGTTGACATCGTCGTCAGCGGCAGCCAGAAGGCTTTCATGCTTCCTCCGGGCCTGGCGATAGTCGCCGTCAGCGACAAGGCGTGGAAGGTCATAGACACCATTACGCCGCCGACGCTTTATCTCAACCTCAAGGCGTACCGCAAATCGATAGCGGAAAACGACGTGCCCTACACCCCCGCCGTGACGCTGCTTCGCGGCCTTCAGGTCGCGCTGGACACCATCAACGGCATCGGCATCGAGAAGATCTGGAGCCGCTGCGCAATTATCGCCGACGCATTCCGCAAGGCGATGCAGGCGCAGGGCCTGGTGATCTTCAGCCGCCAGCCGTCAGACAGCGTCTCCGGTGTGCTTTACCCAGAGGGCGTCGAGGACAAAAAGTTCCGCAACAAGGTGCTTCGCGACAAATGGGGCAGCTCAGTTGCCGGCGGGCAGGGCATGCTCGAAGGCAAGATGTTCCGAGTCAGCCACATGGGCTACATCGACCCGCTCGACACCATCGGGCTTGTCGCAGCCGTCGAATATGCACTGGCCGAATGCGGCGTGAAGGTCGAAATCGGCAAGGGCGTCGCGGTCGCAGCCAACATCATCAAGCAGTGGGCATGAGGTGACACATGAGCAAAATCAAAATCCTCATCGCCGACAAGCTGTCCGTAAGCGGTATCGACTGGCTTGAGCGCCAGCAGGATGTTGAACTGACGGTCCAGCCGGGCCTCTCGCCGGCTGAGCTGGCCGACATGATCGGCCAATACGACGGCATGATCATTCGCTCAGGCGTGAAAGTCACCGCCGATGTGCTGGCTAACGTCGGCAGGTTGCGGGGCATCGCTCGCGCCGGCGTTGGCGTGGACAATGTTGACGTGCCAACCGCCACACAGAAGGGCGTGATCGTGATGAACACGCCCGGCGGAAACACTCTGTCCACAGCCGAGCTTGCCTTCTCGCTTATGCTGGCGCTGGCCAGAAAGGTCTCGCCCGCAAACGCCAGCCTCAAGAGCGGCAAGTGGGACCGCAAAAGCTTCGAAGGCACCCAGCTTGCCGGAAAGACGCTCGGCATCATCGGAATGGGCCGAATCGGCAAGGCAGTGGCGAAGCGAGCCGAGGCATTCGAAATGCGTGTGTTGGGCTTTGACCCCTTCTTCGCCGGTCAGGCAAACGGCACTGTCGAAATCGTCTCGGACCTGCTTGAACTGTGCAAGCGAAGCGATTTCATTACTGTTCACACGCCCAAGAGCGCCGAAACCGTCAACATGCTGTCCAAGGCCCAGTTCGCGGTTATGAAGCCTACCGTCCGGCTGATCAACGCGGCCCGCGGCGGCATCATAGATGTTGAAGAACTGCTGGCGGCGCTTAACGAAAAGCGCGTCGCCGGAGCGGCGCTTGACGTGTTCCTGAAGGAGCCGCCCGATCACCCCGCCGAGAAGGCGCTGATCGAGCATCCCAACGTCCTGGCCGTGCCGCACCTGGGCGCCAGCACTGAAGAAGCCCAGGAGCAAGTGGCAATGGAGGCTGCCCAGCAGCTTGTCGAGGCGCTTCGCGGCGGCGAGGTTCGCAATGCCGTCAACGCGCCCGGCTTCGACAAGGCGCTTCCCGCCGTGCTCCGGCCATACACCGAGTTGGCGCAGCGCATCGGCACGCTGCTGGCGTCAATCACGCCGGGCGCTATCACCAAGGCCGAGGTTGTTTATCGCGGCCTGATCGCCGACATGAACGTCTCGCCCATCACCACCTACCTGCTGGTCGGTCTTCTGTCGCGGCACATGGACCAGCCGGTGAACGTGATCAACGCCCCTGTTCTGGCCCGCCAGAGGGGACTTGAGGTCGAGCAGATCACTTCGGCCAAGGTGAAGGAATTCGCAAACCTGATGGAGGTGACCATCGTCACCGACAAGGGCAAACGGTCAGCCATGGGCACGATCTTCGGCACCCGCTTCCCGAGAATTCTGAGCCTTGACGGCTACAGCATCGAGCTTAAGCCCGAAGGCCACGTTGTCATCATCGTCAACGAGGACCGCCCCGGCGTTATGGGCCGATACGGCAGCGTGTTGGGCAACAACAACATCAACATCGCGGATCTGACGTTCTCGCGCAAGCGCAAAAGCGGCCTTGCCCTTGTGGGCATAAATCTTGACCAGGCGCCGTCCGACGAGGTTATGTCGCAGATCAAGGCTCAGGCGGGCGTGCAGGAAGCCCACTACCTCAACCTGCCCGAGCTTCCGCCGGAAGATCTGGAGCAGTAGCAGTTCGAGTTCGCTGAATAAGCCCGGGATGGTTCGCCTTCCCGGGCTGTTTTATGCGCCCGATGAGCCGGCCGGAGCGTTCAGCCCCACATCTTGAGCACGCGGCAGATGGCCTCGTGCTCGCGTTTCATCTGGTCAAGCTGGTTGCGGGCCTTTTTGACCACCGCCGGCGGGGCCTTTGCCAGAAAGTCCTTGTCGTCCAGGCTGGAGGAAAGCTCGCCGATGTTCTGTTCGAGCGCCTGAAGGTGCTCCCGCAGCATGCTCAGCCGATCCTGGGCCGAATCGTTCTGCAGGTCGTCCATCACCTTTTCAGCGACGAAAATAGGCGTGTTGAGGCCCGAGCCAAGCGCGATTGCGTCGGAAGGGCGCGAGTCGATTTTGATGACTTCCTCGCCGCGCCGGACGTGCAGCGTGGCGATGAACGTCTGGCGTATGTCCTTGTGATCCAGCAGGCGAAGATCGTCGATTACTATCCGCTCGAGTACGCCGCCCATCTGATCGATCACATTCGCAAGCAGGTCGTGCGTCATAGGCCGGGGTGTGGCTTCGCCGTTGAGGCGACGGTGAATAGCCAGCGCCTCGTTGATCCCAATGACGATGGGGAACGTGCGATCCCCGCCCTTTTCCCTCAGAAAGATCAACTGGTCGCCGCCGTACTCGGTAATGAGCACTCGCGACAGCTCAACTGCGACGTACATGATGCTCCTGCTCCACTAGCCTATTTTAACCGCTTTGGGCCTGACGCGGCAATGTATTTGCCCGATTGCTTATCCCGGCCAGCGCCAGTGGGCAATCTCCTTGGGGTCATATCCGTTTTGCTCGATGAATTCGGAATGATCGCGCAGGCGGCGCTCGTAGCGGCGGATAATATCTTCCGCATGGGCAGCCAGCGAGGGATCTCTTGCCGCAATCTTGGCGGCCGCCTGTTTGACAAGATGGTATCGGCTTGTGCGGTTGCGCACGTGCATGTCAAAGGGCGTAGTGGTCGTGCCCTCCTCGCGATAGCCGTTAATGTCAAAGCGTTCCAGGTTGGGCCGCTCCCAGAGAAGCTGCTTCAGCGCCGCGGTGTACCCGTGGAAGTTGTATATCACCGGCACGCCCAGCGGGAATATTCTCTGAAAATGCTCCTCAGTCATTCCAGAAGGGTATTTCTGCGGAATTCCCAGCACCAGCAGCCGGACGACGTTGACAACTCGCACCCTCCAGTGCGGCGCTTCGCGGCGAAGGATATCGGCTGCAGCCATGGTTTCCATCGTGAGGTTGTCGCCGCTGGCGCAGAGAACCACCTGCGGATCCTCGCCGTCGAACGTGCTGCCCCATCGCCATATCGACGCCCCTGCTATGTTGTGCTGGATCGCCTCGTCCATGTCGAGCCACTGCGGCATGGGCTGCTTTCCTGCGATGACAAGGTTGATGTGGTTGTTCTTGGCCAGGCAGTAATTGATCGTCGATACGAGCGTGTTGGAATCCGGCGGAAGATAGATGCGATACGTGTGTCCTTTCTTCGTCAGCAGCGCGTTGATGAAGCCCGGCCCCTGGTGCGAATAGCCGTTGTGATCCTGCCGCCACGCCTCGCTGGTAAGCAGGTAGTTGAGCGATGCGATGGGCCCGCGCCAGGGAATCTCCATCGAGCTCTTGAGGAACTTGGCGTACTGGGCCATCATGCTGTCGACGATTGTCACGAACGCCTCGTAGCACGGGAACAACCCGTGCCTGCCGGTCAACAGATACCCCTGAAGCCAGCCCTGGCACATGTGCTCGCTGAGCATCTCCAGCACCCTGCCGTCGGGTCCGGTGTGTTCGGCATTCTCCGGGAGCGGCCAGATGTATTGTCGCTGCGTGCTCTTGAGCGTTTCGCCAAGGCGGTTGGATTCCAGTTCGTCCGGGCAGAAGATGCGGAAGTTGCGCTCGCCGGCGTTAAGTTCAATGACGTCTCTGAGGTACTCGCCAAGCCTGGACATCGAGCTGGCCATCGGCGCCCCGCGCTGCATCACATCGACCGCGTAGTCGTTCAGATTGGGAAGGCGCAGATCAACCTTCATCCGCCATCCGAATGCGTGGGGATTCATCGCCATGCGGCCCTGGCCTTTGGGGCAGCAATCCAGTATGTCGTCAGCGGGCCTGCCCGTTTCATCGAACAGCTCATCAGGCTGATACGAACGCAGCCAATCCTCAACCGCCTGGAGATGCCCAGGGTTGTCTTTAAGATCCTTGCCAGGCACCTGATGAGCCCTGAATGAACCCTCCACCGGCCTGTCATCCATGCGCTTTATGCCGCCCATGCCTTTGGGTGTCTTGAGAATGATCACAGGCCAGGCGGGCCTGTCCATGCCCTTGCCCTGGCGGTAGTTCGACTGGATCTGGCCGATCCGCTCCCACGCCCAATCAAGGGCCTGGCTCAACTGGTCATCCACGTCCTGCTCGTCGCTGACAATTCTCACATCCCAGCCGTAGCCCTGAAACAACAGGGTCAGTTCGTGATCCGTCATCGTGCCGAACAGCGTGGCCGAGGAAATCTTGTACCCGTTGAGATGCACAATCGGCAGCACGGCCCCGTCCGTGGCGGGATTCAGAAACTTAGTTCCGTGCCATGCGGTTGCGGTCGGGCCGGTCTCCGCCTCGCCGTCGCCAACGATGCAGGCGACCAGCAGGTTGGGGTTGTCCAGGGCCGCGCCGAAGGAAGTCGACAGCGCGTAGCCCAGTTCGCCGCCTTCGTGGATGACGCCGGGCAGGCCCGGGTTAAGATGGCTTGGAAAACCATTCGGCCATGAGAAGGCCCGCACAAACGCCGTAATGCCCGCCTCATCAAAGGTATACTGCGGATAGACCTCGGCCAGTGAACCTTCCAGATACATGTTGGCCAAATTGGCCGCGGCCCCATGTCCCGGACCGGTCACAAGCATTATCCCGGCGCCGGTCTTTAGTATCAACTGGTTTAAATGAGTATATATCAGATTGATCCCCGGCGAAGTGCCCCAGTGGCCCAGCAGGCGGTCTTTGATATCGCCGGGCTGAAGAGACCGGCGCAGCAGCACGTTGTCTTTCAAGTAGACCTGGGCCGCCGCAAGGTAATCAACCGCCCTGCGATACCGGGTTATTGCATTGTGCCTGCCGGGGCGTTGTTGCTTTCTGGGGGCTGCTTCCACCGACTGCTGCGCTGCCATGGTGCGCTCCTTATGCAGAGGTTGGCGTTCATGGCAATTGTATGTCGTCGCCCCGCACGGCGCACGGGTCACTAAGAAAGCAGAAGTGTTTTCACCACGTCGGGAACGTCGATGACTGATCGTGCAGGTTCGATCGGGGCCGACGCGGCGATAAGGCATTGATCGGCGAGGTCGGCGCTGCAAAGCCCTCTGCTGGCGCGGCACAATTCCGGGCGCGCCTCGATTGCCCCGCCCTCGCCCGGCATCAGTTCGCAGGGATCATAGCCGGTCTTGGCCGCGGTGTCTGACGAGACGGCAACCGCCGGTTGGGGCATGGACGCATCCCACCATCGATAGCACAGCCACGAATCAGGTTTGGCCAGAACAATGCATTCGCCGGCGCGGTCATGGCCAAGCCCCTGGCCAAACAGTTCGTCGCGGCAAAGCACTTTGTCCACGCCTTCTTCCTGCTCAATTACCGCAGCCGCATCCTGGGCGACTTTCTGATCCTGACAGTAAACATGCGCGATCTGGTGATCAACCATCGCCACGGCGCGCGAGTTTTCCAGATCGACCGCGTTTCCGTCCTGGCGCACCTTCAACAGGCCGGCACGGCGAAGGGCGTCGTTCGGACAGGCGAACCGATTTACGTCAACATATCCGCCGTCACTGACGAGCACGACGTTTCCGCCGTCGGCAATCACCTCGCCAGCCAGTCCCGCGGCAAGCGAGTCAACCGCCTTAATCGCCTCCGCGGCCTGCCTGGATTCGCATCCGTGTCGGATGATCTCGAAGTTTATGCCCGGCATGTACACCCACTGCAAGTCCGGCTTGACCGCCCTCCAGATGTGTTTGGCGGCGGCGGCAATCCACTCGGCGGCATGCCATGACGCGCCTGGCCCGCGAACCATATGGGGATCAAACTGCCCCACCTGTGCGGCAACGTTGCCGTAGAAGCCCCTGGGCACGTCGGCCACCAGTTGCGACATCGGACCGTACGTCGACGCGCCGATAACATAATCGGCTGCGCCCGCCAGAGGATTGGACCAGAACAGCAGCGACACCTTGGGCCGCCGGGGAAGCGATCGCGCATGCCAGAAGCGTTTCCTGTCCAGCAGCGTGTTGGACCGCTCATCAAGGCTCATGGCCTTGCACTGACGGCGGAAAATGCCGCCCGCAACCACGCCGTGCGCGCCGGGTTCAACTCCTGTAGTCATCGAGGCCTGGACGCTGGCCGACACCACCGGAAACGTGGCCGCGATGGCGCTGGGCCGACGCGCCAGAGATTGCGACCAGAGTCCGCCGAGGCGATCAAGCAGTCGCATGCTGAGCCCGGCAACGTTAATTATGCACACGCGAGACATACAGGCTTCATTATAATGGCAAACCATGTTCAATAACAGCAACCTGGTTAATGGGATTTCAACCATCTGCGTTCAACTGGCGTTGATGCTGGCGCTGGCGTCTCCGGCGCTGGCGGATAATCTGGGCCACTGGCTCAAGCAGGCCCAGGAATCTGGCGCTCCGTCGACGAAACCCATAGACGAAATCGCCCCAGCCGCCGAGGCCCCCCTGGCGCCTGTGGATGCCCCGGAAATCGATGCGCCCCCCGGCGTGGTTGAATTGAGCGACGGCACTCAACTGGCCGGGTTGCTTGTGACCACGGACCAGACGCCTTGGATGGTCTGGGTTGAGCAAGAGCAAGTGCTTCGCCGCATTCCCCCGCTTGCGGTCCTGAGCATCACTGCCCAGGTTGTCGAAGAAGGCGTCGAGCAATCCTGGCGGTGGAAGGCAATGGGCGTGCCCGAGCGGGTGTACACGGGTGAGGAATATCCGGTTCGGCGATTGCTCTGGCAGTTCAAGCTGGCCGACGGCAGCGAGATTGTCGGCGCGGTGAAGGGCCAGCCCATAAGCGTGCGCCAAGGCGACAAACTGGTCGGCCCGTTCGTCCTGCACGAACGAATGAAGGGTTCGATCGGCCAGGCGCTTGAGAACCTGATTTATGTGCGGAAGGTGGTTGTTTCCCGCGAGATGATGCTGGCGGTGGAGCGGAAAACGACAGAATCTGTCCGGGCTTCAATGCCGTCAACTGAACCGTCTTGAGTGCTCTGGCGTAGGGATTCTGCGCCAAGCGGCATGACGCAGGCGACTTGCCGTCAATCAAAAAAGCCGGTGCGGTCTTGACAAGAGGCTGCTTTGCAGGTCAATTTCTGGTCGCGCCTATCATGGACGGCAAAGGCCGGCGGTGGTAGAAACTGAGACGGTGAAGAGGATTTAATGGCCAAGGCCGCCACAAAATCTGTGAAACAACAGCCCGAAAAGCCGGACGCTGACCATGCGCCTGCCAACGGACGCCAGTTGGTGGTGGTCGAATCTCCGGCAAAGGCCAAGACCATCAACCGCTATCTCGGCGGCGGATTCATCGTCAAAGCGTCGATGGGACACGTCCGCGATCTTCCCGCCAAGAACATGGGCGTGGACCTTGAACATGACTTCGAGCCCACCTACGAGCCCCTGCCCGGCCGCAAGAAGGTGCTGGACGAGCTGAAGAAGTACGCAAAGGAAGCTTCGCTGGTGTTTCTGGCGACCGACCTTGACCGAGAGGGAGAGGCCATCGCCTGGCATCTCGCGCAGAGCATGAAACTGCCCGCGCAGAAGGTCCGCCGAGTGGTGTTCAACGAGATTACGGCAGCGGCAATCCAAGAGGCTTTCTCGCATCCGCGTTCGATCGACATGAACAAGGTCAACGCGCAGCAGGCTCGTCGGATACTCGACCGCATCGTTGGCTACCAGTTAAGCCCGCTGCTGTGGAAGAAAGTCGCCTCGGGACTTTCCGCGGGGCGCGTGCAGTCGGTGGCGGTCCGGCTGATCGTTGACCGCGAGCGCCAGATCGAGGCCTTTGTTCCAGAGGAATACTGGAAGATCGGCGCGATATTCACCACTGCAATCGACTCGGCGGCTGCCGCCGGTAAGAAGTGGGCCGAGTTCCTCGAAACCGCCGACCCACGAGGCAATCCACCCACTGCCGCCCAGCAACAGGAATTCCTGACGGGTCTTGAGTCGTTCCGCGCCGAGCTGGTGCGATGGAACGGCCAGAAGTTCAACTCTACGCAGGCGCAGGACGCGCTTGACGTGGTCAAGGCCCTTGGTTGCGCCTTCGAAGTGAATCGCCGCGAGGATCCGCAAGCCAAAGGCCCCGCCAAGAACCGCATAACCGTCGCGTGCAGGCTCGGCGAGGCCATGCCGCAGTTCAAGATAACCAACCTCGCTCAGCGCGAAAGCAGGTCGAAACCGTACGCCCCCTTCACCACTGCATCCCTCCAGCAGGCGGCGAGCGTACAACTAAGATTCTCCGCCTCAAGAACGATGCGCCTCGCCCAGCAGCTTTACGAGGGCGTGGAAGTCGCCGGCGAAGGCAGCGTCGGCTTGATTACCTACATGCGTACGGATAGCACGAATCTCGCCGCCGAGGCGGTGGCTGGGGTTCGCAAGCTCATCGGCGAGAAGTTCGGGCCGCAGTACGTCCCGGACAAGCCCAACGTGTTTGGATCGTCGCAGAGAGCCCAGGAAGCTCACGAGGCAATTCGCCCCACTGACGCCCGCAGGGAACCTCGCAAGCTGATGGCCACCCTCGACGCCGACCAGTACAAGCTCTACGAGTTGATCTGGAACAGATTCGTCGCCTGCCAGATGCCTCCCTGCATTTGGAAGGTCACCGAAGCCGACATCACCGCGACAACGCCCCAGAACGAGGCGGTATTCAAAGCCATGGGCAGGGCGCTGATGTTCGACGGCTTTCTGAAGGTTGCCGGGCTTCCGAGAACGGCTGAGGCCATCCTGCCCGAGCTCAAGCTCCAGCAGCCGCTGGCGCCTATCGAGGTGTCGCCCACGCAACACTTCACGCTTCCGCCGCCCAGATACACGGAGGCGTCGCTGGTGAAGGCCCTCGAGGCAGAGAGCATCGGCAGACCCAGCACGTACGCGGCGATTATTCAGACGATTCAGGATCGCCAGTACGTCCGGCTTTTTGAACGGGCTTTCAGGCCCACTGACCTTGGCATTGTGGTCACCGACAAGCTGGTCAAACACTTCCCCGAGATATTCGACGTTCGGTTCACGGCCCATATGGAAGATGAACTGGACCGCATAGAGGATGCCTCATGCGAATGGGTGGCCGTGCTGGGCGAGTTTTACGGACCGTTCAAGAAGCTGCTTGAAAAGGCGGCCCAGGAAATGGTTCACGCAAAGGCCGAGGTCCAGCCCAGTGATTACACTTGCGAGACGTGCGGCAAGCCGATGGTGTATCGTTTCAGCAAGAACGGCCGCTATCTTGCCTGCACCGGCTATCCCGAGTGCAAGACGACCTATCCTGTTGACGAGCAGGGCAAGAGAGTCGTCAACGAGCAGGTGAATGTCGCCTGCCCCAAGTGCGGCGGACCGATGGTCGCACGGAAAGGCCGGTTCGGCCCGTTCCTCAGCTGCGTGAAATACCCCGACTGCAACGGCGTGATAAACCTGGACCGCAAGGGCAAGATCAAGCCGCCCTCCGCGCCGGCGCTGGAAGTAGACCTGCCCTGCCCCAAGTGCGGCGGCAAGCTGCTGCTGCGAAGGTCGAAACGAGGCCCCTGGTTGTCATGCTCGAAGTATCCGAAATGCCGGGGCCGCCTCGCGTGGAGCAGCGTGGACCCGGACAAACAGAAGCAACTTGAAACGGCGCTGGAGGAACACGAAAAGGCTCATCCCCAGCCGATTCTTCGAACGCTTGACGGCGCCGAGATACCACCCGGCTATGATCCGCTCGGAAGAGGGTGAAGCCGACGGAACCCCCAAGTCAGAACCTCGGCCCGCGGGCGT
Source organism: Planctomycetota bacterium (assembly GCA_012729725.1). Taxonomy (GTDB): domain Bacteria; phylum Planctomycetota; class Phycisphaerae; order SM23-33; family SM23-33; genus JAAYCO01. The sequence continues at coordinate 13,306 of JAAYCO010000222.1, forward strand.
CAACTGCCCCAAGTGCGGCAAACCGATGGTGATTCGCACCGGAAAGAGGGGCGAATTCCTGGCGTGCACGGGCTTTCCTCGCTGCCGCAACGCCCTTAGCATGGACAAGCTGCCAGAATTGCAGTAATCTACATGGGCTCAAACGTCAGGCAATCCGCCTCGTCGGCCTCCGGACCAACCTGTATGCCGCTTGCCGTGCATTCGAAGCTCTGGTTATAGCGGCAATTGGCCACTTTGCATGCCCCGACCTTTGCGGTGGCGCCCATGTCGCCGCCCTTCTTTCCGACCGACATGAACGTGTCGCACCTGGGGTGCGTTTCGTCGCCGACGGTTATCGCCAGCGCATGGCACACATTCTGCATGTTGTATGAACACTCTGTGGCGTCACAACGAGTTACCTTTGGCATGTTCATGGCGAAACCTTTCACTGTTGCCATAGCGGCATCGAATTATAGGATGGCATTCGACGCCGCCGGGATTGATCAGTCTTCAGGACGGGCAAGACCGCTGGCAAGCCACATTCCGCAGCGGGGGCATCGGATTCGTGGCTCGGGGCCGCGTTCGGTATCGACGACTTGCTCCTCTATTTCCACGTCAATTTCGCCGGGAACGTCGGATGCGTCGTCCCACGCATCGGAGGCGTAGGCTTCAACTGGCCCGCATCGGGGGCAATACACAATGTACTTGTCGCCGTTCATCGCGGGCTCCTTGGGGGGCGGGCGCTGCCGCCGCAAGATTATAGGCCCGCGGGCGAGCAGTCCGTTGCATCCCACGGTTCGTCGTCGGCCGGCGAGGCTTCTGATTGCCGGCTGCAATATGAATCGCGGATGATCTGGATGTCCGGCAGCGATGCTATGAATTGTCTGCCATACGGCTTGGTCACAATGCGGTGGTCAAGAACCACTATGATGCCCGTGTCATTCTTGCCGCGAATGAGCCTGCCGAAACCCTGTTTGAACAGGATCACCGCTTCGGGAAGCTGATACTGATTGAATGGATTGCCTCCGCCTTTGCGAATCGCTTCGATGCGCGCCTCGGTCAACGGCGCGTCGGGAACGGCGAACGGCAGCTTGACTATGATTACGTTTGAAAGCGCCTCGCCTGAAACGTCAACGCCCTGCCAGAAACTCATCGTGCCCAGCAGCACCGACGGGCGGGATCTGAACTCCTCTAGCATGGCGCTTCTGGATTGGCGCCGCCCCTGCACAAGCAGCGGCAGGTCATGCCGCGCGCAGTAATCCTCAAGCAGGCCCCCAGCCGCATCCATCATCGAGTAACTCGTGAAGAGTATGAAGCATCGCCCGCCGGTCATCGTCAGGTAGTGTTTCATCGCCCCGACTGCCGACGGTATGAACCTTTGCGGGTCATTCGGCTCGCCAAGCCTCGTCTCCACGTACAGCTTCGCCTGCCGCCGGTAATCGAACGGACTGGCGACCTGCACCTCCGCGCCATCGTCCAGGCCGAGCCTGCCGCGGATGTACTCGAACCCGTGCTCGCCCCCGCGGGCGGTGGAAAGAGTGGCGCTGGTCAGGATGACCGAGCCGACCTCATCGAAAAGCAGCTCCCGCACAACCGGGGCCACATTGACAGGCGCTGACGACAGGCCGACTATCTGGACCCTGCCAGGGCCGCTCCGCCTGGTCATCCAGTAGACCTGGTCTGGATCTTCCTGTGACAGAAGGCATTCGATCTGCGACGCCATTTCGTTTACGCGCTGTTCCCATCCGATGAACTCGAATCTGGCGTCTTCGTCCCCATTGCCCGGCCGCAGGGCCTTGAGGCACTTGCCGATCTGCTTCAATGCGGGCGAAAGCACGTCGGGCACAATCCCGCCTTTTCGGATTCGCCCGTTCGATGCAAGGGCAGGGCCTTTATAGTTGGAGAGGCTTTCGAAGAACTGGTCGGCAGCCACGCCCGCCTGCTTGACGCTTTGGACGGCATCTGAGTTCCCAAGCATCGCCAGCAGGCCGCGGTCGGTCTTGTCGTTATACAGCTCGCGCAGCAGATAGTTGACCGCCCAGGATGTTATGCTCGCCCCGAAGTGATCCCCGGCAACCGTCTCCACCGTGTGCGCCTCGTCAAGCACGACAAAATCATAAGACCCCAGCAACTGCGCTGCGTTGCGCCGGATTGCCAGGTCCGAGAAAAACAAAGCGTGATTGACCACCAGAAGGTCGGCCTTCTGCATTCGAGCCCGTGCAGCCTGAAGATGGCACTTGGCGTGATACGGACACTTCGTGCCGCGGCAGAGTCCCTGTTCGCTTCGGACCCGTTCCCACATGCCCGCTTCAAGATCGAAACCAATGTCTTGAAGCGACCCCGTTTTTGTTTGCATCGCCCATTCGGCAAGCATCGAGAGCTGATCCTGCGCCGCTGCCGAAAACAGTTTCGACCGCCCTTTCAGAGCCATCTCAAGCCTGCGGAAGCAAAGGTAGTTGCTTCTGCCCTTACCAAGCACTGCCGAGAACTTCACGGGCAGCGTCTTCTCAAGAAACGGCAGATCCTTTCCGATGATCTGTTCCTGCAAGGCAATGGTGTACGTGGAGATGATGATCCGCTTTTTGTGCTCGACCGCCTGGAGCACTGCCGGAACAAGGTAGGCAAAGCTCTTTCCGACGCCCGTGCCCGCCTCGGCGAGCAGGTGCCGCCTGTCGCTGAAGGCCGAAGCAACCGCCAGGGCCATCTCCAATTGCTCATCACGCCTCTCGTAACCGCTTAAAGAGGCGGCAATTAGCCCTCCGGGACCAAGTATCTCCTCAACGGTCAACGACATGGATCATACGAACCTCGGAAGCGCCCTGAGTTTGCGCAACATGGTTGCCAAAGCGCCCCGCAAATTGAAGAACAAACCAGATCGTTATGATCGACGTGACGAAGGCGATAATCGTCGCCAGTATCGTAATAAATGTCCTGCCTCGCATAATGGTCGAGCGCATCGACGATGCAATCCGCTCCTTGGCAAGGGTCAACATCGCAAGCATGATCGCCCCGACTGTCAGCCAGATGCTTATGGAATGAATGCCGCTGTAAACGTAAACCGCACTGCTGGTGGGGACATCGTTAAGCCCAGGCCCCTTAAGCATATAAACGGTTTCGCCGGTCGGGCTCTTGCCTATCTGCCCGTGGATGGCTTCGCCTCCAATGTGCAAATACACGATCGAGTAAGCCAGAAAGTTCGCCAGCCCAAGCAGAATGATCCATATGCAGATTGTCGTTCGTCGGTCCATGACGCTTCCTCTGCCGCTTGTCTATCAGGCAAGCCCCGTCGCGCCTGAAGCAGCTGCAAAGTGGCATTATATTGCCTTGCGGGAGGCGGGTCGAGCCTTTACGACTTGCCGTCGGCGTCGCGGGCTGGAAGCTCAACAATGGGAAGGAATACCGTGAACGTTGCCCCCTTTTTAAGGGTGCTTTCGACGCTGACCCAGCCCCCGACCGCTTCCACCAGCATGCGGACCGCGCTGAGGCCCATACCCGCCCCGCCCTCAGCGCCTCGGGTGGTGAAGAAAGGTTCGAAAACCTGCTCGGTTATTGCCGGATCCATTCCTTCGCCGGTGTCGGTAACGCCCAAGGCGGCGTATTCCCTGTTCTTCTCGTCCTTAACCAGCCTGGTGCGGATCGTCAGTCTGCCGCCCGACGTCATGGCGTTCCGGGCGTTTATGCACAGGTTCATTATGATACGGTGAAGCTGGTTGGGGCTTATGGAGACGGGCAGAGCTTCCTTGGCGAAGAAGTACTCAACCTGTATGTTTTGGGGCAGCATGCGCTCCACTATCACCACCTGGCGCGGTAGTTCCTGGGAAAGATCGATTCCGGGCCGGCCGTTGACCCCTTCGGGCTGAATCATCATCCATTCAGCCACAAGACCCGCGCCGCGCAGCGCTGCCTGCTTCATCTGCTCAAGATCCTGCCGGGTTTTGGCGTCAACGTTGTTGTCCATAAGCGTCAAGTCGCACATGCCGAGTATCACGGTCAGAATGTTGTTGAAGTCATGCGCTAGGCTGTTGGCGGCCAGGACGCGGGCATCGCTGGCGCGCAACTCCGCAACCCGCTCCATCAGTTTGGACTGATGAACGCGATACCTGTGGAAGGCGATACCCAATGCGGCATAAAGCAGGACGGGAAACAGCAACTCCACGATCAACTGGGCGGTATCGTATGGCGATGAGCGGTAATGCAATACTTCGACCCCTATCCTTACGCTGGAAATTACCGCCCAGGATACTGTCATAGCCCTGCGGTTAAGAATTGCGTACGACCACAGTAAAGGGATGAACAGAATGAGCCTGGCGACCGCCTCAAGCGTCGTCATCAATTCAAAGGCAAAGGCCATCGCCAGCACGAAAACATATGAAAGGTAGAAGCCCAACGTCGGACTGGCGCTCAGCGGTTCTACGCCCTCTGGGTCGGGTGCCATGATTCAGCATATGCCGTGAGCTGAATTTAGGACAACTTATCTTGCCAATGGAGATGGTGGAATTTGCCGCCTTGCCGATATAGAGTAGAGAAGCTGTTCAACGAATCTAATAGAAAGGCTGATAATGCTGTCGATACTGTGGAAGAACGCAACTTCGAATGTCGTGGGCGATGAGAACGGGCTGACTCCTTTTGACCTTGCAAACGTCGAACTGGAGGTCAGAAAGGCATACGAGGAAGTAGCGTCACAGATTGAAGCAGGCAAGCTGGGCTACGCCAAGCTCCCGCACAACATGCAGTATCTGCACCAGGTGCAAGACGCCGTCAGCAGGTTTGGGCCCTCGGCGACTGATCTTGTGGTGCTTGGCATTGGCGGCAGCGCACTGGGCAATATAGCGATTCAGACCGCCCTCAACGGCGCCTCCTACAACCTTCTTTCGGATCGCAAGCGAGGCGGACCCAGGCTGTTCGTGCTGGATAATGTTGATCCGTGTCTCATTGGCGACACCTTCGACGTTCTCAAGCGCAGGCTCAAGACAACCGTTGTGAACGTGATATCCAAGAGCGGCGAAACTGCCGAGACCGCCAGCCAGTTCATGATCGTCAGAGACATGCTCCGCAAGTATCTTGGCGATGACTACGCCAAGCGCATCGTCGCCACAACCGACATGGAGCGAGGCACATTGAATTCCATAGCCCGCGCGGAAGGCTACGCAATGCTGCCGGTTCCCCCGGATGTTGGAGGCAGATTCAGCGTGCTTTCGCCGGTTGGTCTATTCTCGGCCTCGATGTGCGGCGTGGACATCGAGCAGATGCTTGCAGGCGCAGCCGCCATGCAGAACCGCGTGCTGAACCCGAACTTTAACGAGAACCCGGCCATGATTCTGGCGGCTGTGAAGTACGTGGCGTACAAACTCAAGGGCAAGCCCATGCACGTGATGATGCCCTACTCCAACAGGCTTTACATGCTCGCCGACTGGTATCGGCAGCTCTGGGCCGAGTCGCTGGGCAAACAGGTTGATCGCGCGGGCAACGAGGTCTTCGCCGGCCCGACGCCGATCAAGGCGCTGGGGACCACCGATCAGCACAGCCAGGTGCAGCTATACCGCGAAGGACCCAACGACAAGCTGACCGTGTTCCTTGACGTGATGAAGCACCCCCGCGACCTGCGCGTGCCGGAGGCCTTCGCAGACAACCCCGGCCTTTCTTACCTTGCAAAGGCCAAGATAAGCAAGCTGCTGGCGGCGGAGAAACTGGCGACGGAATACGCCATGGCCGTTTCAAAGAGGCCCAGCGTGACCATACGCTTCGACGAAATAACCCCGTTCACCGTCGGCGAGTTCTTCTTCCTCTACGAGTTCACCACCAGCCTGATGGGCTCGATGCTGAATGTGAACACCTACGACCAGCCTGCCGTCGAGCTTGGCAAACAGGCAACCTTCGCTCTTATGGGACGCCAAGGCTACGAAGAGCTTGCCGCGAAGATCAAACCCTTCGCCCGGCCCGACAAGCGATACATGGCCTGACTTGCGGGCAGGGCGGCGTCCATCGCGTTCTCATGAGTTAAGCCATGCGTCAATCGCGGCCGCGGCGGCCCTGCCGTCCACGATGCCGTGAACAACCAGCGATGCGCCGCGACGGGCGTCGCCGGCTGCGAATATGCCAGGCTGGGACGTCATGAAACTCGCGTCGGTCTGGATATTGCCCCTGGCATCCAGGGCAATCTCCGCCTGCTCCACAATGCCGGTGTGCTGCGGGTGCACGAAACCCATGGCGATCAGAACAAGATCAACCTTCAGCACAAAATCGCTGCCGGGAATCTCCCGCATCGAGGGGCGACCATCCACTTGCGACCACTCGACCTCGACGCCATGAAGCTCCTGCACGCGGGTTTTGCCGACCAGCCGCCGGGTCATCACGTTCCAGCGCCGGGTGCAACCCTCTTCGTGTGACGTGCTCGTCCGCAGGATTCTAGGATAGCTCGGCCAGGGCGTCTGGGGATTGCTGTTCTGGGGCGGTTCGGGAAGAATTTCAAGCTGATAGACCTCCCTAGCCCCCTGCCGCCTGGCGGTTCCAACGCAATCGCTGCCCGTGTCTCCACCGCCGATCACAGCAACCGAGAGCCCTTCGGCGGAGACCGCCGGCTTGCGAGTTGCCGATCCGGCGACGACGCGATTTGATGCCCCAAGGTAGTCCAAAGCCATCAGCACGTTATCAAGGCTTCTGCCGGGAACGTCCAATTCGCGCGGCTGTCCGCAGCCGATCGCCAGAAGCACGGCGTCGAAGCTCTTGCGAAGATACTTGAACGACACATCGTCCCCCACCAGCACCGACGTCTGAAACTCCACGCCCTCCGCCCGCATCTGGTCGAGGCGCCGGTCGATGATGCTCTTGTCGAGTTTGAAGTCCGGTATGCCAAACCTCAGAAGCCCGCCGATGCTCTCGTCCTTTTCGAATATGGTCACCGCGTGTCCCGCGCGGGCCAGTTGCTGAGCCCCAGCCAGGGCTGCGGGGCCTGAGCCGACCACCGCCACGCTCTTTCCGGTTCGTCTTGCGGAGGGCTGGGGAACGATCCATCCTTCGCGCCAGGCGCGTTCGACAATCTGATACTCTATGTGCCTGATGAGCGTCGGCTGGTCGTTGATGTTCAACGTGCATGCAGCCTCGCACAGGGCGGGGCAGATTCGCCCGGTGAATTCCGGAAAGTTGTTGGTCGAATGCAGGTTCTCGCACGCCTCTTTCCACCTGCCGCGACTCAGGAGGCTGTTGAACTCCGGAACGCGGTTGCCAAGCGGGCACCCAATGCCGTGACAGAACGGTATGCCGCAGTCCATGCATCTGGACGCCTGCCGCACGATCGATTGCTCGTCAAGCGGCAGGTCCACCTCGCGAAAGTCGCGCAGGCGCTGGTCGATGGGCCGATGCGGCACATCCTGTCTTGGCGTATCAAGGAACGTCAGTGGGCTAGACATGATGCGCCTCCTGCCGGGGTTGCGTGGGCCGTTTGGACTCATCGGCATGCTTACGTTCAAGGGCAATGCGATATTCGGTCGGCACGATTTTGACGAATCGCCCGGTGACTGCCGGCCAATTGTCCAGCACCCGCCTGGCTTGCCTGCTGCCGGTCCAGTGGGCGTGCGCTTCCAGCAGACGGTGCAGAAGATCCTGGTCATCCTGGCGCCAGACGCTTTCCAGCTCAACCATGTCCAGGTTGCACAGCGTATCCAGAAGCTGGTGTTCATCCAGCACGTATGCAACGCCGCCGGACATGCCCGCGGCGAAGTTCCGCCCGGTTGAGCCAAGAATAACGACCGTCCCGCCGGTCATATACTCGCAGCCGTGATCGCCAACGCCCTCGACAACCGCCGTCGCCCCGCTGTTTCGCACGGCGAAACGCTCGCCGACGATCCCGTTGATGAAGGCTTCGCCGCTTGTTGCGCCGTACAGCAATGTGTTGCCCGCAATGATGTTTTCGCCCGCGTTGAACAAAGCTGTCGGCGGCGCCTGCACGACGATCCTTCCTCCGCACAGGCCTTTGCCGACATAGTCGTTGGCGTCTCCAATGAGCCGCAGGGTAACGCCGGGCGCGAGAAATGCGCCAAAGCTTTGTCCGGCAGTGCCGCGGAGCACAACCTCAAGAGTGCCGTCTGCCAGCCCGCCGGGCCCTCGCAGCTTGACTATGTGGTTACTGAGCACCGCCCCCACCGTGCGGTGAACGTTGCGGATGGGCAGTTCCACCACTGTTCTGCCGCCTGTCACCACCACGTCCCCCGCCTGTTCAATGATCCGCCAGTCGAGATGATCGCTAAGATCCTTCTCGTGCCGCCCGGTGCAGCGGCATGACTTGCCGCTCTGCGGTTCCACCTTCTTCAGCAGCCTGCCGAAGTCCAGGCCCCTGGCCTTGTAGTGATCGACAGCAGCTCGCATTGAAAGCCGGTCACTCTTGCCGATCATGTCTTCAAATCGTCTGAAACCAAGTTCCGCCATGATCCGCCGCACTTCTTGGGCGACGAACAGCAGGAAAGATTGAAGATGCTCCGGCTTGCCGGCGAATCGCGACCTGAGCCGGGGATCCTGCGTGGCGATTCCGGCAGGGCAAGCGCCGTGATGGCATTTGCGCATCAGCACGCAACCAAGGCTGACGAGTGCCGCCGTTCCGAAACCGAATCGCTCTGCGCCAAGCAGCGCCGCCACTACAACGTCCCTTCCCGTTTTCATCTGGCCGTCGGCCTGAACGACAATCCTGTCCCGCAGGCCGTTCAGGATGAGCGTCTGCTGCGTCTCGGCAAGGCCCAGTTCCCACGGCGCGCCCGCATGCTTGATCGACGAAAGCGGACTGTTGCCCGTGCCGCCGTCATAGCCGCTGATCAGCACCTCGTCCGCGTTGCCTTTCGCCACGCCGGCCGCCACGGTTCCGACGCCGGCTTCGCTTACAAGCTTCACCGAAACCTTCACGCCGGGGCTGGCGCACTTCAAATCGTGTATCAACTGGGCGAGGTCTTCTATCGAGTAAATGTCATGGTGCGGCGGCGGGCTGATGAGCGTCACGCCCGGCATTGAATGCCTCAGGCGGGCGATATCTTCCGTCACCTTCAAACCGGCAAGCTGGCCGCCTTCGCCAGGCTTGGCGCCCTGGGCCATCTTGATCTGCAACTCTCGGGCGTTGGCAAGGTACTCGATGGTCACTCCGAAACGCCCGCTTGCAACCTGTTTGATCGCGCTGTTGAGATCATCCCGCACGCCCGGGCGATACCGCTGCGGATCCTCGCCGCCTTCCCCCGTGTTGCTGCACGCGCCAAGCCGGTTCATCGCGATGGCGACAGTCTCGTGCGCTTCCTTTGAAATCGAGCCCATTGACATCGCGCCGGTGACGAATCGCTTGACGATTTGTTCGGCTTGCTCGACCTCTTCAATGGGCGCCGGACGAGCGTTCTTGAATTCGAACAGCCCTCGCAGCGTGCTGAGCTCCCGCGACTGATCGTTTATCAGCTTGGCGTACTGCATATACAGCCGCTCGTCGTTGGTTCGCACAGCCTGCTGAAGCAGCGATACGGTTTGAGGATTCCAGAGGTGCCTTTCGCCGTCGCGCCGCCAGGCATATTCGCCGCCGAAATCCAGCGTATTACGCGGCTGGCCCTGGACAAACGCGGAACTGTGTTTCGCGACGGCTTCCGACGCCACCGCATCGATGCCTACGCCGCCGATTCGGGAAATCGTGTTGGTGAAGTACTTGTCAACGAATGACGAGTCCAGTCCGACCGCCTCGAAAAGCTGCGCGGCGTGATAGCTTCGCAATGTCGAAATGCCCATCTTGGACATTGTCTTGAGTATGCCCTTCTTAACGGCGGCGACATACCTGCTGACATATTGATCCAGATCGACATCAAATGACAGGTCGCCCCGCCCTCGCAGAAGCGAGATGGCGTCCATCGCCAGGTAAGGATTGATGGCGTTGGCGCCAAAGCCGCACAGCAGGCAGAAGTGCATTACCTCGCGGGGTTCTCCGCTTTCGACGACCAGCCCCGCTTCGCCGCGAAGCCTCAGCGACAGCAGGCCGTGATGCACCGCGGAAACCGCCAGCAGGCTGGGTATCGCCGCTCTGCCTTCATCCGCGTTGCGATCTGACAGAACCAGAAGCGATGCGCCATCCGCAATGGCCTTGCGACACGAATCAAGCAGGTCGTCGAGCCCACGCTCCAGGGCCTTGCCAGGCTTGTCGGCTCGGGCGTCGAACAGGGCATCTACTATCGCAACCTTGAAATCAGCGCGATGGGCCGCCTTCAGCCGCTCCATGTTGTCATTGGTCAGGATCGGATGCGGCAGCTTCAACTGACGGCAATGTCCCGGGCCTTCTTCAAGCAGGTTTCGCTGCTTGCCCGTGTATGACATAAGGCTCATCACGAGCCCTTCGCGGTATGGATCGATTGGCGGGTTGGTCACCTGGGCGAACAACTGCTTGAAGTAATCGAACAGAAGCCTGGGCCGGTCGCTCAACACGGCCAGCGGCGTGTCGGCGCCCATTGAACCCAGCGGCTCGTGGCCGTCACGCGCCATGCAGCCAATGATGACTTCCAGGTCCTCGGCGGTGTATCCGAAAGCCCTCAGTTGCCTCGTCAATTCCTCATGATGCCGCTCATGCCTGGCCGGGGCGCCAAGAAGGTTGTGCAGCTCTATGCGATTCTCTTCAAGCCAGCGTCTGTAAGGCTGGCTTCGCGCGGTCATGCTCTTGATTTCATTATCAAGAATCAGCCTGCCCGCTTCGGTATCAACCAGGAACATCTTGCCGGGCTGAAGCCGCCCCTTGTGCTTGATGTTCTCGGGATCGAACTCTATCACGCCCGCCTCTGAGCTTATGACAACCAGCCCGTCAACGGTGACGACATACCTTGCGGGGCGCAGGCCGTTGCGGTCCAGCGTTCCGCCAACGACTTTGCCGTCGGTGAACAGCATCGCTGCCGGGCCATCCCATGGCTCCATGATGGCTGAGTGGTACTCGTAGAACGCCCGCTTGTCGGTGCTTATGTGGTAGTTAGCGCCGAAGGCCTCGGGAATAAGCATCATCATGGAATGCGACAGACTTCTGCCGGCCCGAACAAGCAGCTCAAGCGCGTTATCGAAGCATGCCGAGTCGCTGCCTCCGGGCGTCAATACAGGCAAGACATCCGTCAGGTCGTCGCCAAGAAGCTCGCTTGCCAGGCTCATCTCTCGGGCGGCCATCTGGTTGCGATTGCCGCTGAGGGTGTTTATCTCGCCGTTGTGCGCGATCATGCGGAAAGGCTGGGCCAGGGACCAACTTGGAAACGTGTTCGTGCTGTAGCGTTGATGCACGATCGCCAGGGGCGACTTGACGCGTTCGTCCATGAGATCGGGATAGTACGCGAACAGTTGAGGCGCGAGGAACATGCCCTTGTACACGATCGTCCGGCAGGACATGGAGCAGACGTACAGGGCTTGCGGCGTCTCGGGCAGCATCTGGGCGATAAGCCTTTGCGCCCTTTTTCTGGCCATGTACAGCTTGCGTTCGAAGGCTTCGCCGCGCAGGCCGCGGGAGTTTATGAAAAGCTGCACTATGCATGGTTCGCTGCCGCGAGCGAGATCGCCAAGGCAACTGCTGTCGGTTGGAACGTCTCGCTGGCCGATCACGTCCATTTCATAGTGGGCAATCGCCTGCCGCAAGATCGCCAGCGTTTCCCCGCGAAGCTTGTCATCCCATGGACAGAAGACCATCGCGACAGCGTATTCCCCCGCGCCCGGAAGCGAGAACCCCAGTCTTGACGCCTCCGCCGCAAAGAAATCGTGAGGCGCCGTAAGCAGAATCCCGGCGCCGTCGCCGGTGGATTCATCGCTGCCGGCGGCCCCGCGATGCTGAAGATTCATCAGCACTTCTCTGGCGCGAACGATTATCGAGTGATCGGCCTTGCCCGAAATATTTACAACCGCCCCGATACCGCACGCGTCGTGCTCGTGGCGAGGATCATACAGGCCTGTTTGCTTAGGATATTCATTCATTGTGTAACACTGCCTTCTTAGTGGATTGTAAATGCGCCGGCCTTCTGCGGTGCGGCTAATCGTTTTATAGGAACGATTAGTGGTTCTAATGGGCCGCATTTGGCTGCACTTGTAAAACGCGCCTCAGCGGTTCATACTGTGCGGGATGGAAGACGCGTTTTCGCAAAAACTCCGTGGACGCTTCATAGTTCTCGACGGCCCGGACGGCTCTGGAAAGAGCACTCAGGTCAGGTTGCTGTCGGCTGCCCTTGTGGCCAAAGGCGTTCGGTGCGTTGCAGTTCGCGACCCGGGCGGCACAGCCATCGGCGACAAGATAAGGCAGATCCTGCTCGACCGCAGTCACGACGAGATGTCGGTGCAATGCGAATTGATGCTCTACATGGCCAGCAGAGCCCAGCTTGTTTCGCAGATCATCCGCCCCGCCATCAAAGATGGGCAGTGCGTGCTGAGCGACAGATACGTTTCTTCCACAATCGCCTACCAGGGCGCGGGCGGAATACCGCCTGCCGAAGTGAAGGCAGTTGCCGACGTGGCGGTTGGAGGGCTCTGGCCGGACCTGACCATAGTGCTGGACCTTCCGCCGGAAGTAGGATTCGAAAGAATCTCCGCCAGGTCCGGCGCCCTTGGGCCGGAGTTTGACAGGATGGAGATGAAGGCCCTTGAGTTTCATCACAAGGTTCGCCGTCTTTTTCTTGACCAGGCGGCCCAATCTTCGGATGCATTCAGGGTCATATCCGCCGTGGGCGACGTACAACAGGTGCACCACCGCGTGATGGATGCTTTGGAGTTGTGGAGGCCGACGGCGAACAAGTGATTGGCTTTAAGGACATTATCGGTCAGGATGAGGCCGTTAATCGCCTGCGATCGGCGATTCGTCTCGGCCGCCTGCCGCACGCGCTGCTCTTCGGCGGCCCGGTTGGCGTCGGACGTCGCACGCTGGCCGGCGCGCTGGCGGGGGCTGTTCTGTGCCCAAACAGCGCCTCTGACGAATCCATCGACGCCTGCGGCCGATGCGAGGATTGCCGCCTTCTGGAATCGGGCAGTCATCCCGACCTGCACATGATTTACAAGGAACTGGCTGCCCATCATCCTGAGGCGACGGTTCGTTCCAGCGTGATGCAGGAACTTGGCGTTCCGATCATACGGCACTTTCTGATCTCCGCGGCGATGCAGTCGCCCACTCGCGGAAAGGGCAAGGTGTTCGTCGTTCAGGAGGCGGAGCTGATGAGCGACGTCGCGCAGAACGCCCTGCTCAAAACGCTTGAGGAGCCTCCGCCCGGCGTCATAATCATCCTGCTGTGCCAGCGTCCCGAGGAGCTTCTGCCGACAACGCTGAGCCGGTGTTCCATGATTCGCCTGGGCCCTCTGCCGCGAAATCTTGTAGCGCAGAGGCTTGTGCAGGCAGGCGCTGACGAGCCTCAATCGCGGTTCTGGGCCGATTTCACGATGGGGTCGCTCGGTGAGTCGCTTCGGCTGGCGGGCAAGGATCTTTACCAGACCAAGATGGAGATCGTGCATCGATTGGCCTCGATGGGCCGGGCCGGGGAAGGCGGGCTTGCGGATGATCTGGCCAAAACGATGGAAAAGCTCGCCAAGCAGGAGGTCAAGGATGTCAAAGATCGCGACGGCGGCGATCTTTCGGCAAAGCTTGCCAGCCGCAAGTCTCTGGCGGTTATGCTTCGGCTGATAGCCTGCGCTTACCAGGACGCCATGCGGCTCAAAGGGCAGCCCGAGGGCCAGGATGTTGAACTTGTCAACAGCGACCAGGCGCAGGACATAGCGGCAATTGCGGCGAAATTCACACAACGGGATCTCGCCGACATAATTGAACAGCTCTCGGAATACGAGCGGCTGCTTTGGCGAAACGTCAGCCCCAAGCTGGTGTGGGACAACGTCGTGATCACCTGCGCATCCGCAGCGCCGCTGGTTCTCTAGGCGCGCCCTTTCACTTCTTGGGGGGCAGAAGCTGGATGCTCGCAAGCGCAGTGGCGATGTCTTTGTGAAACTCGAATATTTTGTCCAGCCCGGTCACCAGGAAAACGCTCCACACCTGTGAACTGGCTTCGCACAGCACCAGGCGGCGCGAGAGCGCCATCATTTTCTTCCTGAGTCTTAGCAGCCTGGCCACGTTGGAGCTGTTAATGAATCCGACGGATGCGAAATTCAGGACTACATCCGTTGGCTTTGCCTCTATGTTGTCAGTCAGTGTCGCCAGATCGTCGGTAAAGGCAGGGTCATCAGACAGATCGACAACCTGAATTGAATCCGACCATTGCTGGATTGACATGGCTGGCTCCTTAATGAATGCCTGAGCACAAGATAATGGCTGGGGCCCAAGCGGTCAAGGCCGCACAACCGCTCCGCTACCTGCTGCGGTAGATCATGTCATGGGGAACGCCGAGTGAAGCGACAGCGGGAGAAATGAGCTCATAGAACCGTCCCCCGTCCGTATGGTAACCCGCTGTCGGGGCAATGCCAGGAACCTTCGCCGCCCACCATTTGTTGAGCAGCATCATCCAAAGCTCTCGCAGGTACTTCGCAAGCATGCTCGCCAGGGCCACGGGAAGATGCAGATTCTCGGCACCGACGGAGAAGGTTACTTCGATGACTGTTTCGCCGCGTCTTATCCTGTACGCACTGAAGGTGTCGCTTTCGTCGAGTATCTTGAACTCGCAGCCGTCGAACAACCGCTCCAGCGCCGGCAGATAATGCTCTCTGCCCCCCTGCCTGTCGACGTTAATGATCATGTTCATGCCCGCAAAACGCGTGGCCAGGCGAGAAAGCAGCCGGGATGTGATATCGAGCATCGTGGTGCTCTTGTTGTTGGTTCGGCGCACAAGGCTGTTGAACTCGCCTTCGAAGACAGTCTGGGCCTCAAGCAATTCCAGCGATATGCCCGTGCGCTTCATCGTTGACGATACAGCGTTGGAGATTAAGGCAAGATCCATCGCGCCGGCATGCACCGGCAGTTCGATGTCATCCTGGTACCACTGGTAGCTGGTTCGATGCTCTATCGCGGCTGGGCACACATGATGCAGCAGCTCAGTGAAGTTGCGTGCTTCTTTCCCTGCCGATCGCAGGAGCGCCAGCACACCGCGTTCGAGGCGCTGCAAGCCCTTGGGATCCTTCAGGCCGCCGTAAAGCTTCTTGCTGTCGCCTATGGCAAGGGTGGCGGCCTTTTTCGAAACCTTTCTTGTGACGGTTCCAGACAGCATCTTCCACATCGAAGCGCGGGCGGCGTGCGCCGGCGCCGCAAAGGCGCTTGCGCACACAAGAAGCGGGCCAAGAACCGGGCCGAATCCGGCTTCGTCGACACCAGCAACGATAATAGGTTTGTCCGACGGCACTCGAATCACAGTACATGCCAGGCTCCCCCCGATCAAGCACAACAGGCGCGATTGGCAATCTCCGTCATGAAACAACAGGCATTTGCCGATATAATTCGCAATACGTTCTATTCTGCGCAGACATCGTAAGATTCGGAGACACAATGCGATACGCAGTCATCATGGCCGGGGGCGCCGGAACAAGACTCTGGCCTTTGAGCAGACTGAAGCGACCTAAGCAGCTTATTCCGCTCCTGGGCAAGAAGAGTCTATTGGAACTGGCCGTGGAACGCCTCGACGGCCTGTTTGACAAGCAGAACATCTGGATCATCACCAGCGCCCAGTATGCTGACGAGATCAGGGCCGCTCTTGGCCAGCTTCCTGCCGCCAACATCATCGGCGAACCGGAAGGCAGAGACACGGCCAGCGCTATAGCCCTGTCGGTTGAGCTTCTTGGCGCGAAAGACCCGCAGGCGGAGATCGCCGTTTTCAGCGCCGACCACATAATCCGGCCAGTGGATTGTTTTGGCCAGGCAGTCACCGCTGCGTTCGGGGCGATCAACGAGAATCCTGATGCGCTGGTGACGTTCGGCATTCGCCCCACCTGGCCGCACACCGGACTGGGCTACATCCAGTGCGGAAAGGCCGTTGCCCAAACGGTGCGCGAGGTGCTGGGCTTCAAGGAAAAACCGGACCACCAGACCGCGCGCAGATACGTCGAAAGCGGCGAGCATTTCTGGAACAGCGGAATGTTCGTGTGGAAGTTGCAGGCCATAGCCAAGGCCCTCGACGATTATCTGCCGGACACGCGACGGAAGCTTTCGCCCGTCGGGCAGGCTGTCAAGAATGACCAGGACATTCAACCTCTGCTTGAGAAGATATACCCCACGCTGGAGAAGATCAGCATCGACTTCGCCGTGATGGAAAAGGCGAAGAAGGTGATGATGGTCGAACTTAAGTGCGAATGGCTCGACGTGGGCTCATGGCCTTCGCT
Organism: Planctomycetota bacterium; assembly: GCA_012729725.1. Classification (GTDB taxonomy): domain Bacteria; phylum Planctomycetota; class Phycisphaerae; order SM23-33; family SM23-33; genus JAAYCO01. The sequence continues at coordinate 29,548 of JAAYCO010000222.1, forward strand.
TGAAGAGGTCAGCGACCTGGACGAATCAGGAAACGTCGTCCTGGCCGAGAAGGCCATCCTGCTGGACAGCCTGCGCAACGTCGTGGTCAGCGAAGACAGCCACCTGCTTGCAGTTCTTGGCGTTGATGATTGCATCGTGGTGCATTCAAAGGATGCGACGCTCGTGTGCAACAAGTCCGAGTCGCAGCGGCTGAAGGATCTCGTCAGCCTGATCGCCCGGCAGTACGGGCCGAACTACGTATGACGGGACGACAGGCGGCACGTTGGCTGGCGATAGATCCCGGCGATAAGCGCATCGGCGTTGCCGCCGGGTCGATGCCAGAGGGCCTGGCCGGGCCGGTTGATGTAGTGGACGCCAAGCCCTTCGATAAGGCCGTCGCCAGAATCATCCAATTGGCGGCGGAATACGGCGCTCAAGGCATCGTGGTCGGCTGGCCGCTGAACATGGACGACACCGAAGGCCCACAGGCGCTCGACGCTCGAAAACTCGCCCAAACCATCGCTTGGGCCTGCGATCTTGATGTCCGCCTTTGGGATGAACGTTTAAGCAGTTTCACGGCGGATCAAGCCCTCAAGGGCACTCTTACCCGCCAGAAGCGCCGCGCCAGGCAGGATGCACTCGCCGCGGCGGCAATTCTTCAGGATTTCTTCGCAAGGAACGGCGCGGCGACGGCAGAGAGAATCGCCAAGCCCCGCTGAATCCGTTCAGGTTTTTGGCCCAACGTCCGATAAATACCTTGTTGGCTAGCGCCGGACGGAGTCTTTCAGTGGACAAAAACCAAATATGCCTGTCGCGAGGCGACGTGACCTACGTGTTTCGGTATGCGCAGGGCGGCGAAAAGCTGCTCCTCCAGGAGCTTGTCGAAATGGTCGAGAGCAACCGCTTCGGCCTGACATGGAGAGACGCGGCCAGCATCAGCCAGAAGCTTGTTCAGCAATCCGTCAGCAGGCTGGCAAGCAAAAGCAACGCCATGAAGGCCAGGGACGGCCAGTGCTTCAACTCGCAATACCCGCTGTAAAAGCCTTTCTGGATCATCTGGAAGCGGAACGAAATTTCTCCGCTCATACGGTCAGGTCGTATCAGGCCGACCTATGCCAGTTCTGCCGCTACCTCAGCGCCTCTCAAGGGCGCGATCCCAGCGCTGATCTGCCCGCGCCGGACGAACTGCCCGAGCCCGACGCCCTGCCATACGATTCGCTGGAGAAGATGCTGTTGGATGCGTCGCCGACGGACATCCGCGGCTACCTGGCCATGATGACCGGCCACGGCTACAAGAAGTGCACCATCGCGCGTAGGTTGGCCACGTTGCGCAGCTTCTACAGGCACATGGTCAGGCGAGGCTCGCTGGAATCGTCGCCAGTCAGCGTGATCCGAACGCCCAGGCAGGACAAGCGCCTGCCGAAATGCCTTGGCCAGTCGCAGATCGACAATCTTCTGTCGGCGCCGGATGCAACCACCCTGCTCGGCGCGCGAGACAGGGCCATTCTTGAAACAATCTACTCGGCGGGGCTGAGAATCAGCGAATTGGTGGCCCTGGACATAGAAGATCTCGACGAATTCGGAGGGGTCGTCCGAATCGAGGGCAAGGGCAGGAAAGAGCGCCTCGCGCCGCTGGGATCGAAGGCACTCGAGGCCATAGAATCATATATGAACATACGGCGTCGCGAGGTCGGGCCGTGCAGGCTTGGGCCGTTGTTCATCAACAAGCACCACAAGCGGCTGAGCGACCGCAGCATCCGCCGCCATCTGGACAAGTACCTCGTCCAGGCGGGCATTCCCATACATGCAAGCCCGCACACCTTGCGGCACAGCTTCGCAACGCACATGCTCAACGCAGGCGCCGATCTTCGAAGCGTCCAGGAATTGCTGGGCCACGCGAGCCTCTCGACAACGCAGATTTACACGCACCTGACAACCACCAGGCTCAAGCAGGTGTACGAGAAGGCTCACCCGATGGCGAAGTAGCGGCTGCGGTGGCTCACAAATCAAATATGCGAAACAGCCAGTTGGTTCTTCCCGTGTCGATGCGAACCCGCGCGGAGACGCCGGGCGTCGGGCAAAGACCTCTGAAATCGGTGATTGTCGCCTCGGCGTAAAAAACGCCGTCTCCGGTGGCCTGCGGACTGACAACAGGCAATATCCTGCTGATGACCGCCTTGAACGGGCGGCGGATCAAGCCGGTCTGTGCGGCAAGCTCCACCTCCAGGGCCTGCCCCGGCTGGATGTACATGATCTTCCGCTCGGGCAGCTTGAGCTTGACAACCCAACTGCTGGTGTCGAAAACCTGGCCCAGGACGTGCTCGGGTTTGACAACCTCGCCAATCTCAAACCTGTGAAAGTACACCTGCCCGCTGAGCGGCGAAACAATCTTCCGGGCCAGCACAGCCTCATGATGGCGGGCGACAAGGCTCTGGGCGGCAAGTATCTCATCCCGCAGAACCTGGGCTTCCTTGGCCATTAACTCGTCCTGCGGCAGTTGCAGTTCATTCAGTTGGCTCTGCGCCAGCGAAACCTCCAGCACTGCCTGGTTTATCTCTGCTGGACTGACCGCCCCCGCGACAGCAGCCCTCATCTTCTCAAGCTTGTCCTGACCCAGCTGAAGGCGCAGCTGCACCTGCTGTATCTGCTCGGCGTTTTTCTTCTTCAGTATCTCCTGGTTGCTGAGCACGTATTCGAGCCTGCTGCGCTTGGCGTTGAGTTCCTGAAGGGACTGCTCATAGGCCAGTTGCTGGGCGGAATCGCGAAGCTGTATCAGCGTGTCGCCCTCGTTGACCGTCGCGCCTTGATGAGCCACGCATTCCTGGATAACGCCTTCGACAGACGGGCGAATCTCCGCTTCCTGGTCGGTCATAAGATAGCCGCTGCCGTCAACCCACCTTGTCGTTGGAACAAGCACAGCCGCAACGACCAGCGCCACGAGTGCGATCATCGTGTAGAGAACGAACCGTTTGAAGGTCAGGCCGCCTCTGCGGGGGGTGCGAGGAGGTCTTCCGGTTTGGGGGCCCTTGGTGTCAGTATCAGACATCTGTTCTCCAAATACTTTCTAACCCGCAACAAGCGAGGTGGATTCCGCCTGTTGCGCACAAAGATCCGCCAGAAGACCGCCGCGATCCATCAGTTCCTGGGGATTGCCCATTTCGACGATCTTGCCGCTTTTGAGCATGATAACCAGGTCGCACCGCATGGCAATCGAGACTCGCTGTGAAACCAGGATGACGGTCCTGCCCTTCAGGGCGGTCTCGAAGCCGTGCATCAGCTTGGCCTCTGTCTCGGCGTCAAGGGCCGAGGTGCAGTCGTCCAGCACCAGCACCTTGGGGTTGTAAAGCAGCACTCTAGCCAGGTTCAGGCGCTGCTTCTGTCCGCCGGAGAGATTGAGCCCGCGCTCAGACGTCATGGTCTGGTACCGGTCGGGCAGGCGCTCGATGAACTCGTGAATCCTTGCGAACTGGGCGGAGGCGATGATGTCCCGGCGGAAGGCGCCTTCCGATCCGTAGCGAATATTGTCGTCAATCGTTCCATCGAAGATCACCGGCTCCTGCGGCACAAAACCCACCAGCCCGCGAAGATCCGCCAGCTTGAACTCGCGAATGTCAGACCCGTTCATGCGGACGGTTCCGACGGTGGGGTCATAAATGCGGCACGCAAGCTTGGCCAGGGTTGTCTTGCCCGAACCGCTTGGACCCATTATGCAGAGGCTTTGCCCGGCGGGCAGGCTGAACGTAACATTTTGAAGCACCGGCTCCTCGCCGCCGCCGTACGTGAAGCTGACATTGCTGAAGTCTATCCGCGGCGCTTCTTCGGGCAGGTCTCGCGGGGTCAGCGGCTCAAGCAGTGCAATGGGCTCGTCCAGAACGCCCATTACTTTTGTCGCCACAGCGCGCAGCCTGTGAACCATGCCGGCCAGTTGACTAAGGCTGGATATCGGGCTGAACATCTGGCCCGCAGCCGCATAGAACAGCAGCAGATTGCCGGTGGTCAACACGCCGTCTCGCACGCGCAACGCGCCAAGCCACAGCACGGCAACCATGCAGACGCCGCTGATGATGCCGCAACTGACCACGAAGAACGTGCCAAGAAGCTGCGCGCCAAGCGTGTTGCGGATGATCGGCCTGACACGCCTGACAAGGTCCACAGCCTCGAATGTTTCACGAACAAACGACTTCACTACGTAGAAGTTTCGAACCCGGTTGTTGATGTGGGCGTCCAGCAGACCCTGGCGCTCTCGCAGGTTGCGGTGCAAGGTCTTGAGTTGCGGGTGAAACAGCCTGTAGGCAGCTGCGTACGTGGGAAGTGCAATGAAGACCACCACCGAAAGACCGGGATCTATGCTCAGAAGGATGATTATTCCCACAAGCACCTGAAGGATGCTGCCCGGAACGTTTACCAGAAGATGCATGGCGCTTTGCTGCACGACCTGCACATCCGAGAACAGGTGAGTCATCAGGTAGCCCGTCGAGTGCTTGTCGTGGTAACTCATCGGCAGGGTCTGGAGCTTGTAGAACAGCCGCTGGCGAAGCAGGTATTGCAGGCGAAGGCCAACCGTAATCACCTGGTTCCAAAGAACTATGTTGAAAACGCGGTCTGCAAGGACTATGCCGAACATCAGCACGACCAGCCACGAAAGCCGGTGAAGCTTCTGCGCGTTGCTCAGGCCGGGCTTATCGTCAAGCTGGCGCGTCCACGAGTTCCTTGCCCGATCGTCTTCAAGCGAGAATCTCTGATTCTCCCAGCCCGGCTCGACGTACTGCGCCTTGTCCGACTGGTACTTGATCAAATCGATCTGCACGATTTCGTCTGCGATGTACCGGCTGGACCACGCATAGCAGAAAATGGTCATGTGAACCGCAAGCGTCAGGATGACAGCCACCAGCAACCTGGGCCAGTGAGGCAGCATGTATCGGCGGAAAAGCTCGGTCATTGCGCCGGCGCGCACCGGTCGTGATTTGACCCTGATCGGGGGCTCATTGAGCATTGCCATGAAGTCCTTGAACCACGACATCAGGCAGTCCTCACAATACCGGCGTGATCGGTCTGGGTTGTGTACAGGAATTTGTACCTGCCGTCCGGCCTGGCCATCAGCTCGGCGTGCGTTCCCTGTTCAAGCACCTGCCCGCCGTCCATCACGACAATAAGGTCGGAATTGACGATCGTGCTCAGGCGATGGGCAATGACAAAGCAGGTGCGGTCCGCCATGACGCGCTCCATCGCGATCTGGATAAGCTTTTCGCTGTGCGTATCCAGCGAACTTGTGGCCTCGTCAAGAATCAGGATCGTCGGGTTGGCGAGAATGGCCCTGGCTATGCACAGCCGCTGTCGCTCGCCGACGGACAACGTGACGAATTCGGCGCCCAGCCTGCTGTCAAGCCCGTGTTCGAGCCTGTCAAGCACCCCTCCAAGCTCGGCCATCCTGGCGGCCCGCTCAAGATCCTTGCGCGAGGCCTTGGGGTTGCCGTAGCCGATGTTCTCGCCGAGCGTGGCGTCGAAGATGATCGGCTCCTGAGGCACCATCGCGATGCACCGCCTGTAGGCGTGAATGTCCAGAGAGTTGATGTCCTTGCCGTCGATCAGAAGCCTGCCGTCGGTGATCTTGTGGTAGCGATAGATCAGGTTAACCAGCGTCGTCTTGCCGCAACCCGTCTGGCCCACAAGGGCAACCGTCTGCCCCGCTCGAACATGCAGGCACAGATCGCGAAGGACCGGCTTGCCTTCCTCATACTGGAAATTGACGTGGTCAAAAACCACTTCGCCCCTAACCTTGGCCAGCCTCAGGCCGTGGACTTCGGGAATGTCTTTTTCGGCGTTCATCAGCTCGAAGATGCGATCGAGGCTCACAGACGCCTGCTGCAACTGGTTGGACAATTCCGCAAGCATCGAAGCGGGGTACAGCAGGCGAAAGCTGAACGCCGTCATCGCCGTCACCGCCCCGTATGTCAGTTCGCCTCTGATCACCAGCAGAGTGCCGACGACTATGATCAGGACGTAGTTGCCCCACGTGATGGCGCCCGAGATTACGTTATAGGTGAGGTTAGTGGTCCTGAACCTGTGAAACACGCGTTCAGCCAGGAAATTCCGCTTGATGAAATTGCGGCTCTCGAACCGTTCACGATTAAAGCTTTTCACCACAAGCGTGCCGGCAAGGCGTTCCTGGGAATAAGCGCTGAGGCGGTCCATCTTACGGCGGTACCGGCGCTGGATCTTGCGTATCCGCGGCACCATGATTCTGTAGTTGATGAGATACAGCAGAATGCCGGCGAACATCATCAGCGTCAGCTTGACGCTCATGGTCAGCATGATGCTGACCATGATCAAGCCTGTGACAACCTGCACAAGCAGTTGGGGCGTGTTGTTGGTAAGCAGGTTCTGGATCTGGTTCACATCGCCCCTGATGCGTTCCATGATCTTGCCAGTCGTAGCTTCCTGAATGTACTGGCAGTGCAGCTTGTGGACGTGGCGGTAAAGATCGAGCCTGATGTCAAAGACAACCCGCTGTCCAAGCAGGGTTATGGTGTAGTCGCTGGCGATTCGGCAAACCGCCGATGCAAAAGGCAACGCAAGGAAGAACAGCATCAAGGGGGCAAGCAGATGATAGCTGCCAAGCGAGATCACATTGTCGATCAGGATTGCGATGACCAGCGGAGAACCCAGATCGACAAGCATTATTCCGAGCATCGCAAGGAGGGACAGGATCATCCGCTTGCGGTGCCGGCGCAGAATTTTCAGGATGTATGAAAAATGGGACATTGTGGATGCCGGAATCATGAACTCGTCTTTGATGTGACGGGGCCGACAAGCGCCGGCCGATGACTATGATTCGATGCCGGCTCCCCAAATCGAGGCCAACCTGCCAAAGAAAAGCCTTCGGCATGGAGCTTCAACAGCAGTCGAGCTGTAGTGCGCGAACGGCCTCTGATTCGCACTAGCGACTGCCTCGGACAAACATTGCCAGTCTCTGATAACCAACATCCTGGCGCCTAACCATTTACGGCAAAGCGGCTTCATATACCTTACAACACGAACGAAAGCATATGGTAATTCTATCCTAACATGTTTTTTCGGCACTGGCGAGGTTTTGACTTAACAGAAGAAGAAAATGGTTTGTCAGAATCGCCCATCGCCCGAAGCGTCCCCGCACGACTCGGCGCATATCTGTCCGCACTTGAAGCTTTCCATTGTCTGGAGTAATCCCCGCGCGTTATCATCACGTAGCCATGGCCATCTTCCAACAACCTCAAGATCAGGGTCAGACACGGACGGCAGGCGACGCTCTGGAATTTTTCGCGGGCATCGGACTGGTGCGCCTTGGCCTTGAGGCGGCAGACTGGCGGGTGGTTTTCGCCAACGACAACGATCCCGCCAAGAGAGAGATGTACGACGCCCATTTCGGGCAGGCCCAAAGCCATTTCGAACTGGGCGATATTCACCGCCTGTCGGACGAGGCAGTTCCCGACGCCACGCTTGCCACCGCCTCTTTTCCATGCACCGACCTATCCCTGGCGGGAATGAGACAAGGCCTGGAGGGAAAACAGTCTTCGGCCTTCTTTGGCTTCACCAGGATTCTAAAGAACATGCGGGACCGTCGGCCTCCTCTGATCCTGCTTGAAAACGTGGTGGGCTTTTTGTCGTCCAGGGATGGCGCCGACTTCGAAACAGCCACCAGAACGCTCAACGATCTGGGTTACATGTTGGATGTTTTCGTCCTGGACGCCAAGTGGTTCGTCCCTCAGAGCAGGCCCAGGTTGTTCATTGTGGGCTCACAAATACCGAACGAAGATGGCGCATCGACGACAGTTGAAGATCTGGTGACGACGCGTCTGCGCCCTGAGCCAGTCGTACGCTTCATAGAGGCTCATCCCGAGATGCGATGGAACATACGAAAGCTGCCATTTCCTCCGGTAGCGTCTCGGAAGTCGCTCACGGACATATTGGAGGATTTGCCTCCCGAGGCTCCGGAATGGTGGGATGCCCAACGGGCCGAGTACCTGCTCAACCAGATGAGCGAACGGCATAAAGCGATCGCGATGAGCTGGATGAACCTCTCGTCGTGGACGTACGGAACCGTTTTCCGCAGAGTGAGAATGCAAGCCGACGGCAAGAAGAGGTCGATGGGCGAGCTGCGCTACGACGGTCTGGCCGGATGTCTCAGGACGCCAAAGGGAGGCAGCGGCAGACAGATTCTGTTCAAGGCGGGGTATGGCACATATGCAGCACGGCTGCTGACGCCCAGAGAGTGCGCGCGCCTCATGGGAGCCGATGACTTCAGAATCACCGTTCCGCTGAACCAAGCGCTATTCGGCTTCGGCGACGCCGTGTGCGTTCCGGCCATAAAGTGGATAGCGGAGAACTATCTCAATCATCTCGTAAATAACGCCACACTCCGCCGAGGGCATGCTCCCTGCATGGTGACTGCTTCATGACTCCATCATCTCTGGAAGATACTGGATTTGAAAAGTGGTTCCTGGGCTTGAAGCCCCAAAAGCAGTACTGCGGTCTTCCAGCCAAAGGCACGATAGCCGCCGCGCTGGTTGTGCTGGAGCGACTGAGGGAACAGTGCGATCTGCGGATGGCTTCACATTTGACAAAAGGGGGCGCTCAGATCGCCGGACTCACCTCTTCATCATTGGGCAAGATACTTGCCCGGTTCGGCGAGAGCAGGAAGTTTCCTAGCGAGGCTGGAAGAACAAACCGGGGCAACAATCAGCCAATAAACGATTTGCTGGAAGCGCTTGAAGCAGCGGGCTTTGGCGGTCTCGCATGCTCGGACAGGAATTCGCTCATCAACGCAATGCAGAAGAAGCTCGTCGGCGTGATTGGCGAGTACTACAAGCTTGAGCGGCTTCGTTTTGAGTATGATCCCGCCAGCCCCGTGCGAGTCGTTATAGCCAGCATTCTGGAGATCGCCGCACGAAGAAATCAGAGTGGTCCCGTCGCCCAGCATCTGGTGGGCGCGAAACTTGCCTTGAGGTTTCCTGATTTGACCGTTGATTGCTTTCCCTACAGCGCTGCCGATGATCAATCAGGAAGGGCCGGGGACTTCAGAATAGGGAATACGGCGTTTCATGTGACTGTTGCGCCCAACTTGGGGCACGTAGCGCGCTGCGAAAAGAACATAAGCGAAGGCTTGGCCGTATTCCTGCTGGTCTGCGAATCGAAGGTAAGTGCGGCAAAGGCCCTTCTGGAAACCAGGAATCTGCAGAATATGGTTGCAGCTGAATCTGTGGAGTCTTTCGTAGGTCAGAACATCTCCGAGCTTGCCAAGTTCACATCTGACGGGCGATCGAGCATGATGGCGCAATTGCTCGAGAACTTCAATAATCGAATCAGGCTTGCTGAAACCGATCTTTCCCTGTTGATCGAGATCCCGTCCGCCCTGCGCTGGGAGTAGGAGTTTGGACAAGGTTTCTTCGACTCAGCGGAGTTGGATCATGTCAAGAGTGCGGTCCCAAAACAGCCAGGCTGAGTTGGTTGTTCGCAGACTTATCTACTCGATGGGCTTCAGATACCGGTTGCACCGGAAAGACCTGCCCGGAAAACCAGATATCGTTCTTGCCAGATTGAAGTGCGTTGTATTTGTGAATGGGTGCTTCTGGCACCAGCACAGATGCAAGCGCGGCAACAGGAGGCCCGCCTCCAACCGGGAGTACTGGATCAAAAAGCTCCAGCGGAATGTCAGCAGAGACCGCCTGAACATCGCCAAGCTCAAGAAGCAGGGCTGGGCTGTGCTGGTGGTTTGGGAATGTCAGACAGCCCAGCGCGGCGGCGAGCGTTTGAAGAGGGTCGTGTCGAAGTTCCTGGCGAATCGGGGCCAGCGGCCGATAAAGGCCAGACCGTAGCTGGTCGCGCCGACCAGCTACGGCCCTGCCTGTGATGCTATTCCTTCACTTCGTATTCGGCGTCGATAACGTCGTCGCCGCCGTTTTTCTTTTCCTGCTTGGGCTCGCCCTGGGGCGGCGCTGAAGGACCAGCGGAAGGCGCCTGCTTGTACATCTGCTCGGCGATCTTGTGCGACGCCTGTTCAAGGTTCTCCATCGAACGCTTGATCGACTGCGCATCGTCGGTCTTAAGAGCGTCCTTGAGGGCGGAAATCGCCGACTCGACGTTCGACCGGTCGCCGGCGGAGACTTTTTCGCCCTGGTCCTTGAGAAGCTTCTCCATCTGATAGGCCATCGAGTCGCCCTGGTTCTTCAGGTCCACCAGCTCGCGGCGCTTCTTGTCTTCGTCAGCGTGGGATTCAGCGTCCTTCTTCATCCGCTCCACTTCCGCCTTGTCCAGGCCGGTCGAACCCTTGATCTCGATTGACTGATGCACACCCGTTGCAAGATCCTTGGCCGAGACGCTCAGAATGCCGTTGGTGTCGATGCTGAAGGTCACCTCGACCTGCGGCATGCCGCGTGGCGCGGGCGGAATGCCCGTCAGGTTGAACCGCCCAAGCGTGCGGTTGTCGCGGGCAAATTCGCGCTCGCCTTGAAGCACGTGAATGGTCACTTCGGTCTGGTTGTCGGCCGCGGTGGAGAATGTTTCTTTCTTCTCCGTCGGAATCGTGGTGTTGCGCTCGATGAGCTTGGTCATCACGCCGCCGAGGGTTTCAACGCCCAGGCTCAGCGGGGTGACATCCAGCAGCACCATCTGTTCTTCGACTTCGCCGCCGATGATGCCCGCCTGCACGGCTGCGCCAATGGCGACCGCCTCGTCGGGGTTCACCGACTTGTTGGGCTCTTTGCGGAAGATGTCCTTGACGATTTCGCGCACCTTTGGAACTCGCGTCGAGCCGCCGACAAGAATGACTTCGTTCACATCATCCGGCGTAAGTTTGGCGTCGCTGATGGCCTGCTTGCACGGATTGACAAGCCTGTTGAAAACAGGCTCGCACAGCTGCTCGAACTTGGCCCTGCTCAGCGTCATGGTCATGTGCTTGGGGCCTTCGGCAGTGGCGGTGATGAAGGGAAGGTTGATGTTGGCTTCCATGGCCGTGGACAGCTCGCACTTTGCCTTCTCGGCGGCTTCCTTCAATCGCTGCAGCGCCATGGCGTCCTTGCGAAGGTCTATACCCTCGGCGCGCTTGAACTCGTCGGCAAGGTAGTTGATCAGTATTTCGTCCAGATCGTCGCCGCCCAGATGGGTGTCGCCGTTGATGCTGAGGACTTCAAAGACGTTATCGCCTATGTCCAGTATCGAAACGTCGAGAGTGCCGCCGCCGAAGTCGAAAACGGCGACCTTTTCGTTCTTGTTCTTGCCCAGTCCATAAGCAAGCGCTGCCGCCGTCGGCTCGGGAAGGATTCGCTCGACCTTGAACCCGGCAATCTCGCCTGCCTCTTTCGTGGCTTGGCGCTGGGAATCGTTGAAATAGGCAGGCACGGTAATAACCGCTCGCTGGACCGTGTCGCCGAGGTAATCCTCAGCCGTCTTCTTGAGATCGCGCAGGGTCATGGCGCTGATCTCCTGGGGCGTGTACTGCTTTCCGCGCACTCGCACGGCAACGGGGTCGTTGGCCTCGCCAACCACTTCGTACGGAACCATCTTCTCTTCGCTGGCTACTTCATTGTGGCGTCGGCCCATGAACCGCTTGATCGAAAACACGGTGTTCGTGGGGTTTGTAACCTGCTGATGCCTGGCGGGTTGACCCACCAGCCGCTCGCCCTTGTCCGTAAACGCCACGACCGAAGGCGTAAGCCGACTGCCCTGCTGGTTAATCAGCACCTTAGGGTTGGCGCCTTCCATAATCGCCACAACGCTGTTCGTCGTGCCCAGATCTATACCGATAATCTTGTTTGTAGCCATTCTCTGTCTCGCTTTCTTGTTCCATCAGTCGCCAGGCCAACCATTCATTAATTGCAATTGGCATGCCAAGATGCAAGTTCTTATTATACCACGCCTTAGCGCATGGAGGCTAACCTGCTCTCATGTCATTACGGCGCATATTGGTAGTCTTAGGCATCGAATGGCAGTTGCCCCACGGCCCGGACCCGGTGCTTTGAGTTGCCGGCTTCGGGTGGTAGTATGGCGTTATGCGACGGCACATTATAGGATTCGCAGGCTCTCGGGCGGCTTTTGTCATGTTGTTCGCCCTGATGCTGTGCGGATGCGAAAACTACAGTTTTTGGCCTTTCAAGAAGGAAAAGCCCTCCGCTCCCGCAGCGCTCCAGCGGCATGATGAGGAGCTCTCGGCCATCAATGCGGACCGGGCGATGCTTCAGAAAGAGCGCGGGGAGCTGATTGTTCGCAATCAGCGGCTGGCTGACGAGCTTGAACAGGCACGCGAAACTATCAGGCAGCAGAGGCTCCAACTTGAACGGCTTGAGGATCTCCAGGCCGAGAATGAGCGCCTGTTGCAGCAACGGCACAACAATCCAGAATAGGTTCACTCACCGGCTCAAGGCGCCAGGCCCAGCATTGACTGCATCACAGACCCGCCAGGGTCAGCAGCACATACACCCCTGCCGCGATGGCAGGGGCCGCGACGGCAGCGGCAATTTCCAGAATCAGGCCCGAATGCATCCGGTCATTGCCCTTGCCCGCCGGGGCAGATGCGGAAAGCTGCTCCACCGTCTTGAGCAGCCGGTCCACTGCCACGGCGTCCTCCGGCTCGGGGGCCTGGGATTCCGTTGGCGACGTGTCCGGGTGTGGTGCTTTGTTCGCCTTTTCCAGTTCAGCAAGGCGGATTTCTTCTTCGAGGCTGGTTTGTGGTTGGGGCGTCGCTGGCTCGCCGCCAAGAGCCACGTGATACGCGGCACAGACAGGTCCCATTCTCGGCTTCCACATCGGCTGGGACATAATGGAGGCCGTCAGCTTGGCCACCTCGTCGGCGGCAAGATCCTTGAGGATGGATTCCTCCGAGGCGTCGCCGGGGCTCTGGGGCGTTGGTTCTTCCGTGGCCATGAACTAAGACTACCGCCCGCGTGTCATTTCGACAATGCCAAAGGCGCTGCGTTCTCCTGGGGCGAGCATTGTAGCCGACGGCGGAGCAGGTTACAGTATCCCTCATGCGGATAGTGGTAACGGGTCAAGTCGGTCTGGACAAGAAGCCGTTTCTCCAGAAAGTTGTCGAGCTTGCGCGCGAGCAGGGTTTCGATCTTGCCTTGATGAATCTTGGCGAGATGATGTACTCCGAGGCGCCGGACGTGCCAAAGGGCAGAATTCTTGATCTGCCTCTCTCGCGCCTTCAGGGGCTGCGAAGAAGCGTTTTCAAGGACGTTCTCAGCGCGTGTGCGAAACACGCCAACGTCATAGTCAACACGCACGCGACCTTTCGCTGGCGGCACGGGCTGTTCTACGCTTTCGATCACGACCAGATGCAGGCCCTCAACGCCGACATGTACGTGGTGCTGGTGGACAACATCGATCGCGTCCATTACCGCCTGACGCGGGACGGCCATCACGACCACACGCTCAAAGACCTGATGGTGTGGCGAGAAGAAGAGGTGCTGGCCACCGAGTTGCTTTCCGGCATAGTCCGCGGCCACGGTTGCTTTTACATCATGGCCCGCGGCGGCGAGCAGGAAGACAGCGCTGCCGAGATGCTGGTAAGGATGATCTTCCGACGCTCGCTGCGCAAGGCGTACCTGAGCTTCCCGATGAGTCACGTCGGCAACGGGGCCGCATCATCGGCGGCGATGGCGCAGATAGAAGACTTCCGCCGCCAGATGAAGCGAATGTTCCTGTGCTTCGATCCCGGCGACGTGGAGGAAAAACCCCTTTGCGCCCTGGCGATTCAGGCGGCGCAGTCGGGCCTCAGATCAATCGAGTACGGTCCCGCCGGCGCAAAGGCGTTGCTCGACGTCAGCGACCTTCTGACGATCATTCCCGACATCGACGGCCAGATCTACGCGCGCGACTTCAAGCTGATCGACCAGTCGGACATGATCATATCGCTTATTCCGAATATTGAAGAAGGCAGGCCCTGCATATCAAGCGGAGTGGAGCGCGAGCTGCAGCATGCGCACGAAGCGGCCAAGGATGTGTTCGTGATCTGGCTTGCGAACGTTCATCCTTCACCCTTCATCACCGAGACGGCGACTGAGGTGTTCAGGTCCGTCGAGCAGGCTGTCAAGTTCTTCATCGAGAACGGTTACGTGCCGTCCGGGCCGCCCGGCAGACTGTTCACGTAGGATCATCTCGTCAGCGACATCAGCCTGTCGATGCGTTCCTTCAACGGCGGGTGCGTGCTGAGCAGATTGCGTGCGTCATGTCCCAGCCTCATGACAGGCGGCACAATGTACAGCGGCGCGGTGGCGCGGTTGGCGGATTCGAGTATCTCCCTGTCGCCCGAAAGCTTGGCAAGCGCCGATGCCAGGCCCTGCGGATTTCGCGTAAGGTCAACGCTGGCGGCGTCGGCAAGGTATTCCCTCTGTCGCGACAGCGCCATCTGGATAATTCTTGCCAGAATCGGCGCCAGAATCGCCAGCACAAGGGCGATGACGACGATGATTATCTGTCCCCCGCCGCCGCCCTTGGAGTTTCTTCGCCGCGACCGGCCGGTCATGCCGCCGAAATACATGCTCCTGACAAACACGTCCGCCAGCATCACCAGCGTGCCCACAAGCACGGCCATCAGCATCGAGTACAGAATGTCGTAGTTGCGGATGTGGCACAACTCGTGGGCCATCACGCCCTGCAGCTCGTCCCTGCTGAGTTTGTGCCGCAGGCCGGCGGTGATAGCAACCGCAGCGTGCTTGGGATTTCTGCCTGTTGCGAAGGCGTTCATCGCCGGGCTGTCGATGACGAAGACCCGCGGCATGGGCGTGCCGCCCGCAATGGCGAGTTCTTCTATCACGTTGAACAGCTCAGGATCGTCGCTCTTGGCGATCTGCCTGGCGTTGCTCATGCCCAGCAGGGCCGACGGACCACCGAAGTAACTGAACAACGTAAGCAGGAACGCCAGAGCCCCAGCCGCCACCGGCACGCCGACGCGGAACGTCCTGTCGCCCTGCCCCCACACCTCGCCGATCAACACGCCAAACGCAACGAAGAACAACATGAAGAACGCGATAAGCAGGTAGCTGTTTCGCTTATTGCGGGCAATAAGCGTGTTGAAGGTCACCGGCTGCACTGATGGCTCCCTTGGGGCTTTTAGAATTTCACCTGCGGAGGCTGGCGATGCTCAGGTTCTTCGATCTGGAAATACTCCTGCTGCCTGAAGCCGAAGGAGTTCGCAATCATGTTGTTGGGAAACTTCTGTATCGCCGAGTTGTACTCCGCCGAGGTTGAATTGTAGTGCTGACGCGAGAAGGCGATTCGGTTCTCGGTGCTGGTAAGCTCTTCCTGAAGCTGCATGAAGTTCTGATTGGCCTTCAGGTCGGGGTAGGCTTCAGATAGTGCGAAAAGCTGCCTCAGCGCGCCGGTAAGCATGTTCTCGGCCTGTGCGCGTTCCTGCATGCCGGCTGCTGCGGCTGCGGTGTTTCGTGCGGCTATCACCGCCTCCAGAGTTTCTCGTTCATGGGCGGCGTACCCCTTGACCGTCTCCACCAGGTTGGGCACAAGGTCATACCGGCGCTTGAGCTGCACATCAATCTGGCTCCATGCAGCTTGGCAGGCAACACGCTTCGAAACCAGGGCGTTGTAGACCGAAATCAACGCTATGGCCAGCACAACCACCACGCCGAGTGCTATCCAGGGCATAATCGCTCCTTCTGGCCGGATGCGGCGCAAAGCTTTCCATCCAGCTTCGCGCCGAGGGCCGGCTACCCGATATGTCAATAGACTAACGCCCAACAACCGCCGGGGCAAGACCGGGGGGAAACAGTCGAACGTTTGTCCTTGTCATTCAGAATAATGAGATATAATAGCTACATTACAAGTTGTCCCGAAGGCGGCCTTTACGGTGGTTCGCCATGACGCATGGGTGCATGATCAAGCTGAGGGCATTTCATTGGACTCCTTTACTCTGAACAAGATCGAATTTGGCGCGGTGCGCCGGATACTGTCCGATTTCTGCGCAACCAGGGCGGGCAAATCGCTGGCGTTGCGAATAGGCCCGTCGCGCAGTCCGCAGATTGTGCGGCAGTGGCTCACGCAGACCACCCAGATGGGCCAGGCCATCGCACAAAGCGGCCTGATTCCCTTCGGGGGCGTTACCGATATTTCCGCAATCATGGCCAAGGCCCACGTCGGGGGCGGCGCAGCCGGGGAGGATTTCGCCATCCTTGCCTCCACGCTTGAAGGCGCGCTGAACGTGAAGAACTATCTCGCGGCCCTCGATGAATCGCTCGACCTGCTGACTGCGCAGGCCGGCGACATCGCCGACTTCCAGGGCGAGATCAAGGCCATTCGATCAATAGTAGAGCCCGACGGCAGCATCGCCGACCATGCAAGCGTCAAGCTTGCCGACATCCGACAGCGCATCGCACAGATAACTCAGCATATCCACGATGTTATATACGGGTTTCTGCGACAGGGCGAGGTTGCCAAGCTGCTTCAGAACGTAACGGTCGCGCTTCACGACGACAGGTTCGTCCTGCCCGTGAAGTCGGAGAACCGCGGAAGGCTGCCGGGCGTGGTTCATCGATCCTCCGCCAGCGGCGCGACCGTGTTCATCGAGCCTGAGGCCTGCGTTGAACTAAATAACCGCCTTGCCGATCTGCGCGACGAGGAACGCGACGAGATCCAACGCCTGCTCAACCAGCTTGCCCTGCGAATCAGCGCTCGCTCGGCGGAAATCAGCGCGGCCATGCAGGTTCTAGCGCGCCTCGACGTGCTGTGCGCCAAGGCCCAGTACGCCAGGCAGTTCGATATGATCTGCCCCGAGATTACCGAGAACGGCCCCCTTCAGCTCATCAACGCCCGGCATCCGCTCCTCATCGACCGCCAGTGGCGACAGGAAAAGGCGGGCGTCCCTGCCGACAAGGTGCAGCAGGTTGTGCCCATAACAGTCCGCCTGGGAATGGACTTCGACCT
>JAAYCO010000040.1 GCA_012729725.1 Planctomycetota bacterium
GCCGAGTGAAAAAAATTTTCAAACTCGGAGATTTTCAAGGGTCATCGATGCCGTTTTTCGCGTTGTGCGCACCGTTTTTCGAGCCCGTAATCGTGGCTTCAAAACCAGCGCGACGCGTAGAGCCCCACGGGCTGCGCCCGAGAGAGGAGATCAGGAGATAGTAGAGCAGGAGATGAAAACAAAGCCGTCTTCTCTACTGCTGCTACTCTGCGAAGTACGCTACGAAGCACGAGTCAACTGATCTCCTGTTCTACTTTCTCGGCCGAAGGCCGTGCGGGGATCTAACGCCCTGTCGCGGAGCGACACCTCGCCGTTGTATTTGTTTTTTTGTGCGATAATCACGACGCGATCAAAAAACAGCAAACGGCGTGGTTTCGCTGCGCGATAACAGTCAGGTCCCCGCATTGCCATGCGGGGCTTCACGCGTCGTGCTGGTTTCGATTGCTGGATGGAATGCGAGGGCAAAGGGCGAGGATTCGCCGAGCCATGGTGGTTAATGCGTCCGGCTAAATGAAACATGCGATCGGCGACGAATGCTTCATCACCGATCGCATGCCTGGGCGAGGCCGGTTGACTGTGGCCTCACCACGTTCTGAGTTCTGGCGCGGAAGACGCTACCAGGTAAAGGTCAGTTCATACCGCAGGAAAAATGCCGGGTCGTTGCGGAATCTCGTGTAGTAGTTTCCTGGGCAGAAGATCTCGCCGGTGAGATGTCCGGCAACGTGCTGGTTGAACTTATACTTCAGCACGGCAGTGCCAAGGTGGCCGCGGAACGGCCCGTTGCTTGAGAAGCCCGTCCCCGTTCCCTGCAGGGTGTTCTCGTCGGCGAACAGCGCGTTGTAGTCCAGGCTGAATTCCAGCACGCTGTTGGGCTTGATGCTCCAGCCGGCCTGCACGCGGTGCATGTTGGTGAAGTCGCCAACGCGGGTTTCGGGCACCCACATATACACGCTGAGATCGCCCAATCTTGCCCACCTGCCCCACGGCAGACGCATGGATTCGTCCGTCGAGGTGTTGGGATCATCGCCGCTGAGGTATTCGTACCCGACGCGGAACTGATTGTCATACTGGTCCCGCAGGAAGTAGGTGAGCTTGTTGTTCGTGCCCCACGCGCACACGGTGTTGCCGTTGCGGTCGCCAAGCTGCTGGGCGATTTGAGAGTCCAACTGCCAGTTATCGCTGAACTTGTGCACAACCCTGCCGCCGTAGGTGTAGGTATTTCCGTTATAGCCTACCGCGGTGCCTCGGCGTCTTGCGGGGGCTCTCATGTCGTGCTTATATATAAAGTATCCGTCAATCTGCGTCTTTTCGAGCGACTTGTTCGTGACGTACAGTATGCCGCCGCGTTCATCCTGACCGATCAGGGGCACGCGCTTGTTGCAGAACGGGTCGAACCATCGATCCGACGTCGCCGACTGGTCGATGTAGATTGCGTCGATCGTTGTCTTCGCCTCGCTCAGTTCGTAAGTGGCGCGCACAGCGTCAAAGAACGTCGTGCGAGACCCGTCCTCGGGTGTGCCCTCGGCAACATGCCAACCGTCGCCAAGCACAATGTCCTGCCTGCCCACGACGAACTTCAGCGGCAGGCCGAAGGCGTTGCGCCAAGTGACGTTCAGAATATCAAACAGCGCCTCGTTGTTCCGCCACGAATCGCTCGAGTCCGGCTGGCAGTAGTGCCTCGGCTCGTAGACAAGCCTGGCGTTGAGATCCAGGTCGGGAAGCGGCGTGATCGTCGTCCACAGCCTGGTGCGAATTCTCTGGTAGTGGGCTTCGTGGTTGGTTATGTCCTTGTTAAGTGTCGTGGCGTTGTTGAAGTACTCGTCCCTGAGCCTCAGGTCAGCGCCCCAGAAGAACCACGGCGTCGGACGTTTTGTCGAGGCGACGAAGTCGCTCCAGTTGGACTCAACGGGAGCGGGCGGGGCGGTCGCTGTGACCGCTTGAGTCGTAGCCTGCGCCGAGGCGGTTGACGCCGGGCAGAGCATGGAACCTATGATCATGGCCCCCGCCAGCATCAACAATGACAAGCGTCCGTTCAACTTCATGCTACACTCCTTCTTTAACCGGTTGATTAGTCGCCTCAACGCCTCCAGCGCTGAAGCATCGGTCCAGATGGCGCGCATCGGGCCGTCTTGTAAACGCACTTACAACAACCAGAACCAGTGCGCTTAACGGCAGCGCCACAAGCATGGAATCCACTGCATACCAACTGCCGATGGGGCCTTGAGGCGTTATCAGCAGGGAATGCTTCTTGAACAGAGCCCAGCAGATGCCAAGCGAGCGGGCCTCTTTGTCCTGCACGAAGCACAGCCAGAGCGCCGTTGCGGCGAATCCGGTGAATATGCTTGCCTTCGCCGCCGCGCGAGTCAC
>JAAYCO010000223.1 GCA_012729725.1 Planctomycetota bacterium
GCACCGTCGATGAAGACATCCAGCAGAAGCCCGCCGCCCATCGCGGCAGCGGCGATGGTCAGCAGGTAGATGCCCGCGGCCTTCTTGCCCAGCACCTTCCACAACATCGCCAGCGTAGCTGCGTTTGTGGCTGGGCCGGTGACAAGAAACGCGAACGCGGCCCCGGGCGACACGCCGCCCGAAAGCACCAGGGCGGCGGCTATCGGCACGGAGGCCGTGGCGCAAACATAAACAGGTATTCCGGCCAGCATCATCAACGCTATCTGCCCAGCGCCCGGGCCGACCAGGCTGGAGAAGTAGTTCGGCGGCATAAGCACCGAGATAAGCGACGCCAGCAGCAGCCCGATGACCATCGACTTTCCAATGTCGCCCGGAAGCGTGGCGAAGGCGTACCTCGCGGCCCGGCGGATGTATCCGCCCGAGGCATTGGGGCTGCACGCGTCCTTGCATGTCGGGGGCGCTTGTGACGCATCGCCGCCTGCCTGGTCGCGTGCGGATGCAAGCGAAACCAGCATTCCGCCCACAAGTCCGCTGATCAGCGCCAGGACTGCGCGATAGACGGCGAAGAAGCCGCCAAGCAGGCCCCAGGTGACGAGAATGCTGTCGGCGCCGGTCTGCGGCGTCGAGATAAGAAAGCTGACAGTCGAGGCCTTGCTGGCCCCGTGCCTTGAAAGCGCAGCCGAGACGGGAATGACGCTGCACGAACACAAGGGCAGCGGCACGCCGAGCGCCGACGCCTTGAAGATCGGCCACCATCCGCGCCCGCCCAGGTGGCGTTCGACCCACGCCGGCGAGACAAGCACCGACATCAGCCCCGCGGCCGCAAAGCCAAAGAGCAGGTACGGCGACATCATCAGCAGCACGCCCCACATTTCAAGCAGCACGTCCGCGGCAGTGGTCATCATGATCGGCCCCTTTCGCTGATCAAAGCTTCCAGCCCCGCCGGATCGACAATGGACATTCGCGTGAGGGCGAAGTCGTATTTAACCGGGTCCATAGGATCGGCGGCGGCGAAACCGGCAGTGGCCTCGCGGGCGCTTCGCATGTCGGCGGCGCGGCGGCGGGTCAGGCCCAGCCGCAACGACAACCTGTGCATGTGAACGTCCATCGGTATCACGAGCAGTTCTGTTCCAACGCCGTCCCATCCGCCCGGATCGACCTCATCCCGCCGGACCATCCACCGCAGATACAGGTTCAGGCGCTTGCAGGCGCTTCCGGCGGCGGGGTGAGGCAGAAGATGCCCCGCGCACGCGCCCGAAAGGCGGTTGAGTTCATCAACGAACCTGCCCGTAGCGTCGACGACGTCATGCGCCCCGGCCTCGAGGCCGCGACGGAAGCAAGCCTGAAGGCTGCCGTGTTCGATCTGTGCGCGGCGGGCGCCGATCAGCAGGCCCGCCAGTTGGTCGCCGGTTGTGAATCGATGCTTGAAGCCCGCAAGAGAGCGGCGGATATGGGCCTCGGAGACATCCTCGAACCTTTCGCACCCGGCAAGGCCGATGCGATCAAGAGCGTCGGCAACGCTTTTGCATATCTGCATTACTCGACCATATGCGAGGCATGACGCCACCAGGCCGGCCACTTCGCGCCGGGGCGCATCCGGGTACTCGTAAAGAAAGTGCACCGGATCGAACGCCGCCTGGTCGCGCCGGCAGAAGCGGCGGTAGATTGATTCCAGCACCGTGGCTGTGCGTTTCGGCAACATCGACATTCCTACGGCCCCGGGCCGCCTGGAGTTGGCCAAAAACCGCCGGCCGGTGAAACGCTTTGGCCGCGCGTAATCCAAGGGCGAGAGGCTAAGCACTGTGCAATAGAGATTGCACAGTGCTAGAGCAGGCGATCAGTAGAACAGGTGAGCAGGATAGAATACAATGAACAACAACCTGTAGACACTCCGCTACGGGTTTGTGCTTCGCCTGCGGTCTCCTGTTCACCTGCTCAACTGTTCAAGCTTTTCCACATTCCACTTACTGCCTGCTCGCCCCTGGCGCGCCCGGCCCAAACGCCCTCCCTCGGGCCGGCGCCACCCGAACACCTGGCGCATCCTTCAAGGACTCGCCCCCAAAAGCGCTTCGGAGATACAATGCCGTCATCTGCCGCATCGAACGCATTCCTTCTGCAGCGTTAAGCCCTCAGCACACTCCGCCCATGCTGAGGCACCTGGGGCAAATGCCTTCGAACTCCAGGCTGTGGCCTTCGACCAGCCAGCCGGATTGCTCCTGCAGGCGCGGCTCGATTCGCGTAAGCGGCTTCATCTCGACGTCATCAAGCCGCCCGCATGAACGGCAGCGAATGTGGTAATGAACGTCCACACATCCGTCGAACCTCGCTTCGCCGTCAGGTTGCACAAGCCGCAGCGCCTCGCCCTCGCGCACCATCATCTTGAGGTTGCGATAGACCGTTCCAAGACTGACCTTCGGAAGCCGCTTGCGAAGAATGTTGTGCAATTCCTCGGCGGTTGGATGAGTCTTTAGCTTCCTTAACTCCTCCAGCGTCGCTTCAGCCTGGACAGTCATACGCCTGGTCTTCTTCTGTTTCATAATAGTAATGATTCCTGTTTTTGGACCTGCGTCAACCCGTAAATCCTGCGAAGTTCAAGTCGGGATGCACAATCAATCGACAACGGGCGGGCGTGAAGCTTATAATGCCGCCGTGCATACGATAGCCGTTATCAATCAAAAAGGCGGAGTTGGCAAGACCACGACGGTCGCCAACCTTGGGGCTGCCCTTGCTGCCAAAGGAAAACACGTGTGCCTGATGGATCTCGATCCGCAGGCGCACCTGACCTTGACGCTTGGCGTTGAACCGGGCGATGGCCCAGGCATGTACGAGCTGCTGACCGGCTCGGCCGCGCTTGGCGACGCCGCAAGAGATGTACGCAAAAACCTTACTGTTGTTCCATCAAGCATAGATCTTGCCGCTGCCGAGGTTGAGCTTGTCTCCACGGTTGGCAGAGAGCAGATTCTGCGCGATCATCTGCTCAAGTGCGAGCGGCAGTACGATATCGTGATGATCGATTGCCCGCCCAGCCTTGGCCTGTTGACGCTTAACGCCCTTTGCGCCGTGCAGGACGTGATGATTCCATTGCAGCCGCACTTTCTGGCGCTTCAGGGCCTGGGCAAACTGCTTGAAACCGTCTCGCTGGTGCAGAAACGCATCAACCCGTCGCTGAAGGTTCGCGGCATCGTGCTGTGCATGTACGAAACCGGAACCCGCCTTGCGGGCGAGGTTGTCGCCGACCTTGAGGCATTCCTGTCGCAGTCGCGCGGCACTGCCCAGCCGTGGTCGGATGCGCGGATTCTCTCGGCCGTCATTCGGCGCAACGTTAAGCTTGCGGAATGCCCCTCGCACGGCCAGACTATTTTCGACTACGAACCTTCAAGCAACGGCGCGCAGGACTACGCAGCCCTTGCCGGCGAGTTCCTGAACATTTTCGCTCCGCCCCCGCCCCCCGATGCTCCCGCTGCCGACAACGCAGGCATGGCCCCCAGCGCCGAACCTCATCAGGCGATACAGCAGCAGGGTGTTTCGGATTCTTCGCCTTGCGCGCATAATCAGCAGGCATGAAGAAGAAGGGACATCGCCGAGGCTCACCGGCTGCGCCGCTCACCGACTGGGGCGACGTGGCGAAATGGTACGACCAGCTCGTTGGCGAAGGCGGCAGCGAATACCATCAGCACGTTGTAATCCCCGGCGTTGTGCGCCTGCTTGCCCCCCGCGGCGGCATGACCGTGCTTGACGTCGCCTGCGGCCAGGGCGTGCTGTGCCGCATTCTGCATCGCGGCGGCGTGAAGGTCACGGGCGTTGACTCAGCCGCGGAATTGCTCAGACTCGCCCGCATGCGCAGCGACGCGTCAATCGAGTTCATCAAGGCAGACGCCCGCGATCTTGCCCCGCTTGGCGAGCGGGTTTTCGACTCAGCAGCGTGCGTGCTGGCCGTGCAGAACATAAACCCCATCCGCCCGGTGTTCGCCGCCGTGTCGCGGCATCTTGTCGAAGGCGGCTCGCTGGTGATCGTCATGATGCACCCGTGCTTCCGGGCGCCCAAGACAACCTCGTGGGGCTATGACGAGCAACAACGAGTGCAGTTCCGGCGAGTGGACAAATACCTGCTTCCGCGAAAGGAACCCATCGTCACCCACCCCGGAAGCGCGCCGGACCAGTACACCTGGACGTTCCATAGACCTATAGAATCATATGTAAAGGCCCTCAGGAACGAAGGGCTGCTCATCGACGCCATCGAGGAGTGGCCAAGCCACAAGACCAGCGAGGCAGGACCAAGGGCCGCTGCCGAAAATACCGCAAGGAAAGAGACTCCGATGTTCATGGCCCTGAGGGCCAGAAAGATTTCCGCCGCTGTAGTTCCAGCCAAACGCGAACAGGAGACCAGCCATGGCCGAGGCGTTCAGGGGCATCAGCAAGATCAGGTTTGAAGGCCCCAAGTCCAAAAACCGGTTGTCGTTCAAGCACTACAACCCCGACGAGATCGTCGAGGGCAAGAAGATGTCCGAGCATCTGCGCTTCAGCGTCGCCTACTGGCACACGTTTCGAGGCACAGGCGCCGACCCGTTCGGTTCCGCCACAAGGACAATGCCCTGGGACGACGGCAGCAACAGCGTTGCCAACGCCATCAATCGCGTGAAGGTCGCCTTCGAGTTCTTCGAGAAACTCGGCGTGAACTTCTACTGCTTCCACGACCGCGACGTGGCGCCTGAAGGCGAAACGCTGGCCGAGTCCAACCGCAACCTTGACGAAGTGGCCAAGGCCCTCAAGGACGAGCAGGCCCGCACGGGCGTCAAGCTGTTGTGGGGAACCGCCAACTTGTTCTCTCATCCACGATACATGCACGGGGCAGCAACCGCCCCGAATGCCGACGTCTTCGCGTTCGCTGCCGCCCAGGTTGCAAAGGCTATGGAGGTAACTAAATATCTCGGCGGCTCGGGATACACCTTCTGGGGAGGCAGGGAAGGCTACAAGACCCTGCTGAACACGAACATCAAGCGCGAGATGGACCATCTGGGCCGGTTCCTGCAATTGGCGGTGGAGCACAAGCGGCAGATCGGCTTCAAGGGCCAGTTCTACATCGAGCCCAAGCCCAAAGAGCCAACCAGGCACCAGTACGACAGCGACGCTGCCGCCTGCTGGGCGTTTCTCCAGAACCACGGCCTGACGAAGGACTTCAAGCTTAACATCGAGGCCAACCACGCAACGCTGGCTGGGCATTCATTCATCCACGAGTTGCAGTACGCCTGCGGCATGGGTATTCTTGGCTCGGTTGACGCAAACAGGGGCGACGAACTTCTGGGCTGGGATACCGACCAGTTCCCCACAAACGTGCTTGAGAACGCCATGTGCATGCTGACCCTGCTGGACAACGGCGGGTTCAAGACCGGCGGTCTGAACTTCGACGCCCACGTCGCCCGCGAGAGCACCGACCTTGCCGACCTGTTCCACGCTCACATCGGCGGCATGGACGCCTTCGCCCGCGGCCTCAAAATTGCCGCCGCCATCCGCAAGGACGGCACGCTGAAAGACATGCTCAAGTCCCGCTACGCATCATGGGACAAGGGCATGGGCAAAAAGATCGAAACCGGCAAGATGACCATGAGCGATCTTGCCCAGTACATGCTCAAGAAGGGCAACTGCGACGCCAATGAATCCGGCAGGGTCGAACTGCTGGAGAACATCGTCAACGAGTACCTGTAGGCGGCATCCAGGCTCCATAAATTTATATATATTACTGCACCTGTGAATAATGCACGCAACTGCAAAGCCCCGCATGGACAATGCGGGGCTTTGTGTATCATCCATATCAGGCGTGACTATTGCCGGCGGCCTGGACGATCCGAGTGATTTCGCGGTCCAATTCGGGGCAGAGCGGTTCCACCTCGTGCGACGATAATAAACGCTGACGCGTTTCCACGCATCGACGCTCGGTATCCTCCGCGCCGCCGTCCAACCAGGCCTGATAGAACCTGCGGTCCAGCAGCCGGGGGAACCACAATTCCCGGCGGAAGTGGTTAACCGTGTGCATCTGGTCTATGAACGTGCCGCCCGGACCCACCTCTTCCATAACATTCAACCCAAAGGCGTCGTCGCTGAAGTCGATATCACGCATCACACTTTCCACATATGATATCGCCTCATTCTGAAGAACAAGCATGTCCAGGCTGGA
>JAAYCO010000224.1 GCA_012729725.1 Planctomycetota bacterium
ACGAAGGTCATGGGAACTGTGACATTCCTTGGCGGCAGAGTGGAATCTTCCAGCCGGGTGAGGATCAACCTGTCGATCTCGTCGGCGAGGAGTTTTGAGTTGAACTGGACGCTGGCAAGCTGAGGCGTCACGAACAGGCACAGTTCGTCGTCGTTGAACCCGCCAATGGCGACATCTCGAGGAATTCTCTTGCCCTTGTCCTTAAGCCATTGCATCCCCGCTGCGGCGACCCGGTCAGTCGTCGCGAATATGGCGTCAGGGAACCACTCCCGCCTGCCGACGGCGTGCTCAATAGCGTCCTTAGTGACATCCTGCTGCCGATCGGGAAGCATCACATTCGCATCACTTGCAGGCTCGACACCTAGCTGGCGGAACTCGTCCAGAAACGCCTGGGCCTTGCTGAGATTGGCGTGGTGGCTGAATAAGACCATCGGCCTGCGCCGACCGGCGTTTACGAAGTGCCTCGCCATCTCCCGAATGCCGACGCGGCGATCATAATTGATGTAGTCCACGCCACCCTTCCAAGGCCCTTCGCTTACCGCAACCGCAGCCGGGAATTTTTTGAGGGCGTCGGGAATCTGGCCGGGGATGCACTGGGCGACCATCGCATCCACCCGCCGGCGGGAAAGTTCATCAAGCGTCCTGCTGATGATGGCCGGGTCGCTCAAACTGTCAACCACGTACGAAACGTAGTTGCGGTGCATCGCCCGCAGGCTCAAATCGCGGACCATTTCCATCGGCGGGCCGCCCCACAGAGACCACATTATGCCGATGCTGTGAGTTCGCTGGCCCTGAAGCCCATGTGCGAAGAAGCTGGGCTTATAGCCCATCTGCCTGGCAATCCGCTTGATCTCCTCGCGCTTCTCCTCGCTGACGCCGACGCGATCCCTCAACGCCAAGGACACGGTCATGGGGACCACATTGGCTCTCTTGGCGATGTCTTTCATTGTCACTGTCATAGGGTCGCGCCTTCTGAATTGGCCTTATATGCCCTACTTTAGCGATAAAGCTGAGATTGTCAAGAGGTATTTTTGCAAAAAAAAGGCCCGCAAGCGGCAAGGCACGGCTGGGCCCGAAGGCGTTAGTTCCGTGCGCTGCTTGAGTTACGCATAAGGCGGCTGGGCTTGGGCAGGCAGGAAATGATGCGCGCCCCCCTTGGGCGTGTGACTCGCCTCCGTGCATCTTCGTGTGCGCTGTGATCGCGAAACAGGGCCGCATCTTTGGCAGGCGCTAAGGGCGCGAAATCATGCACTGAAGATGAAGATTCTTCCGGCTCAATCGCCGATCGTAAGGCTTCTCTCTGTAACCACTTGAAGCATTATCGCCTGATGGTCCCGAAAGATTTTTCCGCGGCCGGGCGAGAATTGTGGTCACTTTGCTGCCAAATTCGGGACATCATCATCTAGGGGGAGACACACATGTCCCAAAGAGCCTTGGAATGGAAAGACCCAGAGGAACGCAATGCCAACACGAGTATTGCCGGTCGCATGCAACGGCGTGCCGGCATGCATTCATGCACAGATACCGGCACGACGCCCAAAGCGCCGGGCCGGAAAATGCGGGGGCCTGAATCCGGCCGCGAAGCGAAACCGCGCGTTTTCGTTCACACGGTATCCGTCTTGACCCCCGCCGGTTTATGGGTGTAGACTTTGCGTTTCTTTCAGAGGAAGCAGAATGTCATTGTTCGACGATATTACCGCCGGGAAAGACCAGGCGCTGTCTGAACTGGCTGCGACAACAGACGCCGCCGGTCTCGAGGCGTGGCGAGTGAAGTATCTGGGCACGAAGGGCCTCTCTCGCCAGATAATGCAGCGGCTAAAGGAAGCGCCGAGCGATCAGAAGCCCGCTGCCGGCAAGGCTGCGAATGAATTCAAGAACGCCCTTCAGGCTGCCTACGACGAGGCGATTAAGAAAGTTGGCGCCACCGCCGCCAAGGGTCCGGTGATCGACGTTACGCTTCCCGGAAGGAAGCCCGCAATCGGCAGGGAGCACCCGATCACCCAGACGATCAACGAGCTTATCGAGTTGTTCGGCAGAATGGGCTTCAGCGTGGCCTACGGCCCGGAAGTTGAGGATGAGCGCCACAACTTCGAGGCGCTGAACATTCCGCCGTCGCACCCCGCCCGCGACCCGCTGGATAACTTCTACATCAATCCCAGCGTCATGCTTCGTTCACAGACGTCGACGGTTCAGGTTCGCGTGATGGAGCAAGGCCCCCCGCCGATCCGCGTGATCGCGCCAGGCAGGGTTTACCGTCCCGACACGGTGGACGCCACTCACGGCGTGATGTTCCATCAGCTTGAAGGCCTGTACGTCGATGAAGGCGTGACGATGATCGACCTTCGCACGTGTCTCGACCAGTTCGCCAAGGCGTATTTCGGCCCGCAGATGACAACGCGGTTCCGGCCTGGGTTCTTCCCCTTCACCGAGCCCTCGGCCGAGTTCGACATGTCGTGCCCGATGTGTCTTGGCAAGGGTTGCCCTGTGTGCAAGCAGAGCGGCTGGATTGAGCTTGGCGGCTGCGGCATGGTTGATCCTAACGTCTTCGAGGCGGTTGGCTACGATCCACAGCGATACACCGGTTTTGCTTTCGGGATGGGCATAGAGCGCATGGTCATGGGCAAGCACGGCATTCCCGACCTGAGGTTGCTGTTCGAAAACGACGTGCGGTTCCTGCATCAATTCTGACCATATTGAATCATGTGGTTGCCTCTGACCACGACAAGGAGATGAACATGGCGGCAAAAATTATCGACGGAGAAGCCCTCGCCGCGGAGATGAACGCTCAGATCTCGGCCCAGGCCAAGGCCCTGGCGGATGGCGGCAAGCCTGTTCGCCTGGTGGCTGTTCAGGTGGGCGAGAACCCCGCAAGCAAGATCTACACGAACATGCAGGCGCGTTCGTGCCAGGCCGTCGGAATAGGATATCAGTTGCTCAACATCCCCGCCGAGACGACCCAACAGGAACTTCTGGCGACGATTCGCAAGCTTAATGAGGACCAGACCGTCAGCGCGATCATTCTTCAGATGCCGCTGCCGCCGCAGATCGACGCCCGCGTGGTGCAGATGACGATCAGTCCCGACAAAGACGTCGAAGGCATGAACCCGGTGAACATGGGCAGATTGTTCTTCGGCGGCGGGCTTGTTTCGCCGTGCACGCCGAGGGCGGCTGTGGAATTGTTGAATCGCACTCGCAGCGACCTTGCGGGCCTTGAGGCAGTGGTTGTCGGGCACAGCGAGATTGTCGGCAAGCCCATCGCTATGATGTTGCTGCAAAGCCCCAACGCCTCCCCCACCGTCACGGTTTGTCACGTGGCCACGAAGGACCTTGCGTTTCACACCCGCCGCGCGGATGTGCTGATAGTGGCTGCGGGCGTAAGCCAGGCGAAGTATCTCGGTTGGCAACGGCGCAGGAAGGCCGGCGAGACGCTGCCGCCGCCGAAGCTTGCGCCGCTGATTTCCGGCGACATGATCAAGAGCGGCGCGATAGTCATCGACGTTGCGATCAACCGCATACCCCGCGGCTTCGACGACGCCGGCAACGTGCTTTCCAACGACAAGGGCAAGCCGGACATGATGACGGTTGGCGATGTTGACTTCGAGGCGGCGTTGCAGGTTGCATCCGCGATAACGCCGGTCCCCGGCGGCGTCGGACCCGTCACAACCGCCATGCTTCTTCGCAACGCTTTGGCGTGCGCCGGCGCCTTCAAATAGCCATCCAAGCACTAAAACCAGCGCAGCGATGAAGCACTTTATGGGAAATACGGTGTATTAATAGCTCTGCGCGCAGCGAAACCTCGCCGTTTTAGTTCGTATGATTTGCTGAATGCGTGATAAAATCCGCGTGTCGAGGAACATCATGTCCCGCAAACGCATATTGATACTGGCCAACATGAACAAGCCGCTGGTGGGCGAGCAGATCGAACTGCTTCGCCCGTGGTTCAAGCGGCAGGCGGAGATTGTGGCCGAGCTTGCCATAAGCGAAACAACGCCGAAACCGCCGCCGGCGGACCTGGCGATTGTTTTCGGCGGCGACGGCACGTTGCTGTGGTCCGCGCGACTTGTGGGCAGGCTGGGCATTCCGCTCATCGGCGTCAACATGGGCAAGCTGGGGTTCCTGGCGGAATTCAGCGTTGACGATCTTCGCAAGCACCTTGAGGATGTCCTCAACGGCAAGATCGCCCCTGTTGAACGAATGATGCTTCAGGTGTGCGTGAAAACCTGCCCGAAGCACTCCTTCTGCTCACTGGCTGCCAACGACGTAGCCGTGATCTCGGGCCCGCCGTTCAGAATGATCGACCTGCGGGTGTTTCAGGATGAACTGCCCATTGCACAGTATCTTGGAGACGGCGTTATCATCGCCACCCCGACTGGATCGACGGGCTACAACATGTCGGCGGGCGGGCCGATACTTGAACCGTCGTTGCAGGCGATGGCGATATCTCCCATCGCCCCGCACAGCCTGTCGCTTCGGCCGATCGTCGTCGCTGGCGGGCGCAAGCTGCGGATTTCGGCAGCGAAGGTCAACGCCGGCAGCGCCGTGATCGTCGACGGTCAGACTTCAACAGGTTTGTGCGACGGCGACGTTGTGGAGGTGCGCAAGGCCGACAGGGGCATGCTGGTCGTGCCGAACCCGGCTCGCACGTTCGTCGAAACGCTGGCGGACAAGCTGCAATGGGGCCAGAGCCCGCATCACAGGAATTCGCAGTAGCCCCAGCCCTCAGGCGCAAGGGGCGAAGGTTATCTGCTGCCGCCAATCTGTCCCCTGCTTCCCAGGTAGAACGATTGACCTGTGCTGATGGTCAGGTTGCGGTCCACCTTGGCGGCGAGTTCTTCAGCGCTGTCCGCAAACAGCGGAGATATCTCTATGGCGGCGGCGACCTTGCCCTCGGCGTCGCGAGGAACCTTTATGCCGGCCTTTTCGAGCCACGAAGCCCAGCGTCGAACCTGGTCGTAGAGGCTGGTGGCAAGGCTGTCGGCGCCGGATGCATTCTTGATCGGGCTGAATTCCTCGTTTCGCAGCGTTTCGAGCAGCAGCGTGTTCGAGGCCAGGGGCAACGCATCGAAGACGAACATCTCAAGCTTGATCGCGTTGGGCTTGTCGGGTTTGACCAGCTCGCCTGCCTCGTTGACGTAAGGAACCGCCTTCTCAGCACGATGCCACGGCAGAGCGCATTTGCCGCCCACGGTAAGGCGCTCGATGAACGACCTGTTGAACACGTGAATGGCGATGCTGCCCGAACCGAACTTCAACCTGCCGTCAGGCCCGCACGCCGTGGCAAGCTCCTGGGGCATGTCGGAGTATTCAATCACCGTCACCTTGCCGTTGACCATGCAGAAATTGCCCAGCTTTTCCATCGGGTCGCGCTTGGGCAAGGCCTTGGCGCTCATCTCTGCTTTTCGCAGTTCGTGCAGGCCGAGGAATACCGGATCGATGCAGCGGACAAGCGGATTATCCACCTGGAAGTAGCTTAGCAGCTCGACGCCGCGTTTTTGCATGTCTTCCAGCGCGCCGCTCTTGCGAAGGGCGAGCAGGCTTCCGCCGTGCCCGTTGGGGCTCATGGCGAGCGAGCCTTTCGCGCCCAGCAGCAGTTTGCCGTCCATGCCGATGGCGGGCATCATGTCCTGGGTCAGGAAGAAGACATCCTTGGGGTTCATGCCCCAGTGGTCGTTCTGGCGGAAGTGCGCCTTGGTGGCTACGTCATTCGCAGCCGACGTCATTATGTACCAGGGAATGCGCACCCTATGCCGCTTGGAGGCAGCCATTATTTGTTCGGCGAAAAGGCGGAAGAGCGGCTTCTTCACTACCGGCGTGGATTCAAGGCAGCCTTTGGGCCCGTCGTAACCGAGCCTTGTTCCCTGACCGCCGGCGACGACGAACGCGGCCGTTTTGCCCGCGGCAATCAGCTCCTCGCCACGTTTCCTGCCTGCTTCTCTTTCCTCGGCGGCGGCGGAATCAGTTGGCGCCGACGGCACGGTGGGCGCGGGCTGAATGTCGCCTTCAACTTTGTATCGCGGCGCCTTGAGCACGTACTGATTGATGGCGTCGTTGAGAACGTCAAAATCAAGAGTGTCAAGCTGATCCAGCAACGCCTTTTGACGCATCGGATCAAGCTGGGGGTAAAAACGCAGAAGGTGTTCCTGACCATGAGCCTGGAGCCTGTCGTTTACGGCGGCAAAATCAGCCATGCATGTCTCCTGGATTTCAGGAAAGAGTAGAGCGCACCGGGCATTGTGTCAACTGAGGGCGTCGCACTGGACGAAAGAAATGTTGCGGCCCTCGCGTCGGACCGACAAAAAACCGAACCTGCCGCTGCATCGTGCGGGCGGCAGGTTCGGCATCGTATTGCTGCAAACAGGCGTTACTTTGATTTTGGCAGCCTGTTCTGGCGGTGGCACTGCTCGATAACGTAGATCTGCGTGCGCACCTGCTCGGGCGTGACAACCAGGTTGCCCTTGCCGTTAAGGACGTCGTAGACGTTGCTGTAGAACATCTTTGACATGTAGTTGAAGCCGCCAATTTTGGTTTCGGGGGCCTTCCATGTCTTCTCGATCCAGTCGATCTTTTCGCTGGGATACTGGCGGTTGATCGCCCACGATTTATTGAGCGACTGCTTCGCCGCCTTGCGCGGATTGTAGTATTTCCACTTGACCTCCGCGTCGCCGGCGGTGATGCCGCCGTATTCGCCGCTGATCTGGATGGTGTCGCCGCTGGGGTACGCCTGATAGCTGCTGACCATAACTTCAACGGTCGGGCAGCCGTCACCGTGCAGAATGACCACATCAAGATCGTCGGCGTCGCCGAAAGTGCCCGGGCCGGAGATCATCTTCGAGAACACCTTGGGCTGCTTGACGCCGTTTCCGAACAGCATCACCGCCTGATCGAGAGGATGCGGCCCGGTGTTGTTAAGGTTGCCGCCCCAGTTCTTCTGAAGCGTCTGCCAGTCCCACCGACGGGCGAAGCCGCTGTAGTTGATCCTGGCGAACAGAACCTTGCCGATGACGCCCGAGGCGATGATCTGCTGGGCCTTGATGAAATACGGTCGGAATCGCGAATTCTGGAACGGCGCGAACAGCTTGCGATTCTTCTTGGCGGTTGCCACCATCTTGTCAAAATCAGCAACCTTAATCGCCATGGGCTTCTCGCAGACAACGTTGTGCCCGAGGTTCAACGCTTCGATGGTTCCCTTCGGGTGGGCAGGGGTAGGAAGCGCATTGACAACCAGATCCAGCTTTTCCTCTCGCAGCAACTTGTGGTAGTCCTGGTAAACCTTTGCGCCGAATTCCTGCTTCGCCTGCTCCAGGCGTTCGGGCTGCTCGTCCGCGATAGCAACGATCTTGTATTGCCTCTTCGCCTGCCTGAGCCACTGCGAATGAATGCCGTATCCGCTGCGACCCTGCCCGAGAATGCCTACGTTCAGTATCTTGCCGGCCATGCTTGCCACTCCTTAGGATATTCAGAATACTGCGTCCCGCTGACGCCCGCGTTATGTATTCATGCCAACGCACAATTACCGATAACCGTGGCCGTAATACAAGCTCAATGCCCGATATGCAAGTCTTTTCACCGCACCCAACGTCCCTGAACCAGAGTCTGGAGAATAGATGAAAAGTACTCATGCTGACATATGCCCGCCCCGGAAGCCGCGCACGGGAACACGCGACGGGGGATTCGCGCACGACGCACGTGCCGAAAAGCGTGCCGAGCGCTAAAGAACATGCCGAAGTGGGCCGATACAGAAGGTGTCGGTCGGGTAGAATCTAGGGCATCATGAGTGGCAACTGCATCGACGTTTTGGTTGTCAGCCGCGACGACTCGTTCCTGGATGCAGCAGGCGAAGTATTGCGGTCGGCCGGATGCAACGTAACATGTCAGAAGGACGTTTCGCAAGTCGCAACCGATTGCGGCGCCAATAAGGCCGTGATGGTTGCCTATTGTCCTATCGAAGAAATTCGCTGCATGCTCGGCGCCGGTTCCGGACGCAGTCACAAGGTGATTCTCGTTTCGGATGACAGCTCGTGCATGATGATCGCCGAGGCGCTTCGGCTTGGAGCATACGACTACTTCCAGACGCCGGTTGACTTTCACGACCTTGCCGAGGCAGTGGTTCGCGCGTGCCAGGATGACTGCCTGCCGCCCGAACTGCCCAAAAAGGCAGCTCAGGCGATGCAGCAGAACGGTTCGTTCCGCAACGCATCGCTGGAGACGGTTCGCGCCCTGGTGCGAGCGGTCGAGGCGAAGGATCCCTTCACTCGCAGGCACAGCGACAATGTTGCCTCATACGCCACACAGATCGCCCGCCTGATGGGCATGAGCGAAGCGGACGTCGAAACCGTTCGCGTTGCCGCCCCGCTGCACGACGTTGGCATGATCGGCGTGCCGGATGAGATACTGACCAAGGCCGGGCCGCTGACCGAGACGGAATTCGAGCATATTCGCCGCCACCCCGCCTTGGGCGCTCACATTCTCGAACAGATCGGCGTGTTCGCCACCGAGGCGCATATTGTTCGCCACCATCATGAGCGGTGGGACGGCAGAGGCTATCCCGACTGCCTGGCCCGCGAAGAAAGCCCGCTTGGCGCAAGGGTTCTATTCATCGCCGACTCGATAGACGCGATGCTCATGCCGCGAAGCTACAGAAATGCATATCCCATCGAGAAGATGATGGATGAGCTTGCCAGGTGCGCCGGAAGGCAGTTCGATCCGGCGATTGCCGCCAAGGTGCTGCAATGGTGCGACAACCATCGTGAAGATTTCGTCCTGCCGCAACCTCCCGCTGAATCATGCGTTCAGTGAGCAGTCGGACCTGAGCATATTGCACAAGCCCACCGAAAGGCCGGCTTCATTCCTGCCGAAGTACTCTGTATAATGCCGCTGGCATCCATCTCGTATGGTCCAAAGACGCCATGGCCCCGCGAGCATGGCGCTGGGTCGGGTGATCCTCAAGGAGCCTCTGCATGTGCGGAATAGTTGGGTATGTGGGAAAGAAGCAGGCCTGCGGCGTTCTGCTTGAAGGCCTCAAGCGGCTTGAGTACAGGGGATACGACTCGGCAGGCGTGTGCATCTTTAACAACGGCCTGCTTTCCATCGCCAAGTGTCCGGGCAGGATATCCGCCCTTGAGGAAAAGATTCTTCAGCATCCGGGAATCGACACCGGCTGCGTTGGCATTGCGCATACCCGTTGGGCAACCCACGGCGAGCCGAACGAAGAAAACGCGCATCCCCATTGCGACGCTTCGGGAAGGATTGCCCTGGTCCACAACGGCATCATCGAAAACTACGCCACCCTGAAGCAGTATCTCTGCGAGAAGGGCTACGTCTTCAAGAGCCAGACAGACACGGAAGTGCTCGTACACCTCATCGATCAGTTTTATGAGGGCGGCAAGACGCCCCTTGAATCGGCGGTGCAGGCGGCCCTGAGGGAAGTCAGCGGCACGTACGGCATTGCGGTGATAAGCGCCGACGAACCAGGCAAGCTTGTCGCCGCCCGAAAAGGCAGTCCGCTGATAATCGGCGTGGGCAAGGACGAATACGTGGTGGCGAGCGACGCCTCGGCGATCATCGAGCACACCGCCAGCGTGGTTTACCTTAACGATAACGAGATGGCCGTGATTGCGCCCAGCGGCATTCGCACGATCACCATCGACAACGTGCCCGTCAGCAAGGAAGTGCAGCAGATTGAGTGGTCGCTCGAACAGATAGCCCTCAACGGCTACGAGCACTTCATGCTCAAGGAGATCTTCGAACAGCCCGAGAGCGTTCGCACATCGCTTCGTGGCCGGCTGGACATGCGCGAGATGCGAGTGAATCTGGGCGGCCTGGGCGGGATCGTCCGCGAGATGACCAAGACCCGGCGGATTATCCTGACCGCCTGCGGCACGGCATGGCATGCCGGGCTTGTCGGCGAATACCTGTTCGAGGATCTGGCGAGAATACCAACCGAAGTGGAATACGCCAGCGAGTTTCGTTACAGAAACCCGATGATCGAGGATGGCACGATCGTCATCGTCATAAGCCAGTCCGGCGAAACTGCCGACACCCTGGCTGCCTTGCGCGAAGCGAAGGAAAAAGGCGCGATGACGCTTGGAATAGTCAACGCGGTGGGATCGACCATAGCACGCGAAACGGATGCCGGCGTGTATCTTCACGCCGGGCCGGAAATCGGCGTGGCGTCCACAAAGGCATTCACCAGCCAGCTTGTGGTCGAAACGCTGATAGCTCTCATGTTGGGGCGGCGGCGATTCATGTCTCCGGCAACGCTGGAGCATTACGTCAAGGCGCTGTCAGTTATTCCAGATCAGATAGAGGCGGTGCTTGAGCAGTCAGATGACATCCGCCGGATAGTCGAGGAGCACGTGGACCAGGACAACTGGTTGTTCCTCGGCAGAGGATACCAGTATCCCGTCGCGCTGGAAGGCGCGTTGAAGCTCAAGGAAATCAGCTACATTCACGCAGAGGGCCTTCCCGCAGCCGAGATGAAGCATGGACCTATCGCATTGATTCGCGAGCATATGCCGGTGGTGTTCATCGCCCCGAGATGCTCGACTTACGACAAGATCATCTCGAACATCGAAGAGGTTCGCGCCAGAAAGGGCAGCGTCATAGCCATCGCCACCGAAGGCGACAAGCAGATACAGAAGTACTGCCCGCACGTGATCCGCATACCCGAGTGCCCCGCCCCGCTTCAGCCGATGCTGACAGTGGTGCCGCTGCAACTCATCGCGTATCACGCCGCCGTGCTTCGCGGGTGCAACGTGGACAAGCCGCGAAACCTGGCCAAGAGCGTCACGGTCGAGTAGCAGGCTCGCTTGCCGGCGTCGCGCCCGCTTCGTCCCTCGCCAGTTCGACAAGGTGAATCATCCAGTTGGCCTGGGTGATAAGCCCATCCTGAAGCGTCTGGACGCACATGTAATGGTGCCTTAACGCCAGCTCATGCGCCCTGTCGTAATCGCCCTGCTCGATGAGCCTTCGTATTGCGGCCGCGGCCCAGAACGGCGGCGCCTTGCCGTGCCAGAAATAAGGCGACGCCTTCGGCTGAAGTCTTTCAGGTCTGACAGGCCAGCGCACCGTCTTGTACTCTTCAAGCTCCTTGAGCAGTTGCTGGGCATCGGCGAACACAGGGTCGGTTACCCGTTGTCTGTAGTCGGCGGACGCCTGCCGCACCCATTCATCGTGCGGAAACAGCCATTCAATGGCGCTGTAAAAACTGGCCATTTGAGGGGATGGGTCGCGTCTGTCATACATGTCGATAAGCAGCCACAATTCGCGAGCGAATGGATCCCAGCATATGCCCTCCTCGATCGATCTGCGGCACTGGCTCTTGCCGGCCAGCAGATCGAGCTGAGCAGCCAGGACTCGAAACAGCTTGATCGGATGCCAATTGTCAAGCTTGGTGATATCCTTCTCAAAACCCAGATCGACCTGCTTGCCCTGGGATGCTTCAAGATAAGCATCGAGAATACGGATGACAGAGCCAACCTCTTCACGTTTGTCGAGTACGACTTGGCTCAGCACCTTTTCGTCGCCGTGTATTGCGGCGGTGATGGCGAAATCCACAAGCACCCAACTCCTGTAGCTCGTGGTCTTGTCCAGCGCGTCATAGATGCGACGCTGCGCGGCAATCGACTCGGGCAACCATCCGGCGGCCTTAAGCGCGTGCGGAATCATCTGGCATCCATATGCGCTGAAACAGGTGTCGAATCGCGTCTCCCACAGTGGCAGCAGCACTGAATGAGCCTCGGCATAATGCCCCAGATCGTAGAGGGCGCTTCCGAGGTTCAGTGTGAAGTCTCGTTTGTGTCCCATGCTTGGCAGGAACCTGTTGCGAAGGCCGGCGATATACATGCTGGCCCCCATATAGGGATCCTTTCTCTTGTGGTAGTGGATGTGCCCCAACTGCCTGAGCAGCCAATGACAGTTGGGATACCTGCCGACAACCTTCTCGGCAAGCTCGATATCCTCGTCAGTCCGTTTCACATGCTTGTCATACAGCTTGATCAGCAGGATGCTTGGATGCTCCGGCCCGACCAATTCCTGGGCCTGGTCGACCCACCGGCCAAATTTCTCACTGAACGCCGGGTACGGGGCATCCTCATCGGCGAGATCAGTAAGCGCGCTTTCGACCAGATAGTCTTCCATCGCCCTGGACATATTTAGAATGTAGTCTTCTCTGTTATCATCCTTCCACTGCTTCTGGTTGAAATACCAATACCTCACCTCCGCAAAGGCAGGATCCCGATGGAGTATCCTCTTGTATAGACCAAACTCAATATTCGACTTCTCAGCGGCAAACGCCGCGGCGCCAAGATCTCGAATCGACTGGAAATCTCTGCATCTCTTCTTCTTCAAATGCCGCACGAGTGCTTCAGACGGTTGATATCCCAGGCTGCGCATCGCATCGGCAGCCATGTCGCCAAGCAGTTCGAAATAGTCCCTCGGTTGGGAGTATTCCAGTATAAGAATCGCTTCGCCTGAACGATCGTAGACCTCCAGTATGCCCGAGTACCCGGCATTGGTCCTGCGCAGCAGGCCGCCGATGGCATGCGTTGCTTCCCATTCCTCGATCTGCTGGGCTATGATTCGCCTGTCATATTGTTGCCGCATGGGCAGCATCACCGAGCGGCTGCGTTTAAAGGTGAAGTACGCGTGTCTTGCGCAGTAGCAGCCGTCCGCCCAATCCATGGCGTTTGAAAGAAGAAATGAAAACGCCAACGCCTCGTAACCTGCATCTTTGAACTTGGTTGACAGGTACCTGAAAGGAAGCGTCAGGTGGTTGAAGCCGGCGCTTTCGGCAGGCTCGTGTTTGAATGCCGAAAACCTGGCGGCAAGTTCATCGAGCGTATATGTGCGCAGCGGCAGTTTGGGCGCATCAGCAAGCGGCCATTTCACCAGCGGCCCAATCGTTTCGGAGGGACACGATTGCCTCGCAGCGTCTTGCGTCTCCTGTGACCACGCGGCCGCACAACACAGCAGCACGCACGTTCCCATCATGCAACGTCTCATACTGCTCTCCTTGTAGATAACAGCAGACAACTCGCTGCAAGTGCGCCCCGCATCCGCGGCCTATGCGTCCCTTGCCAGCTCGACGAGGTGAATCATCCAGTTGGCAAGCCGGACCTGGGCTTCGCAACCGGCCTTCAAGCCTATCGTGTGATATCGCAAGGCCAATTCATGCGCTTTGTCGAATTGCCCGCGGTCGATGAGTCCCTTTATTGCGGCAGCCACCCAGAAAGGCGGGGCCTTACGGCTCCAGAAGTAGTGCATTTCCTCCATGCAGCGTTTGTCAGGGCTGACGCCCCAGCGAACCGTCTCATATTTCTGAAACTGTGCAAGCAGCTCGTCGGCGTCGGCCACCACCGGCGATGCGCAGCGGCTGGCGTAATCCGCAGCGGCCTGGCGAACCCATTCATCCTGGGGGTAGAGCCATTCCAGCGCGATGTAGAACGACGCCGATTCCGGGCTTGGCGCCTGACGATCATAGCTGTCAAAAAGGAACCACAGCATCCTGGAAAGGGGATCCCAGCAGAGCGTCTTTTCCAGCACCTCTCGATAGTCGCTCTTGTGTGTGATCAAATCCATTTGAGCCAGAAAAACGCGGTAGGGATACGAATTCTCCCATTTCGTGTTCCTGTAAAAGGTTTTCTCGATGGCGTTGAGATCCACGCTTTTGCCCTGGCTCACATCGGCATAGGCGTCAAGCAGAACGGCCGATATGCCCAACTTCTCGCGCCTGTCCCGGAGGATCTGGTCTAGCACCTTAACTTTGCCGGAGACTGCTGCGGAAATGCCCGCGTGCTGAAGTATGCTTTCGTGCTGGTCAACCTTGCTTTGGCGGGCTTTGTATATCTTGTTGAATTGCGCGACTGATTCCGCCCAGTGGTTCGTCTGTTGAAGGGCCAACGGAAGCCAATTGAAGGCTGTGCCCTGGCTGTGTTTTTCGAAATATTCGTCCCATATCGGCTTTATGAGCGAATAGCCCTCTTGGTACAGACCCAGATGACAAAGGGCCTGTCCCAGATGTAGTTCAACATTCCGTTTCTTTCCAGGGCTCGGCAGGAACTTGTTGCGGAGGGCAGCCACATACATACTTGCCCCCATAAAAGGATCATCCCTATTGTAGTAGTAGATGTGCCCTAACTCCACTAGCAGCCAACGACAGTGGACGTATCTGGCAGCCGCTTTTTCCATAAGCCCAATATCTTCATCAGTATATTTTACGTGCTTGTTGTGAAGTTTGATGTGCAGAATGCTTGGATTCGCCGGTCCGACCAGGTTTTGGGCATGGCTGACCCACTTACGGAACTTCTCCGTGAATGCCGGATAGGACGCTTCCTCATCGGAAAGGTCATTGAGCGCCGCTTCAATCAGATAGTCGTCAAGCGCCCGGGCCATGTTCAGAATGTAGTCTTCTCGAATACCATCATCCCATTGCTTCTGATTAAAATACCAGTACCTCACCTCCGCGAAGCCGGGGTCGCGCTGGAGTATTCTCCGGTACACGGCGAATTCGGCATCGGATTTCTCCTCCAGAAATGCCGCGGCGCCCAAATCCCGAATCGACTTAAAATCACTGCATCTCTTCTTCTTCAAATGCCGCACAAGCGCATCAGACGGTTCATACCCCAGGATGCGCATCGCATCGGCAGCCATGTCGCCAAGCAGTTCAAAATAGTCCCTCGGCCGGGGATAGGGCTGCAAGAGAATGGCTCGCCCTGAACGATCGTAGACTTCTAACAGGCCCGAGTACCCGGCATCGGTCTTGCGCAGCAGTCCGCCGATAGCATGCGTGGCGTCCCAATACTCGATCTGCTTGGCTATGATTCGCCTGTCGTATCGCCGCCGCATCGGGGCCATAATCTTGCGGCTGCGTTTGAAGGTGAAATACGCATGTGTTGCGCAGTAGCAGCCGTCCGCCCAATCCAATGCGTTTGAAAGAAGAAATGAAAACGCCGCCGCCTCGTGCCCTACATCATCGCCCTCCCCCGACATGTACCTGAAAGGAAGCGTCAGGTGGTTGAAACCCGCATCTTCGAAAGGCTCATGTTTGAAGGCCGGAAATCTGGCCGCAAGCTCTTCGAGCGTATACTCGCGCAGGGGCAGCTTGGGCGCATCCGCAAGCGGCCATTTCACCGGCAACGGAATCGCCTCGGAAAGATTCGATTGCGTCGCGGCCTTCTGAGTTTCCTGCGACCACGCGGCTGCGCAAAACAACAGCACGCACGTCCCCATCATGCAACGTCTCATACTGCTCTCCTCGTAGAGAACAACAGACGGCTTGCTGCTATTGTCCCGGGCAACTCACGTTTTGCATTTACATTCCGGCGGGTGAGTCCAGAAGAATCTTGACCGTCCTGCCTCGCATCATGCGGACGATAGTGAATCTCAGTTCCTTCTGGTCTTCAAGAGCCTTCTTGAAATCCTCGATGGTGTTCACCGGGCTGTCATTAACATGCGTGACTATCTCGAACGGCTTCAGGCCCGCGACGGACGCCTTTGAGCCCGGCGTTATGTTGGAGATTATGACGCCCGGCTGGTCCGCCATACGCTGGAAGTATCGCCGCGCCTCGTATGTCAAGTCGCGCACGGTCAGCCCCAGCGGATCCGATGCGAACCTCTGGGCTGATTCATAGTGCTCGGGGCTTTGCACTATCTCCATCTCGGCTGTGCAAAGCTTGTTGTCGCGGAAGTACTCCAGGTTGAACTTTCTGCCAAAGCCCAGATCCGTAAGCGCGCGTGTAAGCGAATTCTCCGCCGAAGCCCACGGCGTGGGAACCTGGTCGTAGTATTGCTCGGGTATTTCGTCAAGCCTGTCCCACGGGAACGCACCGCTGAATCCGCCGGAGTCAACTTCAAGCTCGATCGGCTTGGGCTCTCCCGCCACGTGAAGGCGAAGGATTATGTCGCCCTGTCGAAGCCCTGCCTTGTCCGCGGGGGATTCGGGATAGACATAGGACACTATCCCGCCCGTCTCGCCGTCGCTTGTGAGATGCGCAACGTTGTTTACTCTTGCAAGTTCACGATCGAGCGGCTGAAGTTCAACGCCCAACCATGCAAGGCGGCCTTCCTGCGCCTGGCTCAGCGGCGCGTTGTTAGGATCGCAGTTCGCCGCAAGATCGCTCAGGACGCCGCGGATCTCGCGGGCCGCAATATTCACGTCTTCACGTGAGCTGTACCTGCTTCTTGCTGAAACCTTGAGCCGGCGCTGGGCGGGAAGAACCACAAGTTCTCCACTTGGCAGGAAGTAGAAAGCGCCCTCGTCGGCGTTGGCGAATGCGGGCTCAAGCCGGCTGCGCCATCCCTCGCCAAAACCGCTGATGCGATTGTGAAGCAGATAGGTAACCCGCTGCTCGCCCTGAACAAGCACGCGAACACAGAGCAGCAGCTTGTTTTCGAGCGAGGTGACGTCAACGTCCGCAAGCTTGATCGTCGTCTGCCTTGGTTCCTTCAGATTGGCCACCAGGCAGCCGTAGTCGTTAAGCGAGCCGGCAAAGTCGGCGTCGATGTCTTTGTCGGGGAAAGAGACGATGATTCGTTCAAGCCTAGCAGTCACAGCCGGGCCGATGTTCGCCAGCACGAGCAATTTCTGAGGCTCGACCAGCACGCCAACGGCCTGAATAACCGTCGCCTCGTCATCCTCGCTCATGCCGCGAGATGACGGCGCCTTGCGGCGCGGGCTGCGAAGGTTCATCGTGACTTTCACAAGCGCGGCGTCAGCCTGCTGGGACAACTCCCGCAGCATCTCGGTTAAATCAGACTGGCTGTAGCTGGCCAGGCTCAGGGGCGAGCCTTTCCACGAATCATCGGATGGAAGCATGCCTTCAAACATCATGCCAACGGGAACGCCGTCGTTGTTGACGACGATGGCGTCCGATGTTGAAGTCAGGAACTCGCCTCCGTCCAGCGTCATCGTCGGGGTGGTGGTCATGCTTGTATCTTGAAGAATCCAGCGCCCGTCCCGTTTGTTCATGGTGATGGTGCTATAGGGGCTTTTGGCGGTGGGGTCGAATTCCAGCGGCACGGCGGTTTCGAATTCACCGTCCATCTCCAGGTAAACGGCGGCATTATCCCTGGCGTATGCGATCGGCTTGGCGGGAATTCTGTCATCTCCGCGGCGGACGTGAATCTCCTTGACGAACCTGGGATCTATCAGCGGGTCCGCGCTGATGACCATCCTTGAGGTCAGCAGCATGCCGCCCTTTTCCAGCGGCCTCTCGTCGGCAACCAGGTGTTCGTGAGC
The DNA here is from genome assembly GCA_012729725.1 of Planctomycetota bacterium. Classification (GTDB taxonomy): domain Bacteria; phylum Planctomycetota; class Phycisphaerae; order SM23-33; family SM23-33; genus JAAYCO01. Next base: position 17,237 of record JAAYCO010000224.1, read on the forward strand.
CGTCTGGCCTTCATCGTATTGCAGCGTGTATTCAACTACTACCGCCGACGGCGCAATCTTCCTCAACAGCTCGAGGGAATCGCCATCTCCCATGGCGGCCGATGCGCCGGTGGCGCAAAAGGCTAGAAGGCTGGCGATCGTCAACATCGATGTCTTTATCGTGCCGTTCATTGCGTTCTCCGTTATCGCTTTTCGTAATCGCGTGAGAAGTCGAGCACTATCTGCCTTAAAAGCCCGTTGCGAAGCACTGTCATCACCATCTTGTGCTGCGATTCGATGTTGTCCAGCGCCTTCTTGTGCATATCCTTCAAGTCCTCAAGGCTGTTCACTTCCTGAGAGTCAATGGTGAGGATAATGTCGTTGGGCCGAAGTCCGGCGTTGGAAGCATTGCCGGGCTGGTTGACGCCGTAGATGAACACGCCGGTGTTGCGGTGGAAGTACAGGTCGGGATTGTCGAACTGGTTGATGGTCTTGACGGTCATGTCCCATCGGGGGCAGTCAAGCTCCTCGCCCTCAACCCGGCCTTTTTCGCGGGGCGTGACCATAACCTTCATTACTTCCTGGCCTCGCTGGAATTCGATTTCGACTTCCTGGTGCATCGGCAGCATGCCAAGGTGGTTTCGGATGATAGGCAGCGATTCTTCGGTCAAGCCGGTAATCGGCATGCCGCCGACCTTGAGAATTCTGTCTCGCGGCTTGATTCCCGCGTTGCGGGCGGGGCTATCTGGATCCGTGGACCCGACGATCACGCCCTGGTCGCCGTCAAAGTACATGTTGCGGTCGAAGTCCTTGATCGGCTGAAGCTGAAGTCCAAGCCAGCTCCAGTTGACCTTTCCGAACTTGCGAATCTGATCGACGATCTGACTGACGGTCAATGAAGGTATGGCGAACCCGACATCGCCGCCGTACATCACACCCCTGGTGTTGATGCCGACGATCTCGCCGTTGGTGTTGATCAGCGGGCCGCCGCTGTTGCCGGGGCTGATGGAAGCGTCTGTCTGCAACCACAGGCTGTACTCGCTGTTTTCCGGCAGAAATCGCTTCGTGCATGAGATAATGCCTATCGACACGCTGCGGTTAAGCCCCCACGGAGCGCCCATCGCCATGACGAAGTCGCCTTCTTTAAGAAGGCTTGAATCTCCCAGCTTCGCATATGGCAGCGGCTCGGCTTTGTTTGGCAACTCGAGTTTGAGCAGTGCAAGGTCGGTATCCTTGTCTGTTCCGATGATCCTGGCGTTAAGCCCCCTGCCGTCGGACAGCAGACAGCGGACCTCGACGGCCTTGTCAACCACGTGCCAGTTTGTCAGCAACTCGCCGTCGGGCGATATCAACACGCCGCTACCGCTGACCTTACCGGTGACCTTTCTTCCGCTACTGAGCGTTTCTCGCAGGCAGTTGATGAACACTACCGACGGGAATACTTTGTCCTTGGCGTCCTGGACCACATCGCGGAAGTCCATGTATTCGGCGCCCCCGGCAGAAGATACTTCCTGGGCGCAAAGCCCGCCGGTGGAAACCACAAGAAACGCAGCCAGCGAAAGCTTCAGGATGGTGCTTGTCATGATCATGCTCCGTCGCAAGGTCTTATCTCCCGCGCCTCAGGTGGCGCCCGTGGCAAACGCAGGAAGACATGATACAAGAACGCCCGGGCGATTCAGAAGCTTAATTAGCAAACCATGTTGGCGTGAATCATCGCCGAAAATGCTTGAGATGGGCTCAAACCCTAAATAGACTTGCCAAAACGAGGTGTACAAATGACTGAAGCACAGCAGGAAAAACCGCTGATATCCTATGATGATTTCGCAAAGCTCGACCTTCGCATAGCGCGTGTGCTGGAGGTTTCCGAGCATCCCAACGCCGACAAGCTTTACGTTTTGAAGGTTGATATTGCCGGCGTCGAGCGGCAGGTGGTGGCCGGGCTTCGGCCTTACATGCCCCCTGAGGCGCTACTGGGCAGGAACATCGTTGTGGTGGCGAATCTTGAACCGCGGAAGATGCGCGGCATTGAATCGCAGGGCATGCTGCTGGCCGCCTCGCATGAAGAAGGCGACTCGCGGCAGGTGGTTATTATTACGACGGACGGGCAGGTTCCATCAGGCTCGACGGTCGCTTGAGGGGCCTTCCCTCTGGCGGGCGTCGTTTTCGTCGCCGGCCTCGTCGATAAGGTGGCGAATGGCGTCAACTACTTCATCGGGATCAAAAGGCTTGACGAAGTATCCATCCGCCCCGGCCTCGAAACCGCGACGGCGGCAATCCTCGCTGTCCAGAGCGGTGACTATGACTACAGGCAACTTCTGCCCGTTACGGTGCTTGAGTTGCTGACAACACTCGAAGCCGTCCATCTCGGGCAGCATGATGTCCAGCAACACCGCATCGGCGTGCTGGTGCGAGAAAACTTCCAGCGCCTCGACGCCGGTGTAGGCCGCAACGGTGTCAAGGCCATGAACAGCCAGCAGCTCGCGCTGAAGCTCGTTCATTTCAACATCGTCTTCAACGACCATAACGACCGGTCGATGGCTTATGGCGCCAGGCACAAAAATACCTGCCAATCAGCCCTCGATGGGGCTTGGTTGTTATCAAAGCTCAAGGATGCCGCTCCACACTATAATACTATACGATTCATGCGGGTGAGGTAATGGCTGAAAATAAAGGCGCCAGACCGATACTTCCATCGGCGGAAGAACTGCTCAGGGCGGTGACGATATATCTTCGCCATGCGTATCCCAATGATCGAGTGCCCGCCCCGGATTCGCTGCTGCCGGAAAATGGGTTTGACCCCGCCGTGTATCTTATGAGCGAGAAGGCCCAGAGGGATCCATCAAGCGCCCCGCTCGACAACGTGCGGTCTTTCTCGCTTCGGCTGGGCAATTGGCAATACCCGCACATGAAGCTTCGCCTGTCCCGACCGCCGAATGATGACGTGTTCGTCTTCAGCGTTGACGCGCACGACGCGTTCCTTTTCGCGCCTGGCGGTGGCGGCGATGCCGCAGCTCTGGAGGAACTCAAGAAAAACAACTCGCTGATTTCGTCGGCGATAATGAATTCCTGGGACGCCGACGGCCTGCTCACCGAGCGCAACTACCTTCGCCGGCGAATTCACCAGACGCGTCGGCTCAAAACCACCCAACCCTGAAACAAACCACGCCCTTCTGTCTGCCGGGGCATCACGCGTCCATCGTGGAAAAGCTTGCAGGCAGAAACACGTTCTGCCCGCTGTCCAGGCTCAGGCACAACCCTCTGGTCGGATCGATGTCAAGCACCCTGCCGACATACTGCCGCCCGCTGCAGGTAATGCCCACTCGGCTGTTGATCATGTCGCAATGATCGAGCCATGGGCCGTGGATATCGTCAAGCCGCCCCGCTTCGATGACCCCCACCCAGTGATCAAGGCGGCTCAGCAGTTCCCTCGCTATCTCGATTCGCCGAGGGACGTGTTCAACATGCTGGGCGATGCTTGTCGCCGGCCGGCGAAGCGAATCGGCCTGCGGGCTGGCGTTGACGTTTATGCCAATGCCTATCACGAGGCAGCGTCGGCGATTCACTTTCCTGGTTTCGACAAGCACGCCGGCGACTTTGGCGTCGCCTATCAGAACGTCGTTGGGCCACTTGAGCCGGCAATGAACGCCGGCGCTGTTTTCCACCGCCTCGGCGACGGCCAGACCCGAGGCAATGGTGACGGCGTCGTGTGGTATCGACTCGTCTATCAGCAGCACGCTGGCAAGCAGGTTCGCCCCGGGTTCACTCACCCATTGCCGACCGAACCGGCCCCTGCCGCTGGTTTGGCGCTCGGCGAAAACCGCCAGCCCGTCGCACTCCGCCCGTTGGGCGGCGTCGAATGCAACATCGTTTGTCGAGCCCACCTGCGAAAAGCAAAGCACGCTGCCGCCAACACGACGATTCTTGAGGCCGCGTTCAATCAACTGCGCATTAAGGGCGGCCGGGGCCTTAAGCCTGGCGCCATGCGGCGAAAGCTCGACAAGCTGGCCCTCGTGCCCCAGAACCTCAATCGCCGCCATCAACCGCTTGCGGCTCACACCGCATCGGCTGCACAGGTCCGGCAAGGAACAGAAGACGTGATCGCTGTCGTAAAGAACCTCAAGCACCCTGGCGGCATCCGTCATATCTACTCGCTTGGTTTGAGCAGGTTCAGATGGATGTCCAACGCGATGTCGATGGCGGTTGCACTGTGCGTCAGTGCGCCAACTGAGATGCGTTCAACGCCGGTGAGGGCAATGTCTCGAACCGTGTCGAGCCGCACTCCGCCGGAAGCTTCCAGTTCCAGGCGTCCCTTGAGGCCCAGGCTGTTTCTGCGCTCCACCGCCTGCCTGAGCTGATCCAGCGACATGTTGTCCAGCAGGATGATGTCCACACCCAGACCCAGCGCCACCTCGAACTGGGCAAGCGTGTCAACTTCCAGTTCCACAAAGGCCGTCGGAGGCAGAGCGGGTCTTAGCCGCTCCAGTTCCCGCCCCGCTGCCGAAATAGGATCCATGCCTTCAGATTGCGCCAGCACGGCCAGGTGATTGTCCTTTATCAGCACCGCGTCGTAGAGGCCCTTGCGGTGGTTTCTGCCGCCGCCCGCGCGGACGGCGTATTTTTCCAACTCTCGCCAGCCGGGGATGGTCTTGCGAGTGTCGAATATGTGCGCATCGGTTCCCTTGACGGCCTCGACGTATTCGCGCGTTGTCGTCGCAACGCCGCAGAGGCGCTGTATGAAATTCAGAGCCACGCGCTCGGCGGCCAGAATGGCCCTTCCCGGGCCCTTCCAGATCGCCAGCAGGGTGCCCGCCGGCACATACTCGCCCTCCTGCACGCGGCACTCGGTGCGAATATCGCCGTCGTAACAGGCGGCTATGGCTTCAAGCAGCTCGCATCCGCAGACTGTCATCGGTTGGCGGGCGATGAACCGCGCCTCGGCGCCGAGCTCCGCGGGCAGGATTGCGCTGGTCACATCCCCGCTGCCCAAGTCCTCGTCGCGGGCCATTTCGAGCAGTCGCCAAAGGTTTTCTCGTTCGATTTTTCCGGGCTTAACCGCCATTTGAACACCTTTCACTTTCGGAAGCATACCGAATATGCTAGGCTTTGTGAAGTTGTCCATGATGCCTTGTGGACGGTCGGCAGGTGAACTTTGAAGCGGCTGATTCTGCTTACGATTCCACTGTTGTTGCTGGCGTCGTGCGCCAAAACCGTGCCACCGGAGGAGTTTCTGACCGCCTACCGGCTCAGCGGCGGCTTTGGCTCCAGCGGCGACTGGCAGGCCAGATACACGGGCAAGGACGATCAGTACCACTACATCGAGATCAGAACCAGGACCGTTGATAAGGATCCGGTCAATCTGATACTGTACGGGCCGTTCAAGGACGAAATCATTCGCTGCCCGATACTTCAACTGCCGGAAGACTTTCCCACGGGGTTCTGGAAGGCAACCGACGAGGCCCAGACGGAATCGCCCGATGACACCAGGGACTACGTCAGGCGGTATCTGGCCGGCGAAAGGGAATAGACAGCGCGGCGCCGGCCTGCACATCGTATAAAAGACGTTGCGGACCGGGGGGCTGAGCATCAAAGGACTTGTTTTGAGCGATGAACTGAATCATGAATGCGGCATAGCTGCTCTTTACTGGCTTGATGAACCACAGGGACCGTCCGGGCCGGCGGAAAAGGCGGTTGTGGACGGAGACGTCGCCCCGCTGATGCCTGGCATGCTGCTGGACCTGCAAAACCGCGGCCAGCTTGCCGCCGGGATGAGCAGCTATAACAAGTCGCGCGTGCAGAGGCTTGCAACCTGCAAAGGCGTGGGAACCGTAACCGAAGCCTTCCGCATGTCCCGCCCCGCCAAGTTCGCCCAGATGCTCAGCGAGTGCGCCGGCGACGCCTGCATAGGCCACGTCCGCTACGCCACCTGCGGCGCCGACGACGAGCGATTCGCCCAGCCTTTCGAGAGATACCACGGCAGACTGTGGAAGTGGTTCTGCTTTGCCTTCAACGGCAACCTTGCCAATTACGGTTCGCTGCGCGACCGCATACTCGCAAGGCAGGATTATCATTTCGCGCTGAACGCCGACACCGAAGTTATCATGCACTCGCTGGCATACCGGCTTCGCGGCGACAGGGCCGCCAGGCTTTCTTCAGTCATGGCGTCGCTGGCGAAGGATCTTGACGGCGCATACAACATTGCATTCCTCGACGGTATGGGCAGGATGGTGATCGCCCGCGATCCGCTTGGATTCCGGCCGCTTAGCTGGGCGGTGCAGGGCAGGCTCTTCGCCGCCGCCAGTGAATCCGTCGCCCTGACGAACATGGGGTTCGACAACGTCAGATCGGTCGAGCCCGGCCAGATGCTTGTGGTTGAGAACGGCAAGCTGAAAGTCGAACGGTTCGCCAAGCCGCGGTCCAAGGCGTTGTGTTTCTTCGAGTGGGTCTACTTCTCCAACGTCGCAAGCGAGATCGACGGCAGGAGCGTGTACCTGGCCCGCTCTCGTTCCGGGGAGATTCTGGCCGAGATGGAAGACTGCCAAATGGACGACTCGTGCATTGTCGTCCCCGTCCCCGACACCGCCAAGGCAGCCGCCGACGCATATGCATACAGAATGCACGTTCCCTGCGTGGAAGGGCTTATCCGCAACCGATATGTCGGGCGGACGTTTATTCAGCCCAGCCAGTCAAGAATGCGAAGCGTTCGCGGCAAGTACACGCCGCTGGCGTCGGTGCTTGAGAACAAACGGGTATTTCTCGTGGAGGACTCCATCGTGCGGTCCACCACGCTCAAGGCGCTTGTCGGTAGAATCAGGCAACAGGGCAAGGCCCGCGAGATTCACGTTCGCGTCGCCTGTCCGCCGATAGTCGCACCGTGTTTCTACGGCATAGACATGTCAACCCTTGGCGAGCTGTTCGCCCCGCCGTTCCTGCCCAACCGCTACCAGGGCAGGCCCTCTGCCGACACGCTGGCGCAGATGGCGAAATCGCTCGGCGTCGAAAGCCTGCGGTACTTGACCGTGCCGGATCTTGCCGACTGCCTGAAGATGCCCGGCAGCGACCTGTGCACCGGATGCGTTATGGGCAAATATCCCACCTTCTGGGGCGACAAGATGATGCGATGCGCCCGGGCCAACTCGAATTCGGGCCGGCAAGGCAGGACATACGAACAGAACGCTAGACCACAAGGAGCCGCGAAATGACGATGTCCAGAATAAGCTTTACCGAACATTATGCCGCCGTGATGGAAACCATGACAAAACGCGGCCTTTTGTTGTGCGCCTACGACGCCAAAGGCAAACCAAACGCCATGACTATCGGATGGGGCGCGGTTGGCTCGATCTGGGGCATTCCCGTCTGGATGGTCCTGGTTCGGCCAAGCAGGTACACTTTTGAGTGCATCGAGCATACAGGCTGCTTCACCGTGAACGCCCCGACGGAGGATATGTCATCTGCCTGCGCCATGTGCGGATCGCGCAGCGGGCGGGATGAAGACAAGCTCGCCGCGGCAGGCCTGGCGTCGCACAAAGCTCAACACGTGCTGGCCCCGATTATCGAACACTGTCCGGTTGTGTACGAATGTCAGGTTGTGCATAGCAACGATGTGCTGCCTTCAAAGCTCTCGGACGAAATACTGTCCGGCGCCTACGTGAACGGCGACTACCATCGCGTGTACTACGGCAAAATACTTAACGCAATGGCGGCAAAAGACGCCTCATCACTGCTTAAGTAGATTCACACCCATTGGCGGCGTTGCACGAGAGCACCGGCCTTATAGGCTGTAGTAAACTTTCGGGGCTGCTTGCGGCGAACTTCACATGCCTTCGTCAGGCTCATTCAACATATCGCCAGAGGATATGCCTCGTGCGCCTTCCTTGCCCTTCTCGCTCGGCGCAGCGCCGCGCGGGGAGTTTATCATACAGGCTCTTAGATACAACGTCGGCGTGATAATGCCTGCGATCTGAACTCTGTCAGACTTGCGCTATCGGCTTGACCACGTTCTCGGCCTTCAGCCCTTTGGGGCCCTGCACCAGCTCGAATTCCACATTCTCGCCTTCGTTCAGCGTGCGGAAGCCATCAGCCTGAATTGACGTGTGATGTACAAAGATGTCCTGCGTGTTTCCCTCGGCCGTGATGAACCCGTATCCTTTGGCGTTGTTGAACCACTTCACTGTACCCTTGGCCATAGACATGTCTCCACTGCAAGAAAACCTGACAACCTGCCCACATGCGCGGTCTATCCCCGCCCGTGGTTTTACGACATATTCAGAAATGTTCCAGCCGGCAGAACTTGCCCGGTGAGACCCATACATTAAGAATACAGCATCTTTCCAGAGGTGCAAGAAGAAAAATCCACTTTTTGGAATTAACGATAGACATCTCATAACGGATTCTATGCATGATCAGGCGCGCATGGGAATCCAGTTGGAAAAAAACTTGCGGTTTTCCAAAAAGCGGTTCAGCCAGATGCATGTGCTGCTATTGCAACGACTTGAGAACCACTCCAGTTGATAATTTGGGGTAAAAATAGGTACTCTTGTGAGGCATGGCGCCCCCGGCATTCGCCACGGCCTCCACAGATTCTATGGGCGTTCCCTGAATGATAAAACCGACAGCGCCGCCCGAGCAAAGCGTCTGGACGATCTGGGCGTCCGGGGTGTACTCAACTTTGTACTCGGCCCCCTTCCACTTATCCATCGGACCCTCCAGAAGCATGTGCTGAAGAATCGCCACATCAAGCTCGCGCCATGCCTCGCTCTGCTGGGGCTGGGCCTGTTTCATCAACTCCGGCTTGATGAATTTAGCTATCCGGATATCCTTGCCTCCGTCCGCGACAACCGCCATTGCGTGCTTACCGTATCGAGCAAGGACAGCGGCGGCATCGCTGAAGTCGAACGAGCCGGCCGGCAGATTAGTCCACTCAAAACCCTTGGCGCAGGCAGCAAGAGAATCCACGGAGAATGAAGCCGAAAGCCCGTGCAAAACACGGTGCGTCGGAAGAATCAGCATGCCTGGATCATCACGTTCTACCAGGGCGAACAGAACATAGTTGGATTCGTGGTTGGCGTCTATGACGCCCTGCTCCAGCAACGAATCGCGGTAATTCATGGCCGTCGTATACCGGTGATGGCCGTCGGCTATGTAGACCTTCTTGTCCCGAAGGGCCGAGGCAATCTTGCCGATCATCTGTTCGTCATCAACAACCCACAGGCGTTCCCGCACGCCTCGCAGAACACCTTGCTGGTCCGCGGGGCGGGACTGCAAAGAGTTCCACAGCTCGGCAAGGACGGTTTGGGCGCCCTTGAAGAACCCGAAGATGGGCGACAACTGCGTCTTGGTGTGAATGGTCAATTGCAGACGATCCGCCTTTGGGCCGGCGAATGTGTGCTCGTGCGGAATGACATCCTCGCCGAACTTCGTGGCCCGCACTCCGGCAAGAATCGCCCGGCGGCAGAAGGTTTTGCCCTGCCACTGGAACTCCTGTGCGTAGGCGTAAATAGCGGGCTTGGTATCTTGCTTCAAAACCCCCTGCGCCTGCAACTGCTTGAGAGTTCGGGCAGCGGCTGCGTATACCTCGGCTGGGCCTTCGCCAACCGGCGGAACGTGAGGCATGTCGATAGCAACAATGTTGTTCTTGCTTCGTTCCAGCAGTGATTGTTTATCCGCAGCCGACAGCACATCGTACGGGGGCGCGATAAGATCATCAAAGTTGCTGACGCTGTATCTCCAACCGCCAAACGGGCGCAGGTCCATGTGTATCTCCTGAAAGAAGGAAGGATATCCACACCGCCTTGCCTGTGCAACCGCCTGCCGCGGCTTTCGCAATTACCAGGGCGATGAAACCCTGCGAAGCCCGCTTGATCAGGCAAAGCTAGTCAAGCAGGTCAAGCAGTTCCAGCGGATGGTTGACAAGAGATTTGGCGCCGTTTTGAATCAGTTCGGCCTTCGTGCGGAACCCCCACAGCACTCCAACGCCGTACATGCCGGCGGCGGCTGCGGTCTGCATATCGGTGTTTGTATCGCCGACGTACAGGCACTGGGCCGGTTCAGCGCCAAGCTGACGCGCGATAGCCAGTGCGGCTGCCGGATCGGGCTTGTGCGGCACGTCCGGCCTGGCCCCCACCACAACGGCAAAGCAATCCGGCAGCATTTGCTGCGTCATCCGCCGGGTGAACTCGTCAGGCTTGTTAGACAGCACCGCCATAGCGAGCCCGCGCTGCCCAAGCTCGCGCAGCAGTTCGACTACGCCCTCGTAGGGCCGGGTTTTGGCAGCCCATCTCTGGGCGTAGTCGGCTGTGTATTTCTCGATGACCTTGGCGAGAACCTTCTCGTCACTAACCGGCGCCATCGCCCGCAAGGCGAAGTTCCTGACGCCGTCGCCCACGAAGTACTTGCACTGGGCGGGGGTGCGCTTTGGCAGCCCGTGGACCGCCAAAGCCACGTTCATGGAATCCGCAAGATCGTCAATCGTATCAAGCAGAGTACCGTCAAGATCAAAAACAACGGCTTTGAACCGCATGGTCGATCCGCTTAGTCGATGTTCATCGTCATCAGGAATTCCGCGTTGGTCTTGACCTTCTTGAGGCGGTTGATCAGAAGCTCCATCGCCTCGGTGGGCTGCATTTCGGCAAGAACCTTGCGCAGGCGGAAGACCAGTTTCATCTCGACGGGATCAAGCAGCAGTTCTTCCTTTCTGCTGCCGCTTCTGCTGATGTCGATTGCGGGCCAGACTCGGCGGTCGACGAGGCGGCGGTCCAAGTGCAGTTCGCTGTTGCCCGTGCCCTTGAACTCTTCGAAGATAACCTCGTCCATTCTGCTTCCGGTGTCGATCAGCGCGGTGCCGATGACTGTCAGCGACCCGCCCTCTTCGATGGCGCGAGCGGCGCCGAAGAACCTCTTGGGGCTCTGCAATGCGCTGGCGTCCACACCGCCGGTGAGGATCTTGCCGCTATGCGGCGCAGCCGTGTTATACGCCCTTGCAAGGCGGGTGATGCTGTCGAGCAGAATCACAACGTCCTTGCCGTATTCGACCATCCGCTTGGCCTTCGCCGAGACCATTTCCGCAATCTGGATATGCCGGCTGGCGGGTTCGTCAAAGGTGGAGGAAATGACCTCCGCCTTCGTATTGCGCTCCATGTCCGTCACTTCCTCCGGGCGCTCGTCGATCAGAAGGATAATGACGTACGCTTCAGGATGATTATGGTTGATCGCGTTGGCAATCTTCTGAAGCAGGACGGTTTTGCCTGTCCTCGGCGGGGCGACGATAAGCATTCTCTGACCAAACCCGATCGGCGTGACCAGATTGACCACCCGCATGTTGATTTCTTCAGGAGTGCTCTCAAGGAAGACTCGCCTGTCAGGATGCATTGGCGTGAGGTCTTCGAAGTTGACCTTCTCGGTCAGCCGATCCGGCGGTTCAAAATTGACCGCTTCCACGCGTAGCAGGGCGAAGTACTTTTCCGACTCCTTGGGCGGACGGATTTGTCCGGCGACGATGTTGCCCTGCCTGAGTCCAAAGCGCCGTATCTGGCTGGGCGAGACATAGATGTCGTCCGGGCTGGGCAGGTAGTTGTAATCCGGGCTGCGAAGGAAGCCAAACCCGTCGGGCAGAATTTCCAGCACGCCTTCGCCGTACATCAGGCCTTCGCGCTGAATGCGGGCCTTGAGGATGTTGAACACCAGTTCCTGCTTGCCCAGGCCGGCGTATTCCTCGATGCCTTCGTTCTTGGCGACGGTGTGCAGTTCAGCAACCGACATCTTTTGAAGGTCGGTGAGGTGAAGCTCGCCTCGCTTGACCCGCTCGTACTTGGCGTGCATTTCCTCATCGAAGCCCGAATCGGTGCTATGCGAGGGCTTCTCTCGCCGATGAGTATGATGCTCAGAGTGAGCGTGGGCGGGCTTGGCGGCTTCCTGCGCCGCTTCCTGCTGGGGTTCCTGCGCGGGTTCCTGCGCTGCTTCCTGCGCTGGTTCCTGAACCGGCGCCTCAACCGCCGGAGCGGAAGCCTGCTGGGCCTGCGAGTCGAAGAGCGGCTGATCGCCTGGGGTCTCTGCAACGGCCTCGACTTCGGAAGATTCGTCGGACTGCTGCATCATCTGCTCGTCCTGCGCCTCTTTCTCTATGTCTTTTTTGCTCCGACGCGTTGTCTTTTTCACTTTTTTGACGATCTTGGCCATGGTTTCAAAAACTCCGATAAGCAAGTAGATACATGGTACGGGGATGCTGCTGTCTTTGCAGCGGCATGAAACAATCAGTCTCTGCTAACGTGTTCTGGGGAAAAGCGGCTGACGCTTATCCCATATCTCAATCTTCTGAGCAGTTTGCCGGCTCTTGAATGCCCCTTCAATCGGCAGCTATGTTCTCTCCAATTGTATGAGTCACGATGTCCGCGCGCCGCCCCTACTTTGGCATTGCCAGGAAGTTGGAATCCGGCAGGAAGGACACCGGCAACAAAAACAGCTCGCGCACAGCCATAACGAATAAAGCATACAGCTAATCGGAACAATCCGCAGGATGAACCAAATGGCGGTAAAGCTTGCGAACCCGCTCACGCAGGCACGATGCGCTGGAACTGTTAACGATGGTATATTCGCACCTGAGTCGTTTCTTGTCCAGACAAATTTGCGATTTTTCTCTACCGGTCCAGGCATCGCGAGTCCAGCCCCTGCTGGCGTTTACACGTTGAAAACGCTGCTGTTCAGACGATTCCACAAGCACCAGATGAGTGCAAAGCTCATCCCACCCGGCTTCCACCAGCACGGCTGCGTCAATTACAACCGCCGGCGTTTCCTGGCGTTTCCATGCCTGCGAGATGGCCTCTTCCATCCTGCGCCTGATCCGTGGATGCATAATCTTGTTCAGTGCGTCAAGCTGGGCCGGATCTCGAAAAACGATGTCGGCGACCGCCCTTCTGTTTACGCGCTGAGTCTCTTTGTCAAAAACGCCCTCGCCCCACCGATCACTCAACCATGCTCGCACATCCTCCTGCTCAAGCACTTCGTGCCCGATTCGATCAGCATCCACAACCACGCAGCCCTCTTCGGCAAGCATGGCCGCGACGGTGCTCTTTCCGGCGCCAATGCCACCGATGAGACCAATAACCGGCTTTTTCGGGTTTGAAGTCATTGCTGAAGCCCTGACACGAAGACCGCGCAGGAGGGTAATGTAAACACTATCGGATGGAATGCCAACGAGGATTAACCGTATTGATTCGTTCGCTTCGTGATCAGGCTTGGTTCGCGCGATATTCCAGAGAACAATCGCTGACGCGCGCGCAACACCAAAGCCTCGCGCGGCGCCGCAAGGCTTTGGCTTGCCGCACATGTCCACATCCGTGATTTGTGGGGGTCATGCTTCCAGCAGTATGTTTACCGGCCCCTCCGCCTTGCTGGTGATGATCATGTCGGCGCCAAACATGCCGCTTGAGACCGTCAACCCCATCTGTCTGAGCGACAGAATGAAATGGGCGAAGACGGGCTCGGCGGACACCGAAGGCGCCGCCGCCGAGAAAGCCGGACGTCGGCCTTGAGATGCATCCGCAAGCAGGGTGAAGTTGGGAATGGCCAGGATGTCCCCCCCGACATCCTGGAGTGACAGGTTCATTTTGCCCGCACCATCCTCAAATATCCTCAGGCCGCCCACCTTGTCGGCCAGTTTTTCCGCCGAGGCCGGCTTGTCGTTCAAGCCAACGCCTATGTAGGTCAGGAAGCCCTTCTCGATGGAGCCCACCACCTTGCCGTCCACCTGAACTTGCGCCTGCAAGACCCGCTGAACAATGGCCTTCATGCCATACCTTTCTATAGGTGCAACAGTCCGCGTAGGAGCAACCCATCACCAGGAACGACTTGTTTGTACCTTCGCATCCGATTCGTAATGCTTGAGAACCTCTTTTGCGGCAGAGGCAATTCTCTTGCGAAGAACCAAAGGAGACAAAACCTGCACGTGCGGGCCATAGCCCAGAATCCACCACCCAATTTCACCAAGACCGTCCACTTGAACGGAATAATCAACCGAACCGTCATCATTCCATTGCAGTTGCTGGCTGGCATGCCATTGAACCTCGGCGACATTGCAAGCCATCTTGGCGTCGAATCTCAGGCGGACATCATAAGTCTTGCCTTCGGGAATCATGCTCCACGCGTTGCCGAAATGTGCGTCGATCTTCGACAGCGGCACGGGCTGAAATGTCTTTTTCGTCACCGTTAGCGAGATGATCCGCGACAGCTTGAACGTTCTGAATTCCTCATGCGCCCCCGAATGCGCGATCAGGTACCAGGCCCTGCTCATGAAGACAAGCTTCAATGGGCGGATATCAGTGTCAATCTCCGAGCCTTCAAAAAGGCTGCGGTATTTTATTCGGCAGACCTCCCTGCCGGCCATGGCGGCCGTCAATCGTTCAAACACATCATCCGTGCCCGTGTGATCCGATATCGGGCCTAAGGAGATGGACAGCTTGTCAAGTATGCCCGCAATCTGGTGTCGTATGGCTGAGGGAAGAGAGTTTTCTATCTTCGTGGCGGCTCGCCTTGCGTTGGTCAGCAAGGGCAGCTTGTCAGCGTTTCGGAGTTTGGCGGTCATTACCAGAATGGCCAGCGCTTCGCCGATGCTGAGGTTGATCGGCGGAAGGAAGAAATTGGGACTGATGCGATATCCTTTGGTCTGGGGGTCAAAGTAGTAAGGAATCCTTGCCATTTCGAGCATGTTCAAATCCCTGAACACAGTTCTGCGGCTGACATCAAGTTCACTGGCCAGTTCATCAGCGGTGTAGCCGCGACTGCCCTGAAGAATCGTGATTA
>JAAYCO010000225.1 GCA_012729725.1 Planctomycetota bacterium
CCCGTTGTGCCGCTGGTCATCGCGAACATAATGGGCGATTCGCCCTGGCCAAGCAGGGCGGAGGATTCGCCGTTGAGCACCCTTTTGATGTATGGCTCAAGGGTTTCGTAGGAACCAACGGGCACGCGCGCCGCGAAGTCGTCGTACCCGCGGATCTTGTCAAAGCCGTAATCGCGGCAGAAGGCGGAACCCTCGCCGGCCTTGAGCAGATCCCGCAGCAGGGCCGCTTGCGTTTGTTCAGTGTGGTTGTGGGCGCGAATAAAAGCGGCAAGCTGGCTTGATGCATGCATGCCTGCAACGTGCGCAATGGGCTTGAGCAGCAATCTTAAGAACGACATGATCGGGAGTATAGAGGGGCGGGCTCAAAAATTAAAGACGCGACTTGTGCAATGTCAGTTGCACAGCGCGACCACCAGTTCCGCCAGCGCGCCGGGGGCCTTGGCGCCGGACTTGAGGGCCAGGTCTCCGGCGATGAGCCTCCTGGCGTCGTCGTTAAACTTGCTCAGTGAACGCCGGTTAAGGAGGTTAAGGAAATCGCGCTTCGCCTGGAAGGGCATGTTAAAGGGAAGCACCCCGGCGGGATCCTCGCCTGCCAGCGCGGCGTTCTTGCCCTTGATGGCCCTGCGAATGTGAGCGGCCAGCGAGCCAAGCACCCGGAACTCGTCGCCCCGAGTGCGCAGTGACGACGCCAGGGCGTTCAGGGCGGCTCTGGCGTTGCTGTTGGTTACGGCGTTCTGAAGCGCCCAGTCCGAAAGCTGCCGGCCCGGAGTGGTCACCGCCTGAACATCCTCGATGGAAATCGAAGGCCTTTGGCCCGTGTAAAGGGCCAGTTTTTCCATCTCGTTGTCGAGGGCGGCCAGGTCCCTGCCGACGTTTTCAAGAAGCGCCGCCGCTGCCGGCGATGCGATCTTCTTGCCTCTGGACTTGGCCAGGTCATTGACCCGACCCACGAGGTTTTCGCGCTCGCCGATCGAGCATTCACAGACTTCGCCGATCTTCGCCACCAGCTTGGACAGGCGAAAGACCTTGCTCCACTTGTCCACCATCAGAACCAATGATGCAGTGGGGGAGGGTTTCTGGAGGTACTTTTCCAGATCCTCCCGATGCTGCTCGACGAAGTCATCGGCATTGCGCACGACAACCGCCCTGCGCGGCGCCAGGAACGGCAGCGTGCCCAGTTCGGCAAGCACCTGGGACAGGTTGACAGGCGGCTCAAAAAAGGCGACGCAGAGTTGTGGGTCTGCGTCGCCAATTATTTGCGCAATGATCCGCCGGCGGCAAGAGTCTCTCAAGTACTCATCGTTGCCGACAAGAACATAGACCGGCCTATAGACATCCGGCTGCATTGACAATGTAAGCGCGGCGAAGCGTGCTTGCGCCGGCCTAGGACACCATGCCTACGACAACCTTGCCGAGGCGAATGGCGGCGGCCTGCTTCAGCAGCGAGGTAAACGCCTTGCCATACTTGTGCTTCTCGAGCGCATTGACGGAGTAGAAGATCTCCTTGCCATTTCTCTGGCTGGTGACCACTTCTCCCATGCGCAGGATGCTCAAGTGATGCGACACGGTTGGCTGGGGCGTCTTGAGCCGCTTGCACAGCTCGGAGACATTTCGCGGACCTTCCTGCAGCTCGATCAGAATGCGAAGGCGGGTTTCGTCGCCAAGGATTCGGAAAAGCTGCGACAGCACAGTAACATTCTCATCAGATTTGGCCATTGTAGATTCCTAAGAAAGTAAACATACACCAGAAGAAAAGAGAGGGCAACACGTTAACAGCCCTGCACACACAAGGACCGGGCGCGGCTGGCCGCTACGCAAACAACATGATATGGAAAATATTGCTTTTGTAAAAGCCACATCATGCCGCGATGCAAACGCTGGTGCTTTACATCTGCTTACGGCGATACTGCATCCAGAACACGATCAACGCGATCATCACCACCAGCAACAACGGCTGGTACCATTCGAGCCATTCGATTCCCCACAACTCTGCAAGGGTCGGCATAATCATAGTGTCTCCTTGATAGTCATTGTTCAGAAAGTCACACAATAGACTGAACAGTTTCTGCAAGTCAAGGCAAAAAATGCACTTTACAACACTCGTGCATAGTGGCGGCGACTGGACTTGAACCAGTGACCCAGGGCTTATGAGTCCCTTGCTCTACCAACTGAGCTACGCCGCCATGCCTCACAATAATGCGCTACGTGCGCTGGAATTACAAGTTCGAATTAGCAACATGCGTCAAAAAAGGTTTTCCAAATCGGCGGCATGCTCATTGGCCAGTCTCATCTACTTGGTTAATAATGCTTTGGCGGCCTTCTCCATACGAGCCATTATTTCCTGCCTGGCCTTGGCGTCCTTGGCCTTGGCCAGTTCTTCTCCTGCCGAGGCGGCGAGCTTGCGAAGCTGTTCTTTCTGTGCTTCGGAAAGATTCGCCTTGGCAAGCTTTTTGGCAAGGTTGCGATAGAGCATGAAGGCTTCCCACTTGGCCTTTTGTTGAGGGGTCAACAAATCCTGTATTTCTTTCTGCAGCTTCTCGTGAAGCTGGTTCTTGTCCTTGGCTGACGCCTGGACCTCCGCCTTCGCGGCGGCTATGGCCTGTTCATCCTTCTTTGCTTTGGCGGCGTCCAAGGCGGCTTTCGCCTCTTTGTGCCTTTTCTCGGCAGCAATCAGTTGCTCTTTGTTCGCCTGGACAAGCTCTGTCAACTTGGCTATCTGCTCGTCGGAGAGCCCGGCTTCCTTGGCTATCAACGCATACTCGCCTGCGAGCCCCTGCTTCTTGGGCTTGGGCGATGCTTCGCGCGACGCAGCTTCCGCCCAGGCGCCGGATGTGGCGGCAAGCAGCGACAAGACTATCGAAATGAAACAGAATCCCTTCTTCATGCTCTTTCTCCCGCGGCCGGCAGTCAAATGCCGGGCAAGGCCGTTTTGACCGGCGCGCCGCCGCCCACCACCATGGTCAGTCTGGAACGGCAGCGTGACTTTCATGGACGCCCATTGTATATCAAATGCTTCTCGTTAGATACAATCTGTTTCTAAGTGGAATGTGAGAAAGTCTGAACAGTTGAGCAGGTGACCAGGAGACCGCAGGCGAAGCACAAACCAGTAGTGGAATGCCTACAGGTTGTTCATTGTGTTCTCTACTGCTCGCCTGTTCTACTGCTCGCCTGCTCTAGCACTGTGCAATCTTATTGCACAGTGCTTGGTGAATACCTGATATCATTCATTATGCCGATCGGGATGTCTTTCCAATGCATATAGTGGTTCTTGCAGCTTTCGCCGTTGTCCGCCTTCTGGCGGAAATGAGAATTCTCCTGCTTGCCTCAAGAGGACTTGCGGTGGGAATTGTCGCCGCATATCTGGCGGGGGCTGTCATCCTTGCCAGAATCGCATCGCAAGCGGCAATGGAATCCGCCGTCGCGTCGCCTCGGCGGGGTTTGTCCACCGGTAAACCGCTGCTGAGATTACTGACTCACCTCTGGTTGCTGGGCGGCCTGGCGTGCATCAGCGTCACCTCATACGGTCAGTGGATGTTCTCCGGCCCGCCGTCGCAAATTCCACTGGCCGCGACAGTTGGGGCAATGCTGCCTTTTTTTGCTGCGGTTGTGGCTGGTTGGATAGTCGAGTATCCGGCCCATCGGGCGTTCCGGCTGCGGCTTGTTGGGCAGAACCCTCCGGGAGAACCCCAGCCCGCAGGTCCGCTCTCGCTTGGGCAATATGTCCTTTTGAACACGCGTCACGAGCTGCTGTTCATAGCGGCGCCCGTCGGCATGCTGGTGCTGCTTGGCGATGTGCTGAGCATTTATGTTGAACCGGCGTTGTCCCCGCGGGTCGCCCCATGGGTAATGCTGCCCATGATGTTCGCGGGCATGGGCGGCGTTTTCATAATCGCCCCCGCCGTGATAGTGAAAGTCTGGAGCACCGAGCCTCTGGGAAGCGGCCCGCTGCGCGAATCACTCGAAAAAATGGCCCGCATGCTTGGCGTCAGGTTCCGTCGCATGCTGATCTGGAGAAGCGGCGGCGTGATCATCAACGCCGCTGTGGTCGGATTGCTCGGACGCTTCCGTTACGTCCTGCTGAGCGATGCGATGCTCAGGCAGATGCCCCAACGCGAGATAGAAGCCGTCTTTGCACACGAGGCCCAGCACATCGCCGGCCATCACATCTTCTATGGGACCATGCTGATTCTGTCGCTCTCCCTGGCGATTACAGGCGCCAGCGAGTTGTTGCGTCTGAAACTCGGGTGGGGAAGCTGGGGGGTGGATGCAGCCGGGCTGATGCTTCTGGCGGCGGCCCTGTATGTTGCGTTCGGGTGGGTTAGCAGGCGGCTGGAGCGTCAGTGCGATGTTCATGCAGCCAAGACGGCAGGGGCGTTGCAGGGTTCCGACGGTGATCAGGACGTTGTAAGTCAGGAAGGGGCCGCAATCTTCGCGATGGCGCTACAGAGGGTGGCGCAGCTTAACGCAATCTCGCCGCTGCAACGGAACTGGCGGCACGGGTCGATCCACTGGCGGATAAGCCACGTGCTTGATGTTGCCTCTGCCGGCAAGGGCACGGGGGACATAGACAGGCTGGTCCGACGCATCAAGCTTTGTCTGTGGGCCGGCTTCGTCTGTTCGTGCGCACTTGTTGGCTGGGCGGCGTTATCTGGTTGACGTTCGCCGGCGCAGGACGCAGAGGGCAGCCCCGCTCGCCACAAGCAGCCCGGTCGTCGGCTCGGGAACCGCCGGCGCCGCCCCGACTGCGGCCATTGTGGCCCAAATCCAGTCGTCATAGGCCGAAACACGAGTGTAGCCAGCCACGTCGCCGTAGTCGGCATCTGTTTTTCCGTCGAAGGAAGCAATGAACGAGTTGATGCCCACCAGTTGGTATGCTCCGTCGATGATCGCAAACATGCCGCCGCCGCTGTCGCCGGGAGCGATGCAATACTCAAGATCGAGCGGTGTAGGCGAGCCGTAAGCGTTTTGCGACGGATAGTTGGGATGGTCAAAGTCTGTCATCAGCACGCGACCGCCGGTGAGAAAGCCTTCTATGGTATTCTGCCCGGCCCGTTTCACTCCGTCATACGTTGTGTGCCCGGTGAGGCCCGTGCCTGTCCTGCCGAAACCAGCAATCACTCCGACCTTGCCTGTTTCCGAAGAGCCCGAGTAAAGCAACGCAGCCGCCACGTCCGTCACGGCTGTTGAAAGCTGGACAAGTGCAATATCGTAGCCGGAAATAACGTCGCCAGACCACAGGGGATGAGCGATCCACTGGCTTGCCTGCACGTTTTGCCCGCCAATGGTGAAGGTCATCGAGGTAACGTCGTCAACGCAATGCCCGGCCGTCAGCATCCATGTTGGCGATATCAACACGCCGCTGGCGAGTATCCCGCCGCTGGTGGTCTGTGCGATTATCTTGCCGACGCTGCTGACCTGGCTTGATGCGCCCAGATCTCGATATGCCTGGGAATTCACGTCGTGGCGTATGACGCCCGCAAATGCGCCCGAGACGCTCAAGAACAATACAACGGCCGCTGAGGTTATTCGCCTGCTCATCGTCTCCTCCTTGGGAAATCGACAGGTTCTGCAACCTTATCGGCCAAAAAGAAGACGACCTTAGGCAAGCAACAGATGGGTGCTGAGCTATCTTCGGCGGCGCCTCAGGACACTCAACATGCCGCTGCATAACAACAGGCAGGCGGCGGCGCTTGGCTCAGGCATGCCGAAGTTGAATCTTTCGGGGGTGTTGTAGTATTCCAGCGAAACATCATCAAAGCCGGGCCAGCCGAAGGCGTTCATGCCTGAATGTGCAAGCGAATTGAGATCATCAAGCACAAAGGACGCGCCCTCAACGGTGTAGATCACACCCGGACCGCAGTAGCGAAACAGGGTGTTGGCGACGAAGCTGTTTTCAACTGTCTGCTGATCGCTGCTGAAGGCCACCAGGGCGCCGGAGTAAGTCACAAGAATGTTGTCCTGGAAGCTGTTGTTCGTAAGTCCTGTTCCTGCAAGATCCTCGAACATGATGGCGTTCTTGTCCGCCGGCGACGGGGACTGACCGTTCCACGCATGAAGGCCGATCCAGATGATGTTGTCGATGAAGGTATTGCCGTCCTGTGAGCCGGCCGGGACATATTGGGATCCCTCATTTCGAAGCAGAATGCCGTGCCTGCTGTTGTTGAACACCAGGTTCGCCTCGATAAGCGAATCGCAGACTCCCTCAAGCAGCGATATGCCCGCGCCTGCGTTGGAATGTATGACGTTGTTATCGACGGACAGACCGGCAATGGCGCCGACATGCTGAATGCCGTCGCCTCCGTTGTTGTATATGAGGCAATCCCGGATGGTAATGTCGCTGTTGGAGATGCTCGATGCGCCCAGGTTCACGCCGCTGGATGAATTGTGGTGGAATACGCAATTCTCAATGACGACATCATGAAGATCCTGCATGCCCCACACGCCGTAGGTGTGGCCGCTGGAATCGATGTTTCGCAGAGTGATGTTATTTGAAGAGGTTAGCCGGGCGCCTTGTCCCAGATTGTTCTGCGAGTTGGCCAGCGTCAGGCCGTCAAAGATGATGTGGCTGCAATCTCTGGCCTCCAAGGAAGCCGACTGGCCGTCCAGGATGACCTGGTGACCGGGCATGGCTGCGAACACTATCGGGTTCTGGGCGGTTCCGTTGGTGTTTGCCACCGACAACGCGTAGTCTGACTGGTAGACGCCTTCAGAAAGCAAGACCATGTCGCCTGGAAGCAGCATCTCTGTAGGCTGGGTGAATATCCTCGTCGGGTTATAGCCCATGGATTCGGCGATGGCGAAAAGATCGACATCGGCGCCCGCGGACGCGGCGAAAACCAAAACAAGACACAGTGATGCGCGCAGCATGAGATTCCTCCTGACAGTGTGAGCATCGTCGGCTTCAATTCAGCAGCCCGGGTTATTCATCTGAGCGATTTGATATTCGCCCGGCCTGCTGCTATCATTGTGATTTGATAGTACCCCCCTTGAGGTGCGAATCCACGCGGCCCTGGCGAAAAAACTTCAAGTATGCGAATTGATGCGGCTACTTGTTGCCTGCGCCGCGCGCCTGGTCGATCAGAAGTTGAAGCTGTTTGCCGATCCTGCCCTTTTGCTCGTTGCCGGGCGCAGACCATTGTGCGGGCATATGCTCCAGCAGTATCCCGGCAAGATCCTTCCCGCTCAGGACGCTCAACGGCGCTGCCGTCAGAACATCAACGTCGCCCGCCCAGCCGTCACGGTGCTTGATCAGCAGCCAGGCACGATCCTGTTGATTCGGCGAAAACCGGCGCGCTGCCCCGGCTGAGCGAACAAGAACCCATTGCCCCTTGAGCTTCACGCCTTGCAGCTCGAACTTGATCTGGCCCTTTTCAATTGCGGCGTCAACATCATCGTCCAGAGGCAGCCAGCGGCCGCGGTCCCAGAGCATCACCACGCCCGATCCGTATCCTTCCGGAATGACGCCCTCGAAATCGCCATAGTCCAGTGGATGGTCCTCGGTCATCATCGCCAGCCGCTTGTCGCGAGGATTCAGCGACGGGCCCTTGGGAACCGCCCACGAAAGCAGCACGCCGCGGTGTTCAAGCCGGAAGTCGAAGTGCAGGTGGCTGGCAAGATGCTGCTGAACGCAGAAAATGCCTCCTGCTGTTTCTGAATGCTTTTCGACCCCGTGTGGTTCAGGAGTCGTGGAGAACTGCCGCTTCGAGCGATATTCCTGGAGCGATCTTGGATCTTTGGCCATTTTCGATTCCCTGGTCAATTCTAAAGCGCCGACTTCAAACCGCAAGCGCAGTTCATCCGGAATATGACGCAACCGATTCGTTTTGCAGGTGTTGTATCAATAGGCATAGCGACGCCGCCAAGAGATAACAATGAACCTTGCTCAAATCCTGATACACAAAGGGCTCGTAAAGCCCGAGGATCTCGACGAAGCAGCAGAGCTTCGCAAGCTGGAGAACCTGCGCCTTGAGGTGGCCCTGGTCCGGCTTGGGTTGCTCAAAGAGGATATGCTGCTGAAGATCATCAGCGAGGAATTTCACATTCCCAGAGTTGATGTAACCTCAGCCGAGGTGGATGCCGAAGTCATCCGGCTGCTTCCCAGAAAGCTGGTCTATCGCAAGAACCTCCTGCCGCTCTCGCGCGAGAACGGCAAACTGAGAATTGCAACGAACGACCCGTTTGACCTGTACGCCTTTGATGAAGTGCGGCTGCTCACGGGTCTTGAAGTTGCTCCCGTCCTTGCAGGCGAAGAGGACATTCGCAAGGTCATCCGGGCGCACTACGGCGTTGGCGGCGACACCATCGACGAGATGATGAGCACCGACGACCTTTCCGTGGTGGGAGACGCATCCGAGCAGGCGGAAAACATTCTGGAGATGGCGCAGGAGGCAAGCGTCATCCGGCTGGTGAACGAGATTTTCGTCGAGGCGCTCAACGAGAGGGCCACGGACATACACATCGAGCCGTATGAGAAGGATCTGGTCATCCGCTATCGTATCGACGGCATACTGCAGAACGCCGCCGTCCCGCCGCAAATTCGTCATTTCCAGGCGGCGATTATCAGTCGAATCAAGATCATGGCCCACCTGAACATCGCCGAAAAGCGATTGCCGCAGGACGGGCGCATCAATATCAATCTTGCCGGCAGGCAGGTGGACGTGCGAGTGAGCGTCATCCCGATGCTGTTCGGCGAGGGCATTGTGATGCGTCTGCTCAACAAAAGCTCCGTCATGTACAGCCTGCCTCAGCTTGGAATGGCGCAGGATACCTTTGCCGTTTTCCAGGGCCTTATCACCCGGCCGCACGGCATCATACTTGTCACCGGCCCAACCGGCAGCGGAAAGACCACCACGCTGTACGCAGCCTTGTCCGCGATTATCAGCTCCGAGATAAAGGTGCTGACGGTTGAGGATCCGGTTGAGTATCACCTCCAGGGCGTCAACCAGATACAGGTTCAGGAGAAGATCGGCCTGAACTTCGCCCGGGGGCTGCGGCACATTCTTCGCCATGATCCTGATGTTGTGATGATCGGCGAAATTCGCGACGTCGAGACCGCCGAGGCGGCGATTCAGGCAGCGCTGACGGGCCATTTGGTGTTTTCCACATTGCACACCAATGATGCATGCTCTGCCGCAACCCGGCTGCTGGACATGGGAATAGAGCCTTTCCTCGTCAGCAGCACCATGGAAGCTGCGATGGCGCAGCGCCTGGTGAGAAGGATCTGTCCCGAATGCGCGGAGGAATACCAGCCGGATCTGGATCTGCTGCCGCCGGATCTGAAACTCGAAAGCGGCCAGATGCTTCGGCGCGGTGTTGGATGCAAGAAGTGCCGCAACACAGGGTTTTACGGCAGGACAGGCCTGTTCGAACTCATGATAACCACCGAGGCTATTCGCGAGAGGATCATGGATCGATGCTCCGCCGGCGATATCACTGCCGCCGCCAGGGCAGGGGGCCTAAAGGCGCTTCGAGAAGACGGGTGGGACAAGGTCCGCGCCGGAATAACCACTCCCGATGAAGTCGCCCGGGCGACCAAGGCGTGACATGGCGGAGTACGAATACACAGCTCGTGACCGGTCCGGCGATCAGGTAACCGGCGTCATACAGGCCGAGAACGAACCGGCTGTGGCGCGCGCGCTGGACGAGCAGAAGCTCTATCCGATCAGCATCGGCCCGGCCAAAATCGTCCACCACCATTCCGGAGGCAGGGTAAAGCTGGCTGATCTTTCAATAATGTATGGCCAGTTCAGCGACCTGCTTCGCAGCGGCGTGCCGATGATGCGGTCTCTTGACACGCTGCAACGCGCGTTCTCCAAAGGCGCGCTGGGCCGAATTCTTCAACAGATCCGGCAGGGGGTTGCCGATGGTCAAAGCCTGGCCGACGCGGCCGCGCCGCACGACAACGTCTTCACGCCGCTGCACATTGCGATGATAAAGGCGGGCGAGCGAGGCGGATTTCTTGAAGATGTGCTGTCTAACCTTGGCGACTACATCGATCGGGTGGATGATCTGCGAAACAAGGTCCGCGGGGCTTTAATCTATCCTGCCCTCCTTGTGGTGCTGGGAATTACATCCGTGCTGGTCGTCCTGCTGGCGCTGGTGCCCAAGTTCAAAACAGTGTTCGGCCAGTTGACGAACATGCCAACGCCGACAAAGGTCATGTTCGGGCTAAGCGACTTGCTGATTGCGTACTGGCCCAGCGTGCTTGCCGCGATCGCATTGGTTGCAATGGCGATTGCGGGGTTTCTCAAGAGTCAGGCCGGGCGGGAATTATGGGCGGCATGGCAAATACGCCTGCCGGTCGTGGGCGCCATGATCCGTTCAATATGCGTAGGGCGTTTCTGCCGGATTCTTGGCACTCTTCTGGCGAGCGGGGTTCCCATTCTTCAGGCTCTTGGGATCGCCAAAGACGCTGCCGGTTCGGCCATCCTGGCCAAAAGCATCGAAAAAGCATCTGACAGCGTGCGAGAAGGCCGGAAGCTGGCCGAGCCGCTGCGTCAGGCCGGCCTGTTCCCGCCGGGAATAATCGAGATGATCGCCGTTGCCGAGGAATCCAACCAGATGGAAAAGACGTTGTTGCAGGTCGCAAACAACGTTGAGCGCCGCAGCGCCCGCCAGGTGGACGCGATGGTGAGGCTGGTCGAGCCGCTGATACTGGTCTGCATAGCCGCCGCCATAGGATTCGTCGCCATGGGACTGCTGTACCCGATCTTCACAATGTCACGGACGCTGAGGTAGGTTTTTTTGCGGAACGCTACGCCTCCGCGAGAGTTTAGATCATTAAGCGGATATCGAAATTTCAGGAATTCGAAAGGAATCATCATGACGTGTTACGCAATGGCGAGAAAGGGATTCACCCTTATCGAAATACTTCTTGTCATTCTCATTCTGGGCATGCTGGCGGCTGTGGCGGTTGTCACTCTGAGCGGCACTCAGGAAGGCGCGAAAATCGACACAACCAAGCTGACGCTGGACAAAATCTACAGCAAGCTCGAACTGTACAACATGCACGCCGGCGGGTATCCCACGGATGAGCAGGGGCTTGGAGCGATGCTCGTTGCGCCGGCGGATGAGGAAATCGCCGCAAAATGGCGCGGGCCGTACCTGACTTCCGCGGATCTCAAAGACGCCTGGGGCATGGATATTCTTTACAAGCTCGAACAGGATGAGCAAGGCAAGACCCACGCCCGTCTGTACTCGACGGGCCCCAACAAAACCGACGACAGCGGCGAAGGCGATGACATCAAGAACCAAATATGGGCCGCCCAGAGCGCTGAGCAATAAGAGCCGCAGAGGCAGCGGAATGACGCTGCTTGAAGTAGTCCTTGTTGTCGCTCTGCTCTCGTTGTTGGCGGGCGGTTTGTTCCTGGGCCTGGTTGACACGGGCTCCCAGGAGCGATTCGACGAGGGCGTTGAACGTTTTGAATCTCTGCTGCGGATGGCCAGGTCGCAAGCCGCCATCAATGGAAGGTGTATTCGGCTGGCGTTGGAGCAAAACGGCAGGACCACGATTCTTTGCGAAGACGATCCTGTATCCTCGCCAGGCGTGTTCACGCAGCTCGCAGCCTCATGGTCGGATATGTCGCCAGAGGGGCTTGTGCTGTTTGTGCCGCCCGCACAGGAGGACGTTGTGTCGCCCGAGCAAGGCGAACTGCTGATTACGTTCCGACCTGACGGCTCCAGCGACTCGGTTGAAGCGACTCTCGCGCCCGTGGAATCAGAAGACACCCGGCGGATGGTGGTGCGTTTGAATGGCGACACTGGCAGGATCAGCCGACATGAGTTTATCCAGGACTGATGGCATTCATAATCCGCGCCGCAACAGGGCGGTGGTGTTGCTGGAGGTTGTGCTTTCCCTTGCATTATTCGCAGCAGCGGCGGGGGCGGTTGTCGGGGCGTTCAATTCATGCACCAAGGCGGTGCAGGACATTGGCCTTCAGAACAGGTGCGCCGATCTGGCGGTTACGGCCTTTTCTGAAATCCAGATGAACCTTTCGGAAGTGGCCGAGGAAGGCCCGAATGCTTTCGACGCGCCTAATGAAGACTGGTCGTGGCGGACCATGATATCCGAATCGTCACTGGTGGAATCGCCTTTGCGGCACGTTCGGCTGACGGTTTCAAATGTCTCCGAGCACGTCGAGTTGTCATTCAACTGCCTTCTGTTGAACGGTTCATCATCGGACTCGGGCGATGACTGAGGCGACGGTCGCATCGCGGTCCGGCGCGAAGGCATTCACCCTGCTGGAGGTGGTTCTGGCCATTGCGCTGGTTGTGCTGCTCATGGGCGTTCTAATGGGGTTTTACATGTACGCAATGAATTTGCGTGCGGAAATCACTGGTCAGGCCGATCTGTACATGCAGCAGCGGATGATCATGGACATGATGACGCGCGAACTGCGTTGCGCCAACATCCACAATCATTTGCAGCTTGGGCTTGAGGGTTCGACCAGCGAGGTGCGATTCATCCGAGCCGTGCTGCCCGCCCGTGAAGTGTGGGAGGATGAGGGGCCGCGTGTCGCTCAATGCGATCTGCAATTGCTCGCCTATCGCGCGATCGTTGACGAAGAAACCGGCGAGCCGCGCGGCCTGGAACGCTCGTGCCAGAGGGTCATCATCACCGAGCAGCCGGACGTTGAATCTGAGGAACTGTGTTCGCAGTGGTTCGTCGCGTTTCGCTATTACAACGGAGACTCATGGGTCGAACAGTGGCCCGACAACGAACAGGCTTCGGGCCAATTGCTGCCCAATGCCGTCGAAATCATCATGGGGCTTGATGCTTGCCCTGAAGGCATGGAACTGGATGAATACATCCTGAGGTTCAATCCGGCAAGGCGCATAGTGCATCTGCCGGTAGCCTCGGCGGCATCCGAAGGGCGGGAATAATG
This sequence comes from Planctomycetota bacterium, assembly GCA_012729725.1. Classification (GTDB taxonomy): domain Bacteria; phylum Planctomycetota; class Phycisphaerae; order SM23-33; family SM23-33; genus JAAYCO01. The sequence goes on from JAAYCO010000225.1 coordinate 12,885, forward strand.
CCCCTTCGGCGTCATGGAACGATTATCTCAGCGGTTCTCATTGTCTGCGCAATTGCGGCCATGCTCGCTGCCGGCGTGCTGTTCGCCATACGAGCCCAAACGTCGTCCGTAACCGCGTCGAGGTCGGGCTCGCACGCCTACCTTGCCGCCTGGAGCGGCCTCAATGAGGCCATGGCGATGTTCAACTCGGGCGACGTTCCCGTCGCCGAATGGTATGACAACCCGCAGCTATTTCAGAACCGCCTGGTGGCCGTCGAAGACGGGGAGGCATGGTGCTTCACGATCTACGCGCACAACCCGCTCGATAATTCCCAGCCGCGGTTTGGCCTGACGGATGAAGCGTCAAAGATCCTGCTAGACGACGAATCGGCGAAACTGCTGATCGGCGAGGCGAACATGACGGACGAGCTTGTCGATTGCCTTGTCGACTACCTGGACGAGGATGATGAAACAAGCGCAGTTGGCGCCGAACGCGACTATTACGCCTCGCTTGAGCCTCCGTATCTTCCCAGAAACGGCCCGCTTGAAACCGTCGAGGAGCTTCTGCTGATTAAGGGTTTCAGCGGCAGAATCGTGTTTGGAGAGGATTTCAATCTCAACGGCGTGCTGGATTCCAACGAGTTCGACGGCGATGATTCGTTTCCGCCTGATGACAGGAACGACGTGCTTGACACCGGTCTGGCGGGAATAGCTACCGTCAACGCCTGGGAATACGACGTTGATTCTCAGGGCAGGCCCAGGGTGAACATAAACGGCGACGTGGCCGAACTGGAAAACCTCGGCCTGCCTCAGGAAACGGTCGATTTCATCCTCGCTTACCGCCAGGCAGGGAAGACGTTCTCGCATCCTTCTCAACTGCTGGGCATGACGTATCGGCCGGAGAGCCCAAGCCAGAACCTCGAGATAGAAGAGATTTCTTCAGGAGTCGACGAATCGAATCTGGCCCAAGTGCTGGATGTGCTCACGGTGCGAACGTCCGGCAGGCAGCCAATCCGCGGCCTTGTGAACATCAACACCGCGCCGCAACGGGTTCTTCGGCTGCTCAAAGGCTTCGATGACGATCTGGCTGGGCGAATTGTCGATGCGAGGCGCGACTTGTCCAGCGACAAGAAATCCTCAATTGCGTGGCTGGTTGAGGAAAACGTTGTCGACTTTGAGAAGTTTAAGGAAATAGCGCCAGTGCTCACGGCCAGGAGTTTTCAGTTCAGGCTTCGGTGCGTCGGGTTTGGCGCCAAGACCGGATCGTTCTGTGCGATCGAGGCCGTCTTTGACGTGTCGCAAGGCCGGCCGAGGCTGGTCTACATGAGAGACATTTCGCGTCTTGGCCTGCCTGTCGCCATCGACGTGGATCAGGAGATGCTGGGCGCAATGAGATGATGAACCGTGTGAACGACATCCTCAGTCGCATCAGGCAGCCCATATTGCATGGGCGAAGGTTTGTCGCCGTTGACATTGACGGCAGCAGACTTCGGCTCGTGTTGGCAGTGAAGAGGGCGTCGTCGGCGCGAATCATCAGGACTGCGTCAGCCGTTCTGCCGCCCGACGTTCAGTCTGACGATCCGACGGCGGTTGGCGCGTTTTTGGGCGGTGTGTTGCGCAGCCGCCGCATGGCCTCGCAATCTATGGTCATGTGCGTCCGCCGGCATGAGGTTGTATTGAAGTCATTCGCACTTCCGCCGGGAACCAAGGGTGACGAAATCGCCTCGATGGTTCAGTTTCAGGTGGAAAAGGAGCTTCCTTTCAGCCCGCAAGAAGCAGTGGTGGATTTTCACACGGCTGCTCCAGTTGGCGATAACCCGGATGGCAAGGTTGTTGTTCAGGTTGCTGCGGTTCGCTTGCCGACGATTGACTTCTATCGCAGTCTGGCCGCATCCGCCGGCGCGAAGCTTGAAGCACTGGGTCTGCGGCCATGGGCGAACCTTCGATGGCTGCTCGATGAGGGCGTCGCTGGCGAAGGGCCCCTGGCCGTCCTGCACATGGGCCAGAAAGAAGCGGAAATAAGCATCATTCGTAATTCCGCATTAGACTTCTGCCGCTCGGCAACGCTGCCGGCCCATGCACACGATGATGTCGACAGCCAGGAGGCGGCAGGGCGCTGCGCGGTTGCGGAGGTGTTGAGAACTCTTCACAGCTATCACGCCGCCGAAGGCTCCGGACCGATAGCCGGCGTGCTTGTCTGCGGTGGAAGCGGGCTTGAGGACAAAGTAGTTAGCGAGCTTCACACTCGGCTAAACGCGCCATGCAGCAAGTTCGAGCCGGCCAAGGCGGTCGATCCACCGCAGGGCGAACGCTCCGCCAGTGCTTTGGCGGCAGCTCTTGGACTGGCAATGGACCATGGTTCGCAGGCAGGGTTAAGCCTGGACTTTCTCAATCCAAAGCGGCCCAAGCCTAAACAGGATTTGCGCCGAGTGCGAGCATTGGCGTCAGTCGCTGCCCTGATCGCGGTTCTACTTGCAGTCTTTCTGCTGGCGGGGCATGTCAAGAGCAATCGCATCAGCCGAAACGCGGCGCTCAGCGCCAGGCTCAAGGCGCTCAAGCAGATGCAGAAAAATGTTGGGGATCTTGAAGCCAGGCTCAGATCGATCGACGATTGGGAGAAGGCGTCACAGAACTGGCTTGATCACCTCGCTCGCATCAGTTGCCTGTTTCCACCGTGCCAGAGCGCGTATATCACAGGCGCCAAATCCGTTGGTGAAGACGGCCTGTCTTTCACGGTCCGAGCGGTGGATGAGCAGACAATCACAGCTATCGTCAACAAGCTCAGCGACGCGGGATACAAGCCGCAGGTACGGAGTCAGCAGAAGCTTAACGAGCCCGCCTACATGCATTCGGCGGAAATGCGGCTGACGCTTCACGACAAGCCCCTTGGCGATTTGCCGCAGTTCGAGCCCAGGCCGGCTGATGACATATCCGCCCGGCAGCAGGATGCCTCGCCCGTCAGACGCGATCAACCCGTATTGGAGCCAACGCCGACCACGGGCAGTCTTGCGGACGAATTGGCCAAGCCTCCCGTTGCGCCAAATCCGCCTCCCGCCCCAGATGCACGCCAGCGGACGCCGCGTCCCTCTCGCAGATGGAGGCCAGGCCCATGAACAGGCGAGAGAAGATGCTGGCTGTGTCGCTTGGTCTGCTTGCTGCCGGTTTCGCCGCTTACGGCGCCGCCAACAAGCTGGTCATCAAACCGCTAATGGACCTCAACCAGGATGCGCGGAACATGACCAGCCAGATTGACGCGCTTTCAATATATGCTCTTCAGGAACCCGTCCTTCAGCAGCGGCTTGAGCAGGCGATTGCCCGAACGCTTGGGCAGGACATCCTCACTATCGACGGCGCCATGCGCGAACGTATCGTGGGCCTGCTTGAACCCAGCGGTCTGCTGGGCTCGCATCGCGATGAGATATTCAACTCGCCTCCGCCGTCGCAGGGAAGAAAGATAAACAAGCAGGGCGACATTGAAATTTCACGGGTGATCAACGTCCGCAACGCCGCTCTGGCGAATATCGTCAACTTCATGCACCTGTTGTCGAGCGACAGGCGGATTCACAGAATCGAGGGTCTTTCTCTCTCGCCTCAGGGGCCCGGCAAGATGAACCTGTCTCTGAAGTACACGACGCTGGCGATCAAATTGGCGGGCAGGCAGCGGGCGACTTCCCGCCCGGCCCAGGCAGCGAATTATGGGGATCTGCTGGCGTCTTCCGATCGCAACGCATATGAGCCGATAGTCGCGCGAGACATCTTCCGCCGGTATGTGCCGTCGCCAACGCCACCGGCAATAAGGCACTCAAGCCCGATTCCCTCAGCCGCCGTTCAACCGCCGCGTCTGCGCCTGGCGGGACTGCCCACGCTGGCGGGCAAACAGATAGTTCAGGTTTTCAACGCTGCGAATAACCAGGTTCAAAACTACGAGATTGGCCAGGATCTTGCCGGCGCCACCATTGTGGCGATCGACTGCCGGCCCATGCTTCGGCCCAAAAGCGGGGATCCTCGCTACCGCTCCGCCAGCAGGGTGATTCTGAAGATCGGTTCAGAATTCTGGGCGGTGGAACTGGGCGATTCAATCGACAGCAAGCACAGGATGGACGAAGGCGATTTGCCCGCGGGCCTGGTCTCAGTGGCCCCCGAAGGCATCCAGCAGTAGATGCAGGAGACGAAGATATGCGCAACTTGGTAACCCGCCTGACCGCGGTTTGTGTTCTTGCCGCAATGGCGTTGCCGTTGAAGGCTCAGACCGCGACGGCGCCCGCCTCGTCGCCCGCCAGCGCGCCGTCGGGCGCGTTTCGTTTTCAGTACAGCGATATGCCGCTTGTAAGCGTGGTGAGAGACCTGGCCCATTTCGGCGGCAGGACGCTTATTGGCGACGTGAGCGTGGACGGCAGTTTGACATTCAGCGACACGGATGAGTACTCCTTCGAAGAGGCGCTGGATATGCTCAACACCTTCCTTGAGCCTCGGGGCCAGTACATCCGCCATGACGGCAAGTTCCTGCGGCTGGACAAGCTGGCAGATTCCGTCCGCTCCGCCCGCACGCTTGTGGACATGAAACTCGCAGCAGAGGAGGGCGTTCGAACCGGGGAGATAATCACAGTCGTGCTGCCGCTCAAGACCGTCCCTCCACAGGAAGCGGTGAAGGCGTTAGCGAAGCTTGCGTCGTCCTGGGGTCAAATCGTGCCGCTGACCAAGGGCAAGGGCATAGTCGTCACCGACAGGCTCGACAGAATTCAGGGCATGCAGGCTTTCATCAGGCTGATAGATGACGAAGCCATGTCCGAACGGCAGTTGCGGGTTCATACTCTCAAGAAGGCCAATGCCGCTGATGTCGCGCGAATCATTGACGAACTCTTTGGCCCGCGCGCCCTGGCCTTGAGGACCACCGGCGGCATTGTCGGCGGCAGGGGCATGGAGAGTTTGCGATTCGATCCCAGCGACTCGGTGATAGCCACCCATGACGCGCCAAGCAACACGGTATTCGTTCAGGGGCTTGGCGACAAGCTGGCCATGGCTGAGGAAATGATCACCACGCTCGAAAGCATTGCATCGGACACTCTCGATGCGGGAACGAAGATATTTCAGCTTCAGCACACGAAGGCGGATGAGCTTGCCCGCACGATATCCGCCGCCCTGCCCAATGCCCAACCCGCGCCCGCGGTAAGGCGGACCATGCGGAGGCCTGCTCCCGCTCTCGCGCCGGCGCCTGCGAATCAGGCAGCGCGAGTCGTCGCGGACATTCCCGGCAACAGGCTGATCGTGTCGGCCGACGCCGAGCAGATGGCAGTGATCGAGAACATGATCCGCGAGCTGGATAGCGAATCAGTCACCCGCGGCGGCATGAGGATACTACGGCTCAAAAACGCCCAGGCAATGGAGATTGCCTCGGTAGTCACGCAGGCGTCGATGCGCATAGAGCCCTCCGGCAGGCGCGTGCAGACCGTGGTTGTGAGCGCGGATCCAAAGTCAAATTCTCTTATTCTCCGCGGGGCGTCTGATGATGCCGATCTTGCCGCCAAGCTTGTTGAGGAACTGGATGCCGCGGCAGGGGAAGGCGAAAGCACCCGTGAGATTCATGTGGTTCATCTTGAGGCTGGCAACGCGCGCGACCTGGCGCAGTCGCTCATGCGGCTGTTTGTTCAGACGCCGACACGCAGAGGGCAGGCGCCGTCGCCGGATGCGCTGAGAGTCGAGGCCCAGAACGCCACCAACAGCCTGATAATCTCATCCAGGCCTGAAGACTGGCCGGTGGTCAAGGACATACTGGACAAGCTTCAGACCAGCTCGGCGAAGACCGCCGGAAGCACTCGGCTGGTGCAGTTGAAGGCCGCCAGCGCAGCGGATGTTGTCATGTCGCTTCGGCCGATCTGTGATGCGCAGAACCGCCAGCGAAGGGGCGACCAGAACGCGGTGCCAATCGTAATTGCCCCTTCGCCGTCCGGCAAAAGCCTGATAGTCAGCGCTGCCGATGAAGACCAGGCAATGATGCAGGAACTGATTGACGGGCTGGATGTGGAGTCCGCCGATACGAGCCCGATTCGCACGGTTTATCTCCAGGCCGCCGATCCCGACATGGTGGTCCAGAAGCTTCGGGGCATGCTGCCGCCGCCCCAAAGAGGCCAGAAGAGCGATGTCTTCGTTCAGGCGGACCGCCTCACCAGGTGTGTCTGGGTGCGAGCCCCGCTGGAGGAGTGGCAGACGATTGAGAAGATGATCCTTCAGCTTGACGAGGCCAGCCGGCAGTGGGTCCGCGAGATGCGCAGCCTTCCCCTTGAGCATGTTCCGGCGGATGCGATGGCGGCGACACTTTCGCAGCACTATCAGAACTTCGTTGCCGCCAGAGGCCGGCGCATTGATGCGGCCGAGCAGATCATCCTGACGCCTGCCCCAGGCGGCAAAGTGCTGCTGGTTGAAGCGCCGATGGCGCGCATCGAAGAAATCGCCACTTTGACGAAAACGCTCGACAAGGCCGAGTTCGCGGAAGAAATGGAGATTCGCACAGTGCATCTGCAAAACGCGGTTGCACAGACTCTTGCCCGTTCGCTGAATGACACGCTCAAGACCAGGGGAGGCCCGCAAAACGTTACCGTCAGCGCCGAGACGAACAGCAACAGCATCCTCATTCGTGCGCCAAAGGCCCAACTGGAGGCGCTGCAGGCGATGGTGCTGGAGCTTGACGAGCGCAGCACCGTCGGCGGGGTGCGTGTGAAGACATATGTTCTGGAAAACGCCCAAGCCTCCGAGATAGTCAAATCGGTCGGCAAGTTTTTCCAGGAGGCTATTCAGTCGCCTGCCAGGCAGAGGCCGGGATCGTCAGTTCCGCCCTTTGCAATCACAGCCGATGATCGCACGAATACGCTTATGGTCACAACCACGGCTGGGCATTTCGAGATGATCGATCAACTCGTGAGCCGGCTGGATGACGCTCAGCATCGCCCCCAGGCGACAATGCAGTATTATCAGCTTTCCAGCGCGAACGCGGCGGAGGTGTGGAACACGCTCACGCAAGTATTCAGCAGCCGGCGTGCGGCGGATCGCCCGGTCGTGGAGCTTGATGAATATTCGAACGCCATCACTGTCATAGCCCGTGATGAAGACTTGCAGATGATCGCGGCCATGATCGCCAAACGCGAGGAGGTTGCGGTTCATTCCGACCGGCAGATTCGCGTCATTCCTCTTTCCAAGACGCGCGCGGATCGCGTGGCGGAGGCCATCGTCCGCCTGTACCAGCCGATGACGGAATCGAAAGTGGAGTTGACGGGACAATCGCCTTTTAACCCCGTGGAAACAGGCGATGGGCTGTTCAAGATGTTCCCCGGCGGGGCGGACGTCAATCTTGTGCCTTTCATGGAGGCTGCGGTTGCCGCCGCCAGCGCGCCAACCAGCCAACCGGCGAATCGGCAGAAGGTTTCCATTGCGGTTGACCGCTCAGCAAACGCGCTGATTGTCGCCGGCTCGCGTCAGGATCTGGCGAATATCGAATCTCTGGTCGCCAAGCTGTCAACCAGCATGGCCAGCGCCGAGGCCGAGTTCAGGGTTTTCAATCTCAAACAGGCGGATGCATCAGTTGTCGCGCAAACATTGCAGGACCTGTTCAACCCGACGGCCCGCATTCAGGTGCAGCAGTCGCCTCAGGCCGCTCGCGGTGGGCAAGGCGCCGCCGGTCAGCGGCAAAGTCCGGCTCAGGCGAGACAACAGATTACGGTGCCGCCGCCTTCGATTTCAGTTGTGGCCCATCCCGCGACGAAGAGCATTATTGTCCGCGCCAAGCCGTCGGACTTCGACATGATCGAGCCCATCATCCAGCATCTTGATCAGCGCGCGACAGTCGTCAGCGAGGTTCGAGTATTTGCCCTCACCAACACAGACGCTGCCGAAACCGCCAACAACCTCAAAGAGCTGTTTGGGCTTTCCTCAGGTCAAACGCCGCAGCGAAACAGCAGGACCGCCCGTCAGATGCAGCCAAACCAGGCGGAACTGATCCGCCAGATGATGGAGATTGAAGGACCCGAAGGGACAACGCGGCAGATCGACTTCTCCACCATAGTCAGTGTCTCGGCCAACCGGCAGACCAACTCTGTTGTCGTGGCGGCGCCGGCGGATGTGATGGAGCTTGTCGCAAGAATAATCACTGAACTGGATGAGACCAGCCGCATCGCACAGTATCCGGTGTATGTCATTCCTCTGCAAAATTCGCGAGCATCGGATGTCGCGCGGATGATTCAGACTCTGTATCAACCATTGGCTGCGGCGGCTTCCAGGGACCGGCGGGCAGTCGATCCGCTGTCGGTGTCGGCGGATGATCGCGCAAACGTGGTTGTGCTGGCGACGTCGCGGCAGATGTACGAGCAGGTTCGTCAATGGGTTGATGAGGTCGAGAGGATCAAGCCCTCGCACGGCAAGGTTCGAATCATCACGGTTGAGCACGCGGATCCCGCGGAGGTTCAGCGCGCGATAGACCAGCTGTATGGCGGCGGGGGAGGCAGCGTTGCTCCCGCTTCCACGGGTCGAGGTTCAAGGTCTGCTGCCGGCAGCGCGGCTCCTTCGACTGGCAGAATTCCGGTTACGGTGCTGGCGAATCAGAAGTCAGTAATGGCGACTGTTTCGGATGAGGAATTCGAGACGATAATGCAGTTGGTTCGCGCCATGGAAGAGGCGGCCGCCAAGGGGCGTCGCCAGGTTCGCGTGTTCGTTGTGAAGAATACAACCAGCGCCCGCATCGCTGCCGCCCTGAATCAGGCGTACGCGCCGGCCAGGGGTGCGAGGGCGCAAGCGGATGTGACTGTGTCTGTGACGGCCCTGGCGCAAACCAACGCCATCGTCGCAAGCGGCCCTCAGGATAAGCTTGATGAAATCGCAATTCTGATCGAGCAGTTGGACCGGGAGGAGATAGCGCCTGAATTGGAATTCCGCGTTGTTCATCTTGAAAACGCCCAGCCGACCAAGATATTGCCATCGCTGCGGCAGATGATCGAGCAGATGCGCAAGCTTCGACCGGGCGAGGCGATAGACGTGCAAGCGGAAGAACGAACTCGTTCGATAATTATCACCGCTCGCGGACAGGTGTTTGAGCAGATCGAGAAGATAATCGCCGCGCTCGACAAGCCGGCTGAATATGAATCCGCCGAGGTTCTAATACTGCCGCTCAAGAAGGCGGATGCTACGCGTCTGGCGGCAGTGCTGAACGAGATGCTTCGACCGGCTGCTTCGGGCCAGGTAATGCCCGAGGCGCGTGCGCTTCAGGAGCAGCTTCGCCTTCTGCGAATCAACGGCGGCATTGACGGCGGAATTCCCGAGCTTGATTTGTCCAAGCCTATCAAGATAGCCGCCGATGCGGCGAGTCCCCAGGGCTCCAACTCGCTGGTTATCACCTCCACAGCCGAGAACTTGAAGGCGATGAAGGCGGTGGTGGAGTTGCTGGACGTGGTTCCTGTCGCCACGAACGTTGGTGTGCGCGTCCTGCGGCTTAAGCACGCCGACGCCACCTCCGCGGCTGGCATATTGCGAGACGTGTTCTCGCAAGGTCAGCGGCTGGCGGGCAAGCAGGGCACAAGCGTTGCCGGCAAAGGCGAGCCCGAAGGCGCAGCCGGAAAGGGGCTCGTCAATCCGCTCAACGTAGCGCCGGACCTGCGAACAAACACGCTGATAATGAGCGGCGGGCAAGAGAGTTTGGCGCTTGCTGAGGTGATCCTGAAAGACCTGGATCGCGAAGAAGGCCAGTTTGTCACGGATGTGAAGCTGTTTCGCCTGAAGAACGCTCATGCAGCCAGGCTTGCGCCGGTCTTGCAGGCGGTCTTCGCTGAAGGCCAGGCTGCACCCGGCATGGAAGGTCTTCGCACGCAGGTGTCGCGTTTGAGGACGCTGGCGGACCCGTTGGCGGCTCAGGAAACGGCACTGCCCAGAAGTCGGCAGGCCCTGGTCATCAGGGCGGATGAGTCCACTAACATACTGATCGTGGCAGCCAGATCGGACGTGATGCCGCTGATAGCCGACGTCATTACAACGATGGATGTTCCCGGCGCCGGTTCATTAAATACAGTCCGTATCTGCCCGCTGATAAACGCCGACGCCACCAGGCTTGCCGGCGTTGTGTCCGCGCTGTTTGCTGGACCCAATGCCAAGTTCGTGCGGGACGAAGATCGTCCGACCGTCACCGTGGACACGCGCACCAACGCGCTGATCATCTCCGCCAGCGAGAACACGTTCGCGATGCTGGATGTGCTGCTCAAACGGCTGGACGAAAAAGGCGACATCGCCCTGCGAGACATCCGCCTGCTTGCGCTCCAGAACGCGGATGCGGCAACGCTTGGCGCAACGCTTCAGAAGATGATGGATTCTCGCGTGCAAAGGCTCAGCTCGCTGGGCCAGCAGGACGCCGAAGCCCTGCGGGTTATCGTGATCGCCGACGCCCGCAGCAATTCGCTTATCGTCGGCGGCTCGGCTGAAGGTTACCAGATTGTAAAGGATCTGGCGTCACAGCTTGACGGCGCCAGCGCCGCCTTGAGCGGACAAATCCAACTGATTCCTCTGAAGGAAGGCAACGCCGGCTCGATTGCAGTGACCCTGACGAATCTGTTCAACCAGCGGTATCAGTCTGCTCGCACCACCGACGTCGCGCGTCAGCGGCCGATCATTCTGGCGGATGTGCGCACCAACAGTCTGCTTGTTGCGGCTGGGCAGGACGATAGTAGAGTGCTCGAAAGCCTGCTTGAAAAACTGGACGTCGCGATAACCAATCCATCCGTTCAACTGGTCGTCCTTCCGCTGAACTATAACGACGCCGGCACGATCGCCCCCATGATCCGGACGATATTCCAGGCGCGTCTGACAAGCATGACCATCCCCGGCCAGGCGGCCGCCCCGCAGGACCGCGTGGACGTTGCCAGCGATTCGCTCAGCAACTCGTTGATAATCTCGGCCAGCAAGGAAAACCTTTCGCTGATCAAGGGCCTGCTGGAGAAGGTGGATGTCGAGCCCCCGGCCAAGACCGGCATCGTCCGCATGTACTCGCTTAAGAACACGGACGCACAGCGACTGGCGACGATGCTTCAGGGCCTGCTTGCGGGCGGATTGTACAAGCCCGGTCTGGTGGCGGGCGGATCGAACGCAGCCGTGGCCGCACAGGAGAAGGTGTCGCTGGCTGTAGACCCACGCACCAACGTGTTGATCGTCTCGGCCAGCAGAGAGAATTTCGCCGTGCTGGAAGAGATCATAGAGAAACTGGATTCCAGTGAAGGCAACTCCGTGCTGGGCAACATCGAGGTGCACTCGCTTCGCAATGCCGACGCCGTGGCGTTAGCGCCGATTCTTCAACAGTTCTACAACGCCAAGCGCGCCGCCGAGGTGACCGCGGGCGATACGGGCAAGAGCCTGCCCGTTACCGTGTTCGCTGACGCACGAACAAATTCCCTGCTGGTTGCCGGCAGCGCCGAAAGCTTCGCATCGGTGAAGGCGATGATCGAAAAGCTCGACGCCGCCGACGTTCTGCCGGCAGGGGCGTTCAAGGTGTTCAGGCTTCGTCATGCAACCGCATCTACGCTGGCGACGATGATGACCAGGCTGTTCGATCAGCGAGTGACGCGAGGCCAGCAGCGCCAGGGTGTAACGATTGTCGCCGACGGCCAGGCCAACACGCTGACCATCGGGGCAGCCGCTGAAGACATGCGCATAGCCGAAGTGCTGATAGAACAACTCGATGCGCCCGCACGCGACGGCGCCGCAACGTATGTATACCCGCTACAGCATGCAAACGCCGTCAAGGTGGCAAACACGCTGCGGAACCTTTTCCAGATGCAGACACAGGGTTCGCAGGGCGCAATGATTTCTGTTGATGAACGCATAAACGCTGTTGTCGTCGTAGCCGGCGAGAGCGACGCCAAACGCATCGAAGACATTGTGCGCCAGTTGGACGGTGAAACCGTTGCTCATGTGACAGAGATACGCGTCTTCACTCTGAAGAACGCCGATGCCGCCGAGATGGCTGCGATTCTTACGGAGGTGCTGACTCGCACTCCAACTGCTCCGGCAGCGAGCAATACTCCCAACCGCCAGGCGATGATCCAGTTCATAAGGACTGAGAAGGGGCAGCAGCTTGTCGCTTCGGCGCTTCAGGAAGGCGTGCTTATTACTCCGGACCGGCGGACGAACTCGCTGGTGGTTTCAGCTCCGGTGGCCAGCATGCCTCTTCTGGACAACCTGATCAGGGGACTTGATTCAACCAGCGCGCGGGCGGCGGAGATTCGGGTGTTTGCATTGAAGAATGCCGACGCCCGTCAGATGGCGGATCTGCTGACACAGCTCTTCCGGCTGACCGGACCGGCGAATCTCGCGCAGGCGGTTCAGTACACGCTGGTATCCAGCCAACCCGCCCAGGAGGCGGGCGCCTCCGCAACGCTCGGTTCGGCAGAGCAGACCGCACTTACCGTGACTGTTGACGTGCGGACCAACAGCCTGCTGATCGGCGGCACCAGCCAGTACGTGGAGTTATGCTGCCGCGTGATAGAAGAGCTGGATTCCAGTCCCGCCCAGGAAAGGCAGACGCAGGTATATCGGCTGCACAATGCAAGGGCGACTGATATTCAGTCTGCTCTGCGGACATTCCTCGACCAGGAGCGTCAACGGCTGACCGCATCGCTTGGCAATGACAGGCTTGGCGCGGCGCAGAGGCTGCTGGAACACGAAGTGGCAGTGGTCGCAGTGCCGGCAGAAGGCGTAATCGACCGTGGAAACACGCTCCTTATATCCGCCAGCCCGCGTTATTTCGAAATCGTCAGGAGCATTATCAAGGAGCTTGACGAGCCGCCGCCCCAGGTGCTTGTGCAGGTGCTCCTTGCCGAGGTGACGCTGGATAACTCGACCGATCTTGGCATCGAGTGGAACTATATCCATGATAAGAATAACCACTCGGGTACGGTTGGAACGAACTTCGGCGTGGCCAAAGACTTCCTTTCATATGGCGGGTTCCACGTCTCGTTCACGTCGAGCGACATCTCGCTGTTCCTGCGAGCCCTTCAATCAACCGGCAGACTGGAAGTCC
>JAAYCO010000226.1 GCA_012729725.1 Planctomycetota bacterium
CCGATCTCGTTCAGCAGGTTGGCCAGCGGGCCGTAATACGAAGTCTCCGGTACAGCCGCCCCCGTCGAGCGGATGTCGCGCAATTCACGAAGGTAGGTCTCCACCGGATTCATGTGGTTCTTGTACCGGAAACAGGGCTTTTTCGCAATGATGCGCTATCCGAAGCTCGCGGCAGTGACCGGGCAAGATGCGAGCATCCTCCGGCCAGCCACGGCCCAGCGTCATTGCCGCCCAAGACACGCGAGAGTACGATACTGTGGCGCTGTGATGCGTACATCAACGCCAGCCAGCTTCTGGATCGCGGGGCTGACGCGGCGTCACGCTGTACTGTCGAGCGGCCCGAACGAATATGAAACCTGATCTGCAACATCTCATGTCCATAGCCGATGCCACAGTTCACGGCGTCGAGCAAACGCTTCACCTCATGGGCGTCCTGGTAGACGCGGCTTCGGATCAGGGGAGTGTCACCGGCCTTCGCCACGCAATCGGTGTCCTGGATGGCATGGCGCATGACCCTCTGCCTGACGAGCAGAGAGCCCACCTGCACTACTGCCGGGGCAATGCATTCTCCGCGATACGAAATCTGGAGCGATCAGGGAAACCCGCCGCGTGGGACTGGCACCAGGATGAGTTCGAGCAGGAGATTCTCTCGCTGAGGATTGCATCTCAAGCGGCGGCAAGGGCCGACCTCCCGCCAGAGGTGCGTTGCCCGATGATGACAAACCTTGGCAATGCGATGAGCTACGTGGGCAGGTTCGTTGAAGCCATCGACTGGTGGAACCGCGCCCTGACCTTGGACTCCCGTTTCGGCATGGCCATCGGGAACAAGGGCTATGGGTTGTTTCACTACGGCCAGCAGCTCTACGATGACGGGCATCGGGCGCTGTTCTACAAGAAGGCACGCGACCTGCTGGCCGCCGGCATCGCGCAGGGCTGCGACCCGGCTGCAAGGGCAGCATTTGAGCGACTGGTCGCCGACATCGACAGGGTCTTGCCGCCCGAGTTTGTCGAGCACCCTTTCGAGGACGAGGAGTTCTCGTTGGGCAAGACCAAGGCCGAGAAGCAATACCGGGCATGGTGCCTGGAGAACCGCCTGTTTCTCAATCCACTCAATGACCTGGGGCCGTTCTCCGTCGCAGCCCAAGACGTGTTCACCGTCCCGTCCATCGTGACGCCCATCGACGAAGGGCCGCGCTTCCATGGGTTCTTCAACCAGATGAAGCAGGAGTACGTTTCCGCCAGACTTCTCTTCTACGAAGGGGCGGCTGCGACTCGGGCCCATTTCTCCGACCGCGACGTGTTGCTGTTTGACACCTTGGACTACCCCTGCTACGCACTGGCGGTCGAGAAGCAGAAACTCGCCTTCCGATCCGCCTACTCGATCCTGGACAAAGTCGCTTTCTTTGCGAATGCATACTTGGGGTTGGGCATTGCTGACAGGCAGGTGAGCTTCAGGAGCTTGTGGTATGAGAAGCAGGACCCCAAACGCGGCCTTTTGCCCGAATTCATATCGCTGGATAACTGGCCGCTGAGAGGGCTATTCTGGCTCTCGAAGGACCTGTACGACAGCTCGCCAAGCTTCCGCAACGCCCTGGAACCCGCCGCTCGCCGGTTGGCCGAGATTCGCAATCATATAGAGCACAAATACCTGAAGGTGCACGACGAGATGTGGGCAGGGCCGGGGGACGGCACTGCTCCGCCCGGTTTGAAAGATACACTGGCTCACTCCGTCTACCGGGAGGAGATGGCCAACAGCGCCTTGCTGATGCTGAAACTCGCGAGGGCCGCGCTGATCTACCTCTCGCTGGGAATCCACGTCGAGGAGCGGCGTAGAGCGCGCAATCGGCCTGCGGACCAACGCATCGGCACCATGCCGATCATGACGTGGCCGGACAAGTGGAAGCAGTAATCGTGGATAGGCGTCGGCGTGATGGAAGCCGGTCCTCGAGTTGGCTTTGGATGCTGATGCCCTTGGTCGAGCGGTTTGCCATTGCCCTTGCATGACCTTCCATGTGCTTGGGAACTCGATTTGGCCGAAAGTGCAGTGCTTGCGGCAGGTGGCTTCGCATCAACGACTTGCGGAGCCTTGGACGCGCTTGGGGGTGGACCAAGCGAAACAGAGATTCCGAAGCGAAAGAGAGAGATCGGGGGCCGAAACGGGGCGTTCGGGGGTGGGGCGCGTCCAAGCGTGCGGCCGCTGCACGTCGGGCGGGGCTCGCGAGAGCCCGCAAACAGTGGCCGAGAACGCGACGGCCCGCCGGGGTGTCGGCGGGCCATCAAGTGCGTGATACGTTTCGCTCCGAGGAGCACAAGTGGGCCCTCAAGGATTCGAACCTTGGACCAAGGGATTATGAGTCCCCTGCTCTAACCGCTGAGCTAAGGGCCCGCACTTGAGCCAGTCTATACCGCGGACAGGCAATGGTCAATGCCAGAGAGCGGTTGTTTGTTGCAGTGGATCAATGGATGCGGGCCGCGTACAAAAAACAACCGCCACGGCGGGTTTTTTTACGCAGGCGAGCCGGGGCTTTGTTTCTCTAAATGCCTCTATCTTCATTAATTAGGTGCAGTGGCATGATAGATGCAAGCAATATGTCATGGCCCTGCTATGCAATCATTGGCGAATTCTATGTGTGACTGTCGTCATGGGCGTTCTGGCGTCAGGTCAGCCGATTCTGTCTGCGGAGGGCCAAGACTCAGCGCCGGCTACTCAACAAGCAGTAGCCCAAACCCAGCCGGTGGCAAACAACGGCCTGGCTTTCAAGCAGACATCGCCGCTAGGCGAATCACCCATTTGGCAGATGCTGGGTTCGCTGCTGTTGGTCATGGCCCTGCTGGCTGTCTGCTGGGTGGTGATCAGGAAGGTGCTGCCAAGGATTACTCGCGGGGGCGGCAGACACCTCAAGGTGCTCGATACAGTTTGTCTTGGTCCTCACAAGACCGTGCATCTGATCCAGGTTGGCAATCGCAAGGTTCTTGTTGGCGGGTCCAGAGACCGCCTGACCATGCTGACGACTGTTGATGATGCTTTCGAAAATGACCCGTCATTTGAAGCAACCATCCAAAAGGCGCAGGAATCGCAGGATGGGCCGACTTCGGGGGCACAAGCATGAACGTTCTACGCCTCGCGCCCATTCTTCTGGCGATCTTCGCAATGCCGGCAGTGCTTCTTGCCCAGGATGAAGCCCCCGCGCCACCGCCTGCGGATAACAGCATTACAACGGATGCGCCGCCGCCAGCGCCAGCGTCAAATGGGGTATTGGCTACCGACGACATGGTCAAGGTGCTCGACAAAGCCACTGCCGATCATGACGGCAAGCCAAGCCCCTGGGCAGCGCCGGTGCGTCTTGCGGTTGTCTTCACCGTCCTGGCTTTGTTGCCAAGTCTGCTGGTTATGGCCACCTCGTTTACAAGAATCGTCATTGTGCTGTCGTTTGTGCGACGCGCGCTGACGACTCAGACCATTCCGCCTACCGTTGCGGTTATAGGGCTTGCCATATTTCTGACCATGTTCACCATGGCTGACACGTTCACACGGATAAACGACACCGCTGTTCAGCCCTACCTGAAGGACGAGATGCCCTTTGATCAGGCCTGCTCGGCTGGCAGCAGCGCCCTGAAGGACTTCATGATCCGCCAGACTCGCACAGAGGACATCGGCCTGTTCATGGGCTTGGGCAAAATGGAACCCGCAAAGAATGCGGCGGACTTGCCAATGCATGTGCTTGTTCCGGCTTTCGCGATCAGCGAGTTCCGCACGGCCTTTGAAATCGGCTGTCTGCTGTTTATCCCGTTTCTGCTGGTCGATCTTGTCATTTCCGGCATTCTGCTCAGCGCCGGCATGATGATGCTTCCACCTTCGATGATTTCGCTGCCCTTCAAAGTGATTCTCTTCGTTTTGGTGGATGGATGGCGGCTGATAGCGTCGTCGCTTGTGGGCAGTTTCCACTGAGGGACATATGACCGAAGAAATGGCCATGTACATTGGCAGGCGGGCGCTGGAAATGACCATGCTGCTGATGGCGCCTGTTCTCATAGTGACGCTTGTGGTTGGGTTCGCGGCGGCACTGCTTCAGGCGGTTACTTCAATCCGCGACATGACGATGGGGCTGGTGCTGAAGCTGGTGTCGATCGCATTGACAATGATATTTACGGGCGGCTGGATGATTCAGACGTCCGTCGACTTCACCAGAGACATTTTCAACATGATCGAGCAAATGACGAAGTAGGCAATTGCGGATGGACCTTTGGAATGACATCCCGAATATGAGCCTCCTGGCCGCCCCGGCAGTGCTTCTGCTGGGACGGGTTTCGGGCTTCGTCATGGTGCTGCCGCTTTTCGGCTGGACCATGCTGCCAATGATGGTTCGCGCAGGAATTGCAACACTGCTTACTGTCTTCCTTGCCTGCAACGGCGCTATGCCGTCGGTCGACACTCTTGACCAGCCCCTCTTTGCGCTAGGCGCTCTTCTGGTGCAAGAGGTGCTATTGGGCGTGGCAATGGGCCTGGCTGCGAATCTGGTGTTCCAGTCGGTTCAGATGGCGGGAAAGATGATTTCTGTCGAGATGGGGCTCAGCGAAGCCGGTATCATTGACCCTGTGTCTGGTGAAGACATAGATTCTCTTGAGATGTTTCTGCAAATGACTTTCGCGATTCTGTTTCTTGCCGCAGGCGGTCACCGTCTTCTCATTGGAGTTCTCGTCCGAAGCTTCGATGCGTTTCCGATAGCCGCCATGCCGGATCTCGGCGCGCTTACGGACATGCTGGTCTCTGCCGGGGCCGACATGCTCACGTTCATGTTGAGCCTCGCGGCCCCGACGGTGGCTGCGTTTCTTGTAATCACAGTGGCGCTGGGAGTGCTCGCACGGGCCCTGCCAGAGATCAACGTGCTTTTTCTGAGTCTGCCGATTCGGATGGGTGTAGGCGTACTGATGGCGGCTGCCCTTGTGCCGACGTTAGGCACGTTTTCACAGGATCTGGGACAGTGGCTGCATAGGAACCTCGGAGGCTAAATCAGAACATGGCCGAGGAATCTGCCCAGGAACGGACGGAAGAACCAACCGCGGAACGGCTGCGCAAGGCCCGCGAAGAGGGCCAGTTTCCGCAGAGTCAGGAAGTGCCTTCCGCCATGATGATCGTTGCCCTGCTGGTGGGCCTGGGCCTCAGTGCCGGCATGCTTATGGACTGGTTCATTGATGTGACAAGGAAAGGCCTGACGATTGCCTCAGTATCGCACGATTTTGCGAACGTGCTAACCTCTGCTGGAACAAGCGCCCTGGTGATCAGCCTGCCTCTGTTGATAATGGCGGCTGCGGTGTCCGTGCTCTCCAGCATAGCGGTCGCAGGCCTGTACTATTCTCCAAAGGCGATAGAGCTGAAGCTTTCGCGTCTTAATCCTGGGCGCGGACTCAAAGAGATGTTTTCGATGAAGTCCGGAGCCCAGATTATCACGGCCCTGGCCAAGATTGTCGTTCTTACGGTTCTTGCATATCACTACACCGTCGCCAAGATGGGCGACTACCTGGCTCTTAGATATGCTTCCCCCAGGCATTGTGCCGGGCAGATGGCCGTGATGGCGATGGGGCTTCTTTCGAGGGTAGCGGTGGCGATGGCCATAATCGCGGCCATAGAGTATCTGTATCAAAGGCGTTCATATCTCAAGCGGCTTCGCATGAGCCGTCAGGACATCAAGCAGGAGCGCAAGCAGTATGAGCTCTCGCCCGAAATCAAGGGCAGAATACGTTCCATTCAGATGGCCATGGCTCGGCGCAGGATGCTTCGCGATGTGCCGGCCGCCGATGTGGTGATAGCCAACCCAACGCACGTGGCAATAGCTCTCAAGTATGACGCCAGGCGAATGCAGGCGCCCGTCGTGCTGGCAAGAGGCGCTGATTTGATGTGTCAGAAGATAAAGGAAATTGCCCGCGCCCACGATGTTCCAGTGGTTGAGAAGCCCGAGCTGGCCAGGGCGCTATACGCCGCGGTGGACGTGGGCCAGATCGTTCCCGAGCATCTGTTTGTCGCCGTGGCTGAGATTCTGGCCATGATCTACCGCATGAAGAAGATGCGAAAAGGACTGTTGAAGTGATTCCACTAGACCAGCATACGGATATCCAATGAACGAAGGTCCCAAGACATCCATGCTGCAAGAAGCATCCAGTCCGTTTCTTCGCAGGATGCTCAGCCAGAACGACATCATGCTGGCAGTGGCCCTGGCGGTGGTGTTAACCACGCTGTTGATACCGCTGCCGACATTCCTTCTGGACCTGCTGCTTGCATGCAGCATAGCAGTGGCGATTTCCACCCTGGTGATCATTCTTTCTGCTCAGGAGTCCATAGAATTCTCGACGTTCCCGTCTTTGCTGCTGTTTGTGACTTTGTTTCGGCTGTCACTGAACGTGGCCTCAACCCGGCTGATTCTGCTTCATGGCGATGCGGGCGATATCATTCGAACATTCGGTCACTTTGTGGTTGGTGGCCAGGTGGTTGTCGGTCTGGTGGTCTTCCTGATATTAGTGATCATACAGTTTGTCGTAATCACCAAAGGCGCCGAGCGAATAAGCGAGGTTGCGGCAAGATTCAATCTTGACGCCATGCCTGGCAAACAGATGGCTATCGACGCGGACCTCAACGCCGGGCTGATAGGGGAAGACGAGGCTCGATCCCGGCGGCAGAAGATCGTCAAGGAGAGCGAGTTCTACGGCGCAATGGATGGCGCCAGCAAGTTCATACGCGGCGATGCGGTTGCCGGTCTCATTATCACCGCCATTAACCTGGTAGGCGGTTTTGTGGTTGGAATGTTGCGCGGCATGTCGGCCGGACAGTCAATCGAAACCTATGCCATCCTCGGCGTGGGCGACGGTCTTGTCAGCCAGATTCCTGCTGTGGTCATTGCAACTGCCTCTGGCTTTCTAATCAGCAAGACTTCTACGCAGGCAAGCCTTTCCCAGGATCTGCTTCGCCAATTCCTTTGCAGAAGCAAGCCACTCTATACGGCGGCGGGCCTGATGGGAGCAATGGTGCTGGTTCCTGGTTTCCCCAAAGTGCCTTTCATGGCTCTGGCGCTCGGCGTGGGTTTCATTGCACGCACTTTGGCGCAGGCGGAGCAGAAGGCGGCCGTCAAACCACCGCCGCAGCCAGCTCCGGCGGAGGAGGAGGCGCCGGTCGAGGAGTTGCTTGATGTTGATCGAATCTGCATCCAGGTCGGGCCAAGTCTTATCCGCACCGTCGATCCGAGGCGCAAGGGAAGCCTATCGCAGCGGATCGCGCCGCTTCGTCGTAAGTTCGCCCAGCAATACGGCATTGTGCTTCCGCTGGTCAGGCTTCGGGACAACATCTCGCTGAAGCCGACGAGTTACGAGATTCGGCTTCACAATCATGTGGTGGCCAGCGGCGAATTGCAGAGCGAAAAGTTCCTGGCGATGGACCCCGGCACCGTCACAAACCCGATTCAGGGTCAGGAAGCCAAGGAACCCGTGTTCAATCTGCCTGCATTGTGGATTACGGCTGAACAGAAGTCTCAGGCCGAGATTGCGGGATACACAGTCGTCGATCCGGAAACCGTGTTGGTCACCCACCTTGCAGAGGTGCTTCGCGCACACTCTCACGAACTGCTCGGCAGAGATGATGTGCAGAAGCTGGTGGACCGCCTGCGCGAGAAGCAGCCCGCGCTGGTAAATGCTGTGGTGGGCGAGTCGCTCCCTCTGGGCCTGCTTCAGCGGGTGCTCCAGAACCTGCTCAAAAATGGAATACCAATTCGCGACCTTGGCATCATATTGGAGAGCCTTGCCGACAGCGTTTCGCGCACCAAGGATGTGCAGATGCTTACAGAATCGGCACGAAAGGCCCTTACCCGCACTATAACCGAGCAGCATAGCGATTCGGCGGGGAGGATACTGGCGCTGGTTTTTGAGCCATCCTGTGAGTACGAACTTCGAAACAGCCTTACACGATCACAAGAGGGTGAGAACTTCAACATCGCGCCCGAGCGCGCAATAGAGCTGTCTCGCAAGATAGCGGATGCATGGAAATCAGCAATGGAGCTTGGCCAGGACAAGGTTGTTTTATTGTGCGACGCCCGGCTCAGGCCCCATCTTGCGGCGCTTCTGTGCCGACAGCTACCACAGTTGCCGGTTCTTGCGTACGACGAAATATGTATGGGCACGAAGGTGGAATCACTGGCGACGGTCTCTATGGATCTTGATGAGGCGCAGATGCCAATGCTGCTTGAAGGCGCAACGTCATGAAGCGGTGGGCTTTCAACATAGCGGGCGTCTCGTTCTTTATCCTGGCGGCGATCTGTTGGGCGGGCGATCTTGATCCCCTGACATGCGCCATACGATCGCTGTCGGGCGCAGGGGCAATATATGTGATCGTGCTGATCGCCAGCAAACTGGCCATCAACATGATAGTTAGTGACGTGATGCGTCAGTCGCGCGGACATGAAGTAAAGGATCAAGAGCATTGACCATTGGAACCGATGCAACTGCGCAAGAGATGGCCGCTGCCGCTCTCAGGGCAAAGGTGAACCAGGCCTACGCCGAGAACGGCCGTGACCTTCGAGAGGAGAAGCTGATCCTCGATTACCTGCCGCTTGTGCGGCACGTCGTCCAGAAGATCGCCGCCCAGGTGGGTCCCAAGGCGGACGTCGACAACCTGATGTCAGCCGGCGCGCTGGGTCTGGTGAAAGCGGCGAAGAACTATGACGCTTCGCACGACGCCGAGTTTAAAACATACGCCTACATACGCATCCGCGGAGCCGTTCTGGATGAACTGCGCGGCGAGTCCTTTGTGCCCTCGAGCATCCACAAGCAGATTCGCATGCTCAGGCAGGCGTACCAGCGGTTCACGGATGGAACGGGCAGACCTCCAAGTGACGAAGAACTGGCCGAGGAACTCGGCCTTGGCGTAACACAGATGTATCACACGCTGGAGGAGGCCCGCAAACAGCAGTTTCTTTCTATTCATGGACTGAATTCCGACCAGGATTCGTCATCGCATCTTCTGCCGGTGGATCCTGGTGAGACTCCTCTTGACCAGGTTGAGCGCGGCGAACTGATCGAGCGTCTCGCTGCAGCATTGAAGGAACTGCCAGCCCGCGATCGCCAGATGATCCTGCTGTACTACGAGCGCGATCTGACTATGAAGGAAATTGCGCAGGTATTCGAAATCACCGAATCACGTGTCAGCCAGTTGCATGCCAGCGCATTGTTCAAGCTGTCAATGAAGCTAAGGAGCCGAACATGAACAACGACGCCATTCGACCTCCCCCGCCGGCATCGCTAGACGTATTCGGACTTGTTTCAATCGATGCAAAAGAAGAACAGAAGAAGAAGGACGCCGCCAGGAAGCGAAAGACGAAGAACACGGCGGCGCAGGGCGGTGAACCGCCAAAACCGCAGCAGCCGAACGGGGAGGCCGGCGATGATGGTCTGCATGTTGACGTGTACAGCTGACTTTGACGGTCAGTGGAGACAACAGGATGAATCCGCCAGTCCAATCCGTGATTAAGAAGAACCAGGTGAAACAGGGTCAGCCTGTCCTGCTGCAAAGGGAAACTGCGGCAGCCCCTGGAGAAAAACAGCCGACTGTCAAGCTGGTGAATCAGGCGCAGGATGCTGCCACAATAGAGGTTTCCTGCCCCTGCGGCCGGCGCCACCTGGTGCGATGCACCTATGATCAGCCTCAGAAATAGCCGGAAGGAGCCGCTATGAAAACCTTGACCCTGTTCGCTACCGTCCTGATCTTGGCTGGATGCAATGATTTCAACATGTTTGGCAAACCGGCGGCGGCGCCCGTCCAGCCGCCACCACAACCACCGGGAGACGCCTCCTACCTGGCAAAGTCAGGTGTTCAGGGAGACGGCAGCGACGGGGCGGTCGACAGCGCCCTGGAGTTGTCCAAGAAGAACGCCCAACTGAGTGAAGAACTGCTTCGTTCTCAACAGCAGCGATATGAACTCGAAGAACGAGTTCGCACTACAGAGAGCGATAATCAGAAGCTCAAATCGCAGCTAGAACTTGCTCACAAGGAGCTGTCCGAAGCTAACCAGATGCTGGTTGACATGCGGCGAGAGCTTGAAGGCTGGAAGACCAACGTGCTTGGATTCCGAGAAGAGATGCGAGAAGCTCAGAAATCGCAGATGGAGGCGCTTCGCAAGGTTCTGATCCTGCTCGGCGCCGAGCCGACAGCCCAACCGACGACTTCCGCAGCCCCTGGGGGATCAAATGCTGACTGAAGCATCACCCTGCATCTGCGGCATCGCCGCCGCCGGGCTTAGGACCGCGGTTCTACTTTGTGCGGCCTGTGCGACAATTGGTTGCGAGCCGACTGTGGAACGACCGGAAGTAGCCTCTTATCTGCGATCAGAGCAGGATCTGCAGCGAATCCAGCGGGTTGTCCTGGTGGAGTTTTCAGATGAGAAAGCCGGGCCGGAGGCATGCTCGTGCTTCACAGATAGAGTTGTGCAGGCCCTGTCGCAACGACGGTTGTTTCATGTAGAACTGCTGCCGGTCTCCGACCCGACGCACCAATTGCTGCCGCCGGGCCGCCGCTCGCCACTGACCGTGGAGGAGCTTCAGCAGATACGCCAGACACTCCGGGTGGATGCGGTCTTGTTAGGCATGATTACCAGCTATAAGACGTACCCTCACATGCAGATCGGCGTTTACCTGCGTCTGCTGGATCTTAAGAACGGCAGGGTTATCTGGAGCGTGGATGATATCTGGGACGCGCAGAACAAGCAGGTTGAGAAGCGAATCAAGCGGTACTTCCGAAATAACGTGGCCGACAAGTATGAACCAGTCGATTGGCGACTCGCAACAATCAGCCCCACCATGTTTCAGAAGTTCGTAGCGCACGAGATAGCCCGTACGCTGCCCGGCGACGATAGCGACCAGAAAACCTTGGATATGGATGATTTTTTCCCTTAAGTATTTGCCGCCTCGGGCGAAAATACGCATAGGTCAGGAGTTACTACCGTGCGGATCGAAGCGACAAACATAAACTCATCGCCCTTGGGCTCTCAGGTTCCCGCCCAAGTGGATAAGAATCGCCAAACCCAAGCCGCCCAGCCGGGCGTGCAGGTGGTGGCGTCTCATCAGAAGTACCTGCAAGCAGCCAATTCCGCGCCGGATATCAACGCCGAGAGCGTGGCTGAAGCAAAACGGCTCCTCCAGAGCGGCCAGTTGGATAATCCTGAAAGATGGCTCAAGGCGGCTCAGGCAATAGTTGATTTGGGAATCTAACCTGTCGCTTTCGTCGGATCAGGCCTGATCCGATCCACCTGTTGCAGCCGTTCCCTGGTCAAACTGCGTCCACTGGATCGCCGTCTTCAGAAGCTCGGTTGCATCCTTCAGCTTCAACTTGGCCTTGATGTTCTCCCTGTGGGTGTCCACCGTTTTGATGGAAAGGTGGAGCTGTTGCGCTATCTCACGGGTCTGCATGCCCTGGCCAATCATGCTGAACACCTGGAACTCTCGATCACTGAGCCGATCTATTGGAAAAGAGTTCCCGCCCCTGCCGCCGATCATCTTGTCAACCATCCGGGTGGCGATACGCTCGCTGACATATGAATCGCCGCGGAGCACGCGCCGAAGACCTTCTATGACTTTGCTGCCGGGCTCTCCTTTGGTGATGTAGCCCCTGGCGCCAAGGCGAAAGACTCTTTCCGCGTAGAAGGCCTCGCTGTGCATCGACAGCACCAGAATCGGAAGCTTAGGCCTCCGGGCTAGCATATCGCGGATCAGGTCGATGCCATTGCTATCCTTAAGCGAAATGTCCACAAGCGCAACGTCGGGCGAGGTTTCATCTAGCACCTTCAGCGCCGTCACGGCGTCTTCCGCTTCCCCGCATACCTCCAGATCATCTTCGCGCGAGATCAACTGGGCAATGCCCTGACGAAGGATCGGATGGTCATCGACTATAAGCACCTTCTTCGTGCTGTTACTCATAATTCACCTCTATGTGCGGTTTTGAAACTGCAATGCACAACTGTTCCGTGCGGCGCCACCTTGTGCACTGTCAGCTCCCCTCCGAACATGCCGGCGCGATGCTTCATAATACGCAGGCCCATGCCCTCGCCCGGTCGAGCCTTATCGTCAATGCCGATGCCATCATCAAGTATTCTCATTCCAACCACCCCGTCAACCTGCCGCAATTCAATGATAACGCGATTGGCCTTGCCATGCTTCACGGCGTTAGTAACTGCTTCCTGGGCTATACGATAAAGGTGTGTCGATGCGCTGCTGCTGGCAATGGTCACTTCATTGCCTTCGACAACGCAACTTATTCCAAACATCTCTTCCGCAGTGGCGGCAAGCTCCTTCAGGCCCGTAAGCAAGCCCTGACTGTGGATCCCGACGGGCGAAAGACCGCGAGCCAGGCGGCGCGTCTGAGAAACCGCGTGCCCAATGACTTCTTCAAGCTTCTGGACATCCTGTGCCTCTGGTAACGACTTGTCGGCGAGTTTCTTGGTCAACGCGGCCGCGAAGTACCCTATGCCTGAGATCATCTGACCCAATGAATCGTGCAGATCCTGCCCTATGCGCTGCCGTTCGCTTTCACTGATTGACAACACCTCGGCTTCAAGCCTACGACGGTCCTTTTCGATGTTCAGCCGATGGATGGCCTCGCCAATCAGCGGCGCGATGCTCTCTAGAAAGGCGGCGGATTCCTCGCCTGCAAGCCCAGGCCGTTCGTCGGCGATGTGAATCAAGCCAAGAATGCTGTCACGATAACGAACAGGAACTATCATCATCGACCTGAAGCCGTGCCGCATACATTCCCCGCGGTATAGCTTTCTGGACGGCTCATCCATCAGTTCGACAAGTTTCTGAAGGTCGCTGCAGTAAAACGATCCACCGGGTGTGACGTTCTTCCGCTCGGCCTGGATGAACTGCCCCATCGCCACTCTGGTGCAGGCACAATTATCGGCGCCCAGCTTTAGAGTTTTCTCCTTTTGCCAGAACTCCTTGCTGAATCCCAAGAAGGACTCATATGAGATTTCTCCGGCAGCGCCTCCTATTCTTATGCCCACGCATCGGCAGCCGCTCCAGTTGCGCAACTCCTCGGTAACCGATTGAAGATACTCCTGCCGTGAGTACTTGCGAGTGAACAACTCCAGAATGCGAGACTGCTGCCGCAGCGCCTCCTGAGCTTTGATTCGGTCTTCCGCCTCCATTTCGAGTTGTTTGACGGTGTTGTTCAGTTGTTTAGTGCGATCCTGCACCCGCACTTCCAGGGCGCTTCGAACCTTGCGCATGGCCTCGATAAGCCGCTCCTGCCGCCGCTGCGTTTGCTTCAGGGACGCCTCCCGTTGTTTGAGTTCACGGAACAGAACGTCCATCGGCCGGCGAAGCGCGGTGTCAATCAGCGCAAGGTACAGCAGCCCGAAAGCAATCGTCTTGAAGATGTGGCCCACCATGTTTGCTGCTGCGAATGGGTCCAAGTAGAAGGTGAAAGCCATTTCCGAGCATATGGTCACAATAATCGAAGCCACCAGCAGACGAAGAACACCGGCGTCAAATGCTCTCCTGTTGAGGATCAGCAAAACCACCGAAACCAGCAGCAGAGCGGAAATGACATATTCAGACACGATTTTGAAGGGCGTCAATCCGTCTCTGAAGCACTCTGGGAAGAAATCCCACACGAAGATGGACATGACAACGATCACGGTGACGATGGCGAAGCCCGCCATCGCCGCCCATTCGTTCAGTCTGCGCCGGATGAAGAAAGGGGCCGCAACCAACGCCAACACCTGCATTCCACGAGCGGCAATCCATAGTTGCGTTGATCTTGGCGCCCCGCCCCATGAATCACCCATGCCGCGATAGGTCAGCGTGTGCAGCAGATCAATAATCGCCACAAACGCGTAGGCGATCCCGATCCACAGCAGATAATGGTTCTCAAGGTTACGGCGGTTGTTCCATGCCAGCATGAACAGCCCGCCCGCGACGATCATGCTGAAGATCTCGACGATGGCGTGCGCGCTTGGATAGTGCGCCTCACGAACATCGTGCGGGATCAACTCATACAGCCACCCCAGCACAAACGTAAGCGCCACAGCCGCGGCAAGTGCAACCAGAAACCTTCGCAATGACGGTCTTGACGACACTGTGCTCATGCACTCGTTTCCTGCGCCACGTGTGGGCGCCGGCAAGAGCCGGATAACTCGTCAACTGCCGATTGTCACGCCGCTAGACCTTCGTCGTCTCCTGCCGGACGGGCGACACGTTGACGGGAAGCATCATCCTGCGCACGCCCAGCAACAGCGGGCTGGCGATAGCGATGGATGAGTATGTTCCAAACAACATGCCGATCAGAAGGGCGTAGTTGAACGCATGGATGCCCTGACCGCCCGCGATGTACATAACCAGCACCACCATCAGAGTTGTCGTGCCGGTGAGCACGGTTCTGCTGAGCGTCTGGTTGACTGACAGGTTGATCGCCTCGGGAGTGACCGTCTGAAGCTTGCCGCGGTTCTCGCGAAGACGATCAAAGACAACGATGGTGTCGTTGACGGAATAACCAATAATGGTCAGGAAGGCCGCTATCATCGGCAGATCGATCTTGAACGGCTGAATCAGCAGCATCCTGCCTACTGAAGTGTTGGCCAGCCAGTTTGAGGCAGCCACCATGCCCACGACTATAAGAATATCGTGAATGAGGCAGACCACGGCTGCAAAACCCCACCTGGCCGAGCCGAATCGCAGCCACAAGTAGACGATGATCAGGATCCAGCTCAACACCATCGCCACTATGGCGCTCTGAGAGGCCTGGCCCGCAATGGCGGCGTCAAAATTGGTGGCGTCCATCGCTTCCTGGCGCATCATCGCTGATGACAACAGGTTCAGTTCGGACTGGGCGAATTCCTGCCAGGCCTTCTCACTATCGCTCACAGTAGGATCGGCGGGGCTGGACAGCACCGCGAACTGCCGGTACATGTTCTTGCCGACCGGTTCGAGTGGAATAACATCAGTATCGTTAAGCCTGACGGAGGCGAAGTCCGGCTGGAAGCGCGTGTCCCTTAGCCGTTGCACGACATCGCTAAGAGCGGCGCCATGCTCGCCAAGGCGAATAACGTGAAGAACGCCGCCCTCGCGATTGACAAACTCCTTGCGGTATTCGGCAGGCGCTTTTGCGGACATATCGGCTGTGACTCTGGTTGCGCCTGACTCATCAAGCGGCATGCCCAGCCGCCATTCACTTGTGCTCTTGATCAGCTCGAAGCTCAGAGGCTGGCGCTTTTCCAGCGCCTGTCCGAACGCCTCCGCGGCGACGCTCTGAATCAGAGGAACCTGTGTCTCGGTGGTCGAGACCTGGTACGATTTGGCCGGCAGCTTGCCAAGCAAGTTGTTGCTGGTCAGTTCGTCAGCGCCCACTCGCTGCTGCAACAGCACAAAGTACTCGCGATCCAAGCCGCTGTTTTCCCATTCCGCCAAGGTAACCTTTGCATCTCCATTGGCGTCATGATCTCTGACAAAGTTGGCGACTCTGCCCGTATCGATCTTCTCGACGCGCGCAGTCGCCGCGAGGCGCTGGTGAGCCTGGGCCTTTTCCGTAAACCTCTGCCTTACCAGCGCATCGTCCGGAAGCTGCCCGTCTATGAGGGCGTCATCGCGGAAGGTCATGATCGCCTGCGTGCCGCTGGAGAACTCTATGCCAAGAACATCCTTGCCCTGCCACACCAGCGAACCTATGCCCATAGCCACAAACGCAGCCGAGACCGCCCAGAAGTAGTACCTCTTGGATACCCAGTTGACGTTGGGCACGCCAATGACCTTGAGCATGTGCAAGGGCCTGGTCACCAGCTTGGATTCAAGCAGCGCCTGGAATATCCATCGCGTGACATACACCGCGGAGAATATGTTGAACACAACGCCAAGGCCCAGGGTTATCGCAAAACCGCGGACCTCTTCAGTAGTCACCCATCCGAGGACAACGCAGGTGATCAACGTGGTCAGGTTGGAGTCGAAGATGGCGCTGAACGCACGTTCGTACGCATTCTTGATGGCCATCCTTATCGACAGGCCCTTTTGCTGCTCCTCGCGCAAACGCTCGTATATAAGCACGTTAGCGTCGACGGCCATGCCTATCGTCAGGATGACGCCTGCGATGCCCGGCAAGGTGAACACAGCGTTGAGCATGCTCATTGCGCCCAACACAAGCAGCACGTTCAGCGCCAGGGCCACGTTGGCGATAGCGCCCGACAGCAGGTAGTAGACCAGCATGAAGGCCACAACCACGATCGCGCCATAGATGCCGGCGCGAATCGCCTGGCGAAGGTTTTCTTCGCCAAGGCTTGCGCCAAAGGTATTCATTGAAACCGGCTCAGGGTTCAGCTTGGCCGGCAGGGATCCTGCTTCAAGCGTCCTGGCCAGGTGCTTGGCGTCATCTATCGTGAAGCTGCCGGTTATTATGCCCGAGGTGGTGATCGTCGCCTGAATTGTCGGAGCGGAATACACCTCATCGTCAAGCAGCACAGCCATCTGCTGACCATGGTGCGAGGCAGTCATGTTGCCGAATAGCCTCGCCCCGGCGTCGTTGAACGTGAAGCTGACAGCCCATCTGCCGCTATCGTCGTTGGTGACTCCCGCGCGATCAAGCGCCCAGCGCCTATCGGATCGATTCTGAAGCATCGTGTGGGCGGGACGGTTGTGAACGAGAAGGTACTTCTGCCCTCCGGTCTCGGCAGTGATCATGCCGGTGTACTTGTCGGAGCCGGCACGGATGGGCATCCAAAGATATTCGTCGTTCCTGCGTCGCAAAGCCTCCGGGCCCTCTTCTGGGTTCTTGAGAATCTCGATGTACTGATTCGCTCTCTGGGCCGAGATGAAGCCGCTGCCAACATGGCCCGGCGCCGTCGCCAGCAACGGGGCAATTCTGAATTCAAGCACGCCGGCATTGCGGATCATGCGTATCAGATCGGATGGGTCGTCCAACTGCCGACGCGATTCAGCCCATTCCTTGTAGCGAGCAACAAGGACTTCGAGTTGTTCCTTGCGTGTCGGATGCTTCTCCATCAACCCGGCAAGCCCGTCGTTGAAGCGCTGTCTTCGGGCTTCGAGTTCCTGGGAAGACTTGATGCCGGCTGCCTCGCGCGATGTAAGATAACTCTGAAAGACAGAATCAATGGCGGAACGATGCAGGTTCGTGCCAAGCAGCGCCCTGCGAATGTCGCTCACTTGACTATTCGTTACATCAAGTTCAGCAAGCTGCGATTCGAGCTTGTCAGCAAGTGCTATCTGATCCGCGGTCGGAGCTGCCGTGGAGGTGGGAACAGCCGCCAACGCGACTCGAATCTCTTCGATACCGGCGGTTATCGCCGCCTTGCGATCTACTGCCTGCACATACTGCGCAAACAGATCCGCGCGCCGCTGGTCGCCACCGCTAAGCTCGGCGACCATAGCCTGACGCACCTGAGGATCTTTCTCGGAGCTAATCTGTTCAAGCCGGTAGGGCTCGATGTTGCCGGCATCCAGTTTCTCAAGCTCTCTGTCGTACGCCAGCTTGGCCTGCAGAGATTCCTTTCTGCCGGCGGGCATGCGTATCTCGATGCGGTTGGGATGCATCGGACGCCAATCGAGCGAAGACAACCCCTGGGGATCTATGCGCGCCTTGAGCAGAGCGATCATTCTTTCCTGAAGATCGCCCAAATTGCCTCGTTCCTGTTCAAGAGCGGCAATAGTGTCCTTGATGCCGGCTATCTGCGTCTTAAGCTGTTCCTGGAGACCCGGGTCGGTGGCCCCAGCCAACAGTGCCTCCTTCTTCGCCAGTTCTCCGCTAAGACGGGCAATCTCGGCCTCGCCGGTGCGGATCTCGAAGACCAGCGAGTGGCCGCCGCGCAGGTCAATGCCCAGCTGCACCTTGTTTGCGAACAACGACCAGATGCTCATCAGAACCAGCAGGGCCAGAAGACCGAACTTGATAGGCAGATTCTTCGCGTTCATGTGTTTCCTTGTTCGCAGGCGCCGGCAGCTACGAGACCTGCATCGTCAACCAATTGCAAATGCGTTAATTAAGACTGTCCATTGTGCCCGTAGGCGCAAAACTGGTCAAGCAAAACAATCAGCTCCAAAGGTCGCCACCGGCACGACAGGCATAATATCATCCAAATAGCGCAAACCGCCTTTGAATTAGCGCCAGGTTCTTACTCAAGGCAGCGCCATGTAGCCTAGTACGATCAAGACGAAGCCGCGGCAAATCTGAATTCTCGGAAAAAACGAAAAACCCTTTGACTTATTCTCGCAATCGGTCGATGATTTATACAGAGCCAGCAGTGGTGGCCTAGGAGTTTTCCTTGGGCAAAAATTACTCCACTTTTGCGATTGCTCAGATGCTGCATGTAGACCCTGGGTCTGTTGCCAATTGGGTTGACCAGGGCCTGCTGAAGGCGTATCGCACGCCAGGCGGACATAGGCGCATCATGACGGCCGATTTGCTCAGTTTTCTCAAAAGCCACAACATGCCTGTTCCACCGGAGGTGGTCAAGACGCCCGTGCGGGTCATGATTGTCGACGATGATCCCGAGGTGGCGAAGGTTATAGCCCAGGCGATTGCGGTTGCTCATCCAGATTACGAGGTTACTGAGGTTCATGACGGCTTCAAGGCCGGCGCCATCGCCGCCACGAAAACGCCGGATGTTGTTATTCTGGACCTCAAAATGCCGGGGATGGATGGCTACGAGGTATGCCGGCATATCAAATCACATCATCTCATGGGAAAGGCTCAAGTGATCGCAATGACGGCGTTTCCCTCGGCAGAAAGCCAAGAGAAGATCATTGATTGCGGCGCAAGAATTTGCTTTGCAAAGCCGCTGAATCTTAAGCTGCTGCTGAAAGAAGTGCAGGCGGCCGTGAATGACGGCGGCCCAAGAGCCAAGGGGCATTGAACCTGTTCGTTGCAGACATTTAGCGTTCAAAGAAATAAGAGGCGCGCGAAGCTGCCGCCGGTAATAACCCCCGACCCGGATCCACCGCGGCTGCTGTCCAAACACCCGGACATCGCGCGCCTCTTGTATTACTCACAGCACGACACAATCACACAAAAAAATGCATATACGATCAGCCGACGTCAATCACCTGGGGATTGCATCTTCGATCTACATAATGGGACGCAGCGGGAGCGGAACAAAAAACGAATGCTCTGGCTTGCTCTAATCTTTTAGCACATTATCAAGGCACCAGCGCACAGACGCCTCTATGCCTTGATCGTATGGCACTGTGGGCTGCCAACCAAGTTCGCGCCTGGCTTTTTCGGATGAGAAGAAGCAACGACGTCCCATCAACCAGACTGCGTAACGAGTCACCAACGGCGGCTTGGGGCTCTTCAGTGCATGCCCCGCCAGTTCCATCATAAACGCCGCGCCATAGGCGACCTTGTAAGGAACCTTGCGGGTTACAGGTTTGGCGCCGATGCAGGAAGCTATTTTGTTGAAATACTCCTCCTGCGTTATCACGCCGTCGTTTGACAGATTGTAAGTCTGGCCAACGGCGTTTGGCGATGTTGCCGCAAGAATGCAACCCTCAGCCTCGTTTGCGGCATGCGTCAGATTCAGCCGGTTCTTGCCGTCGCCGACCAACTTGCCCTTGCCGGCCCTGATGGCGCGAATAAGGCGGGGCATGCTGGCCCGATCGCGCGGCCCGTAAAGCCAACTCGGCTTGACAACCGTAACCGCCAGCTCGCCACGTTCGTGCGCGGCCCGAACCAACTTCTCCGCCTCTACCTTTGCCCTGCTGTAGTAGCTCCATTTGTGCAGGTTAACGCCTAGCGGGGCGCTTTCATCCAGCACCAAACCCTCTCCATCGGGGTGACCGTAACTTGAAATACTGCTCACGTGAAGGAACCGCTGAACACCGGCTTCTTTTGCGGCCTGAATCATGTTCTCGGTGCCCTGAATCGTTACGGCAACAAAGCGGCTCCATGGTCCCCAATCGCCAACCTGAGCCGCGGCATGATAAACCGTGCTGACTCCCTTCATCGCCTGTCGCAGGCTCTGAAGGTCGGTAATGTCTCCGGGAACCTTCTCAACTTTGCAGCTGTCGGGCAAGACCCAATCACTTCCTTGGCGCACAACGGCCCGGACGGGCTGACCCGCCTGGCAAAGCTTCTCTACAATGTGACTACCAAGTAGTCCTGTAGCGCCCGTGATAAGGTTCATGCTGTTCCTTTTCCGCGTCAGCCACATCGGCTGTGCTTGAGGGCGAAACTATAAGGCTGCCTATGCATTGGAGTCAAGCATTTGTGCACCAATTACTGCCATGCGGGATGGCCCAGCGATTGTTGCGGCGGCAATTGGCCTTGATAAAAATGGCCTTGCCCCATATACTTCGCTGATCCGATTTCCGCAGTCGGGCATAAGGTCGATGCGGATTATCCTTGGAGTCAAGCAAACCGATGCCGGTAGCCGATGGTGTTGGATGTGATCTTGTCAGGACCCGAATGACCCGCAGCCAATAAAGGGCCAACGGATGCGAAAGTTGTTTAAGCCGGTGAATCGCCGTTTGCGTTGGCTTGTAGGGCTGATGCTGCTGGGGTTGTTCTGCATTCAATGCGCGTCGCCCGAAGGTCAGCAGGCCATGGTTACCGAAAAGGTTGCCGTGGCGCTTTCGACCAACATGCAGAGCGCCTCGGCCGATAAATTCCGTCAACTGGCCCAAAAAGGCCATGTGCATGCCCTGCAATACTGCATGGAGAATCTCCAGCAGAAGTACCGCGACTACACCTGCACCTTCGTCAAACAAGAACGCATAGGCGGCACGCTCACAAAAGAGCAGGAAATCGCCGTCAAGTTCCGCTCCTGCCCGTTCAGCGTCATGATGGCCTGGAAAACTAACGCCCCGCAGGGCGACCGCGTCCTGTATGTTGAAGGGCTATACGGCGGAAACATGCTGGTCCGCCCGGCCAATGCGCTGGCGCGAGCACTGGCACCCACCGTTCAACGAAAGCCTGATGGCCCGGATGCCAAACGAAGCGCCCTGAGAACTGTAGATCAGTTCGGGTTTGAAAAAAGCCTCCAGAACCTCATAGACGTCTATGTCCTGGCGAAGGAGCGCGGGCACCTGCAAGAACAGATGGGTCAGGATGCACAACTCGATGGCAGAGCAGTATTTACGCTTATCAGGCACCTGCCTCAGAATGCTGATTACCCCGCCGCCAAGACAATATCGTACATTGACCAGGAATACCTGCTGCCGGTCATGATTGAGGCGTACGGTTGGAAGGACGAGGAGTTCCTCTGCCGTTACGTGTTCAAGAACATTCAATTCACCTCTCTGGGAGATGAGGATTTCCTCCCCGAAAGCAATGATTTGGTCAATCCCAAGGCTGCGAAGTAGTTAATCTTCTTGTCTTGTCAACCGCCAAGCCTTGTCATTCGTCTTGAATCTCACCCTTTTCAACGGTAGACGTGCGTATAAGCAGTCGTGCGGATATCGTTTTGCTGGAGATTGCTTCAAGCGAGCATTGATCGGCAGGTGCAGATTGACATTACGTAGATTCCAATTACTGATATGTGCCTTGCTGGCGGCCTCTTTTGCCGCCGGGTGCGGCGTGCCGGCAGCGCAAGGCCCGGCGGACAGCTACGGCCTGGATTTTAGCCTTCCCCCGCAGGTTCGGCAGGAAGCCAGGGGCGTCATCCTCTTTTTCGTCGATGGGCTTAACGCCGAAATATTCAGCGAAATGCTGGACAATGGCGAGCTGCCGGCCATCAAAAAGTACTTCGTAGACCGCGGCGCCTTTGCGCCAAGAGCAACAGCCAGCCTGCCGTCTTCCACGCTTGCGAATCAAACCAGCGTGGTCACCGGCCTCATGCCGGCGCGGCATGATATCATCGGCACCGAGTGGTTCGACCGCGACTCGCTGGTCTTCAGGAA
Organism: Planctomycetota bacterium; assembly: GCA_012729725.1. Classification (GTDB taxonomy): domain Bacteria; phylum Planctomycetota; class Phycisphaerae; order SM23-33; family SM23-33; genus JAAYCO01. The sequence continues at coordinate 21,871 of JAAYCO010000226.1, forward strand.
TTACAACAGCATTGCCCAGAAGAACACCGTGGACGGCGACCACAACTCGCCGACGATCTATGAACAACTCGACGGCAAGACCACTTGGGCGCTGTTTTTCCAGTCTCATCGCGGGGCCTCAGAGTTTGTTGAGAACCGCATGTCGGGCGGCGTGAGTTACTTCTTTGGCTGGTATGAGTTCGTAGACAGGATAACCCTGTACCGGCTGAAGATGGCGGCGCATGTGGCAAGGCTTCGCAACGAGTGGCCGGCCTTCATTTCGATTTACATGCTGGGGCCCGATTTCCGCGCCTACACAAAGGGCATCGACCATCCTCTTTATAGAGAAGCCATCCGGCACAGCGATTATCAAATAGGCAGGGTGCTTGGCGACATGGAGCGAGCCGGCCTGCTTGACCAGTTGCATATCGTGCTGCTTAGCGACCATGGAATGCACCGCGCGCCTCATCATTTCATGGTTGAGGATTATCTTGAGAAGGGCTTAGGCATCGGTCTTGCCCGAAAGAAGCTGTGGGAAACAACCAGTTTCGTGAAGAGGGCCGAGTATTATCAGAAGTTCAACGCCGCGGTGATGGTTTGCGGCGACGGATTTGCTTCGATTTACCTGCGCAGGCCAGTCCGGCGCAACGGCATCGCCGTCGGTTTTGAGAATTGGTTGTCGCACAGCACCATAGAGGATATGCAGAACTATCCCGCCGGCGAACATCTGGAACGCACTGTTGACCTTCCTACTCAGCTCTTGGGGCATCCGGCTGTGGACAGTCTGGCATACAGATGCGAGGATGGCGCCGTCCGTGTTCGGAGATGTGACGGCGAGGCGGAGTTCAAGGTCCACGAGGGGGGCCTGATATCGTATCGACTTGTAAGTGGAAACGATCCCTTCGGCTGGAACGGGCACGTGCCGGCGGAGGCGCTCCTGGGCCCGCCTATGTCCGGCAGAGAGTGGCTTGCCGCGACAAGCGATACCGAGTATCCCGATCTGCCTCAACAGATCACCACGTTGTTTAAGAGACATCGACTGGGAGATCTCGTCCTTTTTGCCGCCGATGGTTACGACTTCCGCGAC